>JBMSKG010000065.1:0-12378 GCA_049419625.1 Paracoccaceae bacterium | reverse complement strand
TTGGCCTGCCGACCCCCGCTTACCACCACCACCGGCTGATCCGCGACGAACACGGCAAGCGGCTGGCAAAGCGCGACGATGCGCGCGCGCTCTCGAAATACCGCGCCGAAGGGGCGACGCCCGGTGATATTCGCCGGATGGTCGGGCTTTAGCCGCAGCCAAGCCTAACAGGCCCGGCAGCGGCGCGCGCTTTAGACGCGTTCAGAGTATTCCATCAGTTCAGTGTGCACGATGATCTCTTCATCGGCGTTGATAAACGGCGGCACCATGATACGCACGCCATTGTCCAACACGGCCGGCTTATACGATTTGCTGGCCGTCTGCCCATTCTGCACCGGTTCGGTTTCCACCACGCGGCACTGCACCTTTTGCGGTATTTTCACGTTCAGCGGCTCTTCGCCGTAATACTGAACCGAAACCGTCATGCCATCTTGCAAGAAAGGGCGGCGGTCGCCTAACAGCTCGGCATCCAGTTCGATCTGCTCATAGGTCTCGCTGTCCATGAACACCAGACGGCCATCCGTCTCATACAGAAACTGCTGGTCCTTCATCTCCAGATCAACCTGATCGACCTTGTCCTCCGAACGGAAGCGCTCGTTCAACTTGCGCCCGTCGCGCAGGTTTTTCAGTTCGGCCTGGGCAAATGCTCCGCCCTTGCCGGGCTTCACATGGGTGACCTTTACTGCCGCCCACAACCCGCCGTCGTGGTCAATGATGGTACCGGGTTTCAGTTCGTTTCCGTTGATCTTGGCCATTGTGGCTAAACCTTGTCAAAAGGTTGAAATAGTTTGGACAGACCCTATATCTGGCCTGTCGCCTGCGGGCAAGCGAACTAGATACGGTGTCTCGACTTTTCAGCCATGCACTAAGCGCATGGCAGTCATGCGAAAGATAAAAGGCCGAATCGTAGCAAATTCGTTACAAGCAGCAAACGCAAGAATGACAAGAGCAAGAACAGGATAACGAGCATGCTCGATTCCATCGATAGCACGGCGTTCAACTTTGAACAGGGCCAGCGCGCACGCAAGCTGTTTGCGGCCGTGGTTCTGGCGGCATTGGATGATGCCATCGCTGACGACAAGAAATATGGCAATGGCCCCGACCAGATTGCCCGCTGGGCCCGCTCGCGCGATGGCCGCGAGGTGCTGTCCTGCGCCGGGATTGACCCTAACGAACGTGTGGTCAAGGGCCTTATGGAGTTTGTGGCCAAGGGCGTGCGCACAAGCGTTGCGCTAAGCCGCGAAGAGTCCGAGCGCCGTCATGCCCAAGAGATGGAGCAGGCCGAAGCCGCCTGAGCTTTTGGTTGACGGCCAAAACAAGAAAGCGCCCCTTCGGGCGCTTTTCGTTTGGCACAAGATGAAATGGCGCGTCAGAGCAGCTCTTCCGAGGCCATAACACGGGCAATCTCGGCCCGAACCAGCTTGCGGATGTTGCGGGTGATCCGCTCACCAAGACGGCCCTGCAACTCTTCGCGCAGGACATCTCGTACAATCTCGCGCAGCATGGCCTCATCAATCGGCAGGGCGAGGTCATCGCCATCCTCAGGCTCTAACGCCTCGGCCGAAGGGCCAGAAAGCGGCGCGGCACTGGCCAACTCCTGCAAAACCGCCGCCTCAGCCTCATCGGCCCAGGCTTGATCGGGTTCCACCGTGCCCGCGACCCAAGGCTCGGCAGCCGGGCTTTCGGCCTTTTCTGCACCGTGACTTTGGGCCCAACCCGGCAAGGGCTCGGCCTCGGGTATGGCATCAGCCTCGTCCAAGGTCGCCGCAAACTCATGCCCGGCGCTCGCCTCACCAGAGATGGTTTCTGCCGCAGACGCGGCCCGCTCCTCTGGGGTTTTCAAGATGAACACCGGCTCAGCATAGGCGTCTATGCGATGCGCCTCCCACTCGGCGGCGTCCACGTCCTCAGCCATTGGGGCGCCTTGGGCGTCGGGGCCAATATCGCCAGTCTCGGACTCCCAGTCATCCGACTGCTGATCTATTCCGGCACTGACACGGGCCAGAACGGCATCAATTGGCGGCGTCGGCGCAGCGGCGGCCGGTTCACTGGACACGACGCGCAAGGCGGGTGTCAGCAACAGCTTCTCCCCGTCAGCCGGGGCACGCGCCAAAGCACCAGCTGGGCGCAGATCATCTGAGACTAGCCGCCGGATAGACGACAAAACATCCTCGTTTCCGGTGGAGTTCAACGCTTCCGACATGCCTGTTCCTGCCTGACCACTGTGCACATGCCCTTGGGGCTTTTGCTAAGCTTACCCAAAGCAAGCCCGGCGCACAAGAAAAAGGCCCGCTGTACCGCGGGCCCCTTTGCGCCAAATGTCTCGAAAATGACGGCCGATCAGTTGCCGATCGTTTTCAATATCCTGTCCAGCGCCTTGCCCTGAGCAGAATGGGCAGGCGCGGATTTGACCGCGTCATAATAGCTCTCAGGGTCAAATGTCGGTACACCAAGGTTCAGGTGATCAGCCGTCAAAAGGCCCATCGAGGCCAAAACCTGATAGACACCAACATAGCGATTGGCCTCGGCCTCAAGCCGGGAGGCACGCGCCGACAGGAGATCTTGCTCGGCGTTCAGCACATCCAGCGTGGTGCGTGCGCCAAGTTTGGCCTCCTCGCGCACCCCATCAAAGGCGCGCTGTGAGGCGGTAACCTGCTGGCGCCCCGCCTCGATGGAGGCTTGGGCAACCAAAAGCTGAGACCACGCCTGCCCCACCGTCTCGCTGACCTGCACGACGCTTTGCAACAGCCCCGATTGTGCGGCCTCTTTGCCCGCGATAGCCCTTCGATAGCTAGCGGCATTGCGGCCACCGGCCGAAAGCGTCTGGCTCAACTGCAAACCAAGCCCGGTAGAGGCAATGCCGCTTTCCATATCCTTGCTTAGATCGACGCTGCCCGACAGGGTCGGCCCAAAGGCGGTGGCGGCGATTTTGACGTTCAAATCGGCTGCCGTCACCTGATGCTGAGCCTGAATGACCAAAGGATGCCCGCGCTCGGCCACGGCCTTGGCCTCGTCAAGCGTCTTTGGAATGGCGGGGAGTTTCGGCAGCGTTGCCAGTTTGCCCGGATATTGCCCGGTCACCGCCTTGTAGCGTTCCCGCGCAACCATCAACTGGCCCTGTGCGGCCGCCAGATTGGCATTCGATGCTGCAAGCGCCGCCTCGGCCAGAGAGACATCGGTCTGGGTGACCTCGCCCACTTCAAACCGGTCCTGCGCGGCGCGCAATTCTTGGGTTATCACACGCAGGTTCGACTGACGCAGCGCCACGATTTCCTGCTGAAGCTGCACGTTGACGAAGGCCGCGACGGCCCGGAGCAAAACCTGCTGCTCTACGTTCACCAAAGCGGCCCGGGTGCTCAATACCTGTGCCCGCGCTGCTTCAAGCGACAGCTTGCCCCGGCCCCCGGCCCAGAGCACAACCTGCGCCGTCATCTCGACGCTGGCCGAAGTCGAAGAATTGTCAAAACCAAGGCTTGCGATGTCCTGGTCAAATTGCCGCCAGCTGCCGCGCGACACAAAGTTCAACACCGGCCGCAGGTTGGCCATCGCAATCGCAGCATCTTCATCAGCGGCGCGCAGCACGGCTTGATTCTGATCTAGGAGGTTTGATGATTTGTAGGCCGACGCCAAAGCATCCGCGAGCGTTTCGGCCTGCACCAGTGCGGGCACAGTCGCAAATCCTGCCACAAACCCCAAGACTTTCAAAAACGTCCGCATCTCATCTGCCTTTCTGGCCGCGTTTCCGGTCTGCCTTGGTGCTGCAGCAGAGCCAGGGGTTGCAGCAATCATATTCTAAAGTGCGAATTCGTGTCGAGAGGTAAAACCAGTGATCACCGGTGCCGATGCGTTGAAGGCAAAGCGCCACACCATCTTTGTTCCGGTCTTGTGCCCGATCTTCACCGCACCCAAGGCCCCGTCCATGAACAGGGCGGCAATCCGTCCACCGTCTTTCAACTGCGCAATCAGCGCCTGCGGGATCTGTTCCACCCCGCCTTGCACCATGATCGCATCAAACGGTCCGCCCTTGGCGCAGCCCTCGGCCAAAGGCCCGGCGACCACGGCGGCATTGTCCACCCCTTCAGAGGCCAGCACACGCTGCGCCTCGGCGGCGAGCGCCTCGTTTTCTTCCACCGCAACAACGGCTTCGGCCATCCGGGCAATCACAGCAGACGAATAGCCCAAGCCACAACCCAGATCCAAAACCACCTCACCAGGCTGGATGTCCACGGCATCCAACATCTTGGCCAGCGTGCGCGCCTCCAACATCACCCGGTCGCCACCCAGACTGATATTCTCGCCCACATAGGCCGCCTCACGCTTGTCGGCGGGCACGTAGACTTCACGCGGGACAGCCAGCATTGCCTCAATGATCGGGAACTTGGTCACATCCTGCGGACGCACCTGAGTGTCGACCATCATCACTCGGCGGGCGGAATAGGCGCTCATCTGCAAACCTTTGGCATCAGGGATCAAACTGGCCTTTGTCTTGCCACAGCCAGCGCGCCGGGGCAACGGGCCAATGCGCCACAGGGCGGCCAACTGCCGCAAAGACGGCGGTCAAAATCTTCAAAACAGATGAAGTCAGGCATGATTCGTTAACCAGCCCCCGCAAAGCTGATGGTGACTCAGGCACAGATCAGGGGGAAAACGCCATGCACGCATTGTCACCGGCCGATGAACTGGCCGAAATCCGGGCTGAAATCGCCCGCCTCAAAACGCGCGAGGCTGCGCTGCGCGCGCAGTTCCTGCGCCAGCCCGGTGTCAAGGCCCAAGGTCGTTGGGCCCGTGTCGAGGTGTTTGAAACCCGACAGACCCGGTTCAATCCCGCCCTTCTGCCCGACGAGATCCGCCGCGACCCCCGATATCATGAGGAACGGCTTGTGCAGAGCGTGCGCTGCCTACCCGCCGCGCTGACCGTCACGCTACGCCCCGGCTGGCCGATCCGGCGCGATGGGCTGGCGGTGCATTAGCGGTCAGCCTTTCAACTTGAACCGCTGGATCTTGCCGGTCTGGGTTTTGGGCAGCGCCTGCACAAAGACCACCCGGCGGGGGTATTTGTAGGGCGCAATCGCCATTTTCACGTGGTCCTGCAACAGCTTGACCATCAGCGGATCGCCCGTCCGCCCCGGCGCGAGCACCACATGCGCCTCAACGATCATGCCGCGCTCGTCATCGGGGGCACCAACCACCGCACATTCGGCCACATCCGGGTGCGACAACAGTGCCGCCTCCACCTCGGGTCCGGCAATGTTGTAACCCGCGCTGATGATCATGTCATCCGACCGGGCGGCAAAGTGGAACCGCCCCTCGTCATCCTGCCAGAAGCTGTCACCCGTCAGGTTCCACCCATCGCGCACGTATTTCTTCTGCCGCGGATCGGCCAGATAGCGACATCCCGTCGGTCCCTTGACCGCCAGCCGCCCCACTTCGCCGCGCGGCACTTCGTTCATGTTGTCATCGACAATCCGCGCCTCATAGCCGGTCACCGGGCGCCCCGTACAGGCCGGGCGGTGATCCTCAAAGCGGTTGGTCAGAAAGATGTGCAGCATCTCGGTCGAGCCAATCCCGTCGAGCATCGGCTTGCCGGTCTTGGCCATCCACTCGTCATAAACCGGCGCAGGCAGCGTCTCACCCGCGCTGACCGCCGCCCGCAAAGACGACAGATCCGCCCCCTCTTCCATCGCCTTGAGCATCACGCGGTAAGCGGTGGGGGCGGTGAAGCAGACGGTGGCCCTATGGGTCTGGATAATCTCGATCATGTTCGGCGGGCTCGCCTGCTCCAACAGCGCCGCCGCCGCACCAAAGCGCAAGGGAAACACCGCAAGGCCCCCAAGCCCGAAGGTGAACGCCAAGGGCGGGCTGCCGACGAACACATCCTCGGGCTTGACCTGCAACACCTCGCGCGCATAGCCGTCAGCGATGATCAAGAGATCACGATGAAAGGCCATCGCACCTTTGGGCTCGCCCGTCGTGCCGCTGGTAAAGCCGATCAGCGCCACATCATCGCGCCCCACGGCGGGCGCGGTAAAGCGAACCGATTTGCCCAAGGCGACCCGGTCCAACTCGGCGTCATGGTTGGCGGTGCCGTCAAATCCCACCACGGTTTTCAGGAACGTCGAGTGCTTTGCACAGATGACCAACTCTTCCATCAGCCGGGTGTCGCACAGCGCAAAGGCAATCTCGCCCTTGTCGACAATCTGGCCCAACTCTCCCGCCCGCAGCATCGGCATTGTGTTGACCACCACCGCACCGGCCTTGGTCGCCGCCAGCCAGCAGGCCACCATCGCCGGGTTGTTGGCAGACCGGATCAGCACGCGATTTCCGGGCTTTACACCATAATCTTCAACCAGCGCATGGGCGATGCGATTGGTCCAGTCGGAGAGTTCTTTGTAGGTCCGCATGCGCCCGTTGCCGATCAGTGCGGTATGGTCGCCAAAGCCGCGCTCGACCATCCGGTCGGTCAATTCCACGGCCGCGTTCAAATAGTCGGGATAGTCAAACCCTTCCAGCCGAAACTCAGGCCAATCCTCGGGCGGCGGCAGCCGGTCGCGGGTGAAGGTGTCACTATGGCCAGACGGTCCAAGCATGGCAAATACTCCCCTGTTGACGCCCTGTGTTCAGGGTCATTCCTGACAACTGCAGCGCGGATCACCCTTGCGGGATAACAGCCGTCGCCTCGATCTCGACCTTGGCCCGATCCTCGACCAGTGCCACCACCTGAACCAGCGCCATGGCCGGATAGTGCCGGCCAATGATCTCTTTATAAACCGCACCCAATCCCTTGAGATTGGACAGATATTCCGTCTTATCGGTAACGTACCAGGTCAAACGCACCAGATGCTCGGGCTTCGCCCCTGCTTCGGCCAGCACCTCGACAATCGACCGCAGCGCTTGCGCTACCTGCCCAACAAAATCATCGGTCTCAAATTCACATTCCGCGTTCCAACCGATGATGCCGCCGGTGAACACCATGCGGCCACTTGCTGCGACGCCATTGGCATAGCCGCGCGCGGGTTTCCAATGCTTCGGATGCAAGATCTCGTGGGTCATGCCGCCTCCTCCAGATGCGCGGCCAGCCCGGCGCGCAGCGCCTCGGGCCAGCGTGCGGCTTTCATGTTGTCAATCCAGACCAGCGTCAGATGCGCACGCAGACGCACCTCCTCGCCCATCCGTCCGGTAATCTCCACCGCCACCGAACTGCCACCCAGCTTGCGCACGATCAGCGTGAAGGCCACCTTGTCGCCCAGCCGCGAGGGCGCCATGAAATCGGCCTCCAGATGCACGGTCGGCACGCCGTTGCGCATGCCCGCATTGTGCATCTGAGCAAAGCTCATGCCCACCTCATCGGCAAAGAAATTCTCAACGACCGAGTTGGTCATCTCGAAATAGCGCGGATAAAACACGATCCCGGCTGGGTCACAGTGGTTGAACTCAATCTGAATGATGCGGGTATAGCTCATCCCAATAGGCTCCGCGCAATGACCACACGCTGCACGTCGCTGGCGCCCTCGTAAATCCGCAAAGCCCTGATTTCGCGGTACAAGCTTTCCACCGCAAAGCCCGTACGCACCCCGTCACCACCGTGCAACTGGACCGCCATATCGATCACCTTCTGCGCGGCCTCGGTGGCGTAAAGCTTGGCCATCGCCGCCTCACGGCTGATCCGCGCAACCCCTTGATCCTTCGTCCAGGCCGCGCGGTAAATCAACAAGGCCGCCGCATCGATCTGCAAGGCCATATCCGCCAGATGCCCCTGCACCATCTGGTAATCGGTCAGCCGACCCCCGCCCGCCCGCACCCGACCCGTGCGCGCCAATGCCTCGTCCAAGGCCCGCCGCGCAAAGCCCAAAGCCGCCGCCCCGACGGTCGAGCGGAACACATCCAAAACCGACATGGCAATCTTGAACCCCTCGCCGGGCTTCCCGATCAAGGCGCTGTCCGGCAGCACCACATCATGCAGCCCCAGATGCGCCAAAGGATGCGGCGCCATCACCTCGATCCGGTCAATCACCCGCAGCCCGGGCGCGTTGGCAGGCAACAGAAAGGCCGACAAACCCTTGGCCCCCGGACCCTCGCCCGTTCGGGCGATGATCACATAAACATCGGCAATCCCGCCGTTCGAGATATAGGTTTTCTCGCCGTTCAGCACCCAGCCGCCCTGACCGCGCACCGCTGTTGTCGCGGTCTGCGCCACATCCGAGCCCGCCCCCGGTTCCGTTAGCGCAAAGCCGGAAATCGCCGTGCCAGCCCGCGTCCGCGCCAGCCATTCGCGTTGCTCGGGCGTGCCAAACAGGCTCACCGCCCCCATACCCAACCCCTGCATGGCAAAGGCAAAGTCGGCCAATCCATCATGGCGCGCCAAAGTCTCGCGCGTCAGACACAAGGTCCGCACGTCCAAAACCTCCCCCTCGCCCGCCCCGGTCGGCTGCAACCAGCCCCCCGCGCCCAAAGCGGCCACCAACCCCTTGCAGGCCCCGTCCACATCCTGGTGATCCATCGGCAAATGCGCCGCACACCAGGCCTCCAGCCCTGCGGCGTGGGCACGGTGGCGCTCGTCAAAGAAGGGCCAGGTCAGAAAGCTTGTGTCGGCCATGATTTCATCTGTTCCTAAATATCCTCCGGGGGTCCGGGGGTGGAAAACCCCCGGGGCTGGCAACGAGTGCCCGGCTCAATCGCCCTGAAAGACCGGTTTCTCCTTGGCCACAAAGGCGTGATAAGCGCGTTCAAAGTCACGGGTCTGCATGCAGATCGCCTGCGCCTGTGCCTCGGCCTCGATCGCCTGTTCCAGCCCCATGTTCCATTCCTGATTAAGCTGGGTCTTGGTCATGCTGTGGGCAAAAGTTGGCCCAGCGGCGATGCGGCTGGCGAGTTTCCACGCTTCGGCCTCAAGAGCCTCGGGCGCGTGGAGCGTGTTCCAAAAGCCCCAACGCTCGCCCTCATCCGCGTTCATGACGCGTCCGGTGTACAAAAGCTCTGCCGCGCGTCCCTGACCGATGATGCGCGGCAGCATCGCGCAGGCGCCCATGTCACAGCCCGCAAGCCCGACACGGGTAAAGAGAAAGGCGCATTTTGCCTCGGCCGTCGCCAGCCGCAGATCAGACGCCATGGCCACAATCGCCCCGGCCCCCACACAAACCCCGTCGACGGCCGAAATGATCGGCTTGCCGCAGCCGATCATTGCCTTCACCAGATCGCCGGTCATGCGGGTAAAGGCCAAAAGCTCTTTCATATCCATGCCGACCAGTGGGCCGATAATGTCATGCACATCACCACCCGAGCAGAAATTCCCGCCGTTCGAGGCAAAGATCACCACATCGACATCGTCGGCGTAGACCAGCGCGCGGAAGGTGTCGCGCAGCTCGGCGTAGCTGTCAAAGGTTAGGGGATTTTTCCGGTCGGGGCGGTTCAACCGGACCGTGGCGATCCGGTCTTTGACCTCCCACAGGAAATGCTGGGGCAGAAGCCCGGCCATCTTGGTCATGATTTCCCCATGCGTTTGAGAATATCCGTCAGCGCGTCAAGATCGGCCTCCGAAAGGCCGGCAAAGAGCTTGTCTACCTCTGCCTCATGCCGCTGTGCCATCGCCTCAAAGGCGGTCAGACCTTCGCCCGTCAACGCGACAAAGACGGTGCGGCGGTCGGTGTCGGAAGGCGTGCGGCGCACCAGACCGTCCGCCTCCAGACGGTCCACCACCGCCGTTGCATTGCCGTTCGACACCAACAACATCCGGCTCAGCTCGCTCATCGTCACGCCCTCGCGGCGGCGATAGAGAGCGGCCATCACATCAAAGCGCGGCAAGGTGGTGTCATGGTTCACCCGCAGATATTCGCGCAAGGTCGCCTCGCTGGCCCGCGTCACGCCCAAAAGGCGGATCCACATCTTCAGCCGGCGCTTGGACAGGTCGCTCATACCTCGCCCCCTGCAATGGTGATGGTCTGGCCGTTGATCCCCTCAGAGCCCGCACCGCACAGGAACAGCGCGGCGGCAGTTACTTCGGCGGGCTGGATCAGGCGGTTTTGCGGGTTCAACCCCTCCAGCGCCGCGCGCGCCTCGGCCAGTGTCTTGCCGGTTTTCTCGGCAATCACCTGCACCGAATGGTCGGTCATCGGCGTGTCCAGAAACCCGGGGCAAATCGCGTTCACCGTGATGGGCTTGCGCGCCACTTCCAGCGCCAAAGACCGGCACATCCCGATCACCCCATGCTTGGCCGCCGCATAGGGCGCCACTTTGGCATAGCCCTTGAGCCCTGCAGTTGAGGCCACAGCCACGAGCCGCCCCCAGCCCTGAAACTGGTTCAGCCCCTCGCGGAAGGTCAAGAAAACCCCCGTCAGGTTCACCGCCAGCATCGCGTTCCACTGATCCAGCGAGGTTTTCGCCATGACTGCGCTGTCTGCCGCACCCGCATTGGCGATGACGATATCAACCGCGCCTGCCTCGTCGAACATCCGTTTTACGGCGGCCTCGTCGGTCACATCGGCCTGAACGCAACGGATGCCCTTTGCTTTGGCAGCGACCGATTGCAAGGCGTCCATCCGACGCCCCGAAATCACCACCTCGGCCCCCTGAGCGGCAAATCCCAAAGCAAGGTTCTCCCCCGCCCCAGATCCGCCCCCCGTAATCAGCACCCGTTTGCCCTGCATGGTCATGCCCTGATCTGTTCCTGCTGCCGTTCGCGCAGACGCATCATCAGATCGCGCCCGCCCTTATAGGGGGCTGGCCAGTCGGATGCTTCGTCACCCTGCGCCACGGCAGCATGCAACGTCCAATAGGGATCGGCCAGATGCATCCGCGCAAGGCAGACCAGATCGGCGCGCCCCGCCATCAAGATGCCGTTCACCTGATCATAGTCACTGATATTGCCCACGGTCATGGTGGGGATGCCCGCCTCGTTCTTGATGCGATCACTGAATGGGGTCTGGAACATGCGGCCATAGATCGGCTTTTCCGCCGGATCGGTCTGTCCGGACGAGACGTCGATGATATCTGCCCCGGCGGCGCGGAACATCCGCGCGATCTCCACCGCCTCATCCGGCGTTACACCGCCATCAATCCAGTCATGCGCCGAAATCCGCACAGACATAGGCTTGGCAGCGGGCCAAGCCGCGCGCATGGCCGCAAACACCTCCAAGGGATAGCGCATACGGTTTTCCAAGGACCCTCCGTAACCGTCGGTCCGATGGTTGGTGACGGGCGAGATAAAGGTCGCCAGCAAATAGCCATGTGCCGCGTGCATCTCGATCATATCGACACCCGCGCGGGCGGCCATTTCGGTGGCGGCAACAAACTCGGCCTTCACCCGGTCCATATCGGCGCGGTCCATCGCACGCGGCGCGGCATTGGCAGGTTTGTAAGGAATGGCACTGGCCGCCATCGTCGGCCAGTTGCCCGACGCCAATGGCGCATCAATCCCGCCATCCCATGGCACACAGGTACTGCCCTTGCGCCCCGAATGGCCGATCTGGATGCACAGCTTCGCCGTTGTCTCGGCATGGATGAAATCGGCCAGCCGCTTCCACGCCGCCTCATGCTCGGGCGCATAAAGCCCGGGGCAACCGGGGGTGATGCGGCCTTCAGCGCTGACACAGGTCATCTCGGTATAGATCAGCCCCGCGCCCCCCTTGGCGCGCTCGGCGTAATGCACGAAATGCCAATCGGTCGGACAGCCATCCACCGCTTTGTACTGCGCCATCGGCGACATCACGATACGGTTCTTCAAAGTCATGTCACGCAGGTGGAATGGCGCAAACATCGGCTTGCGGCCGGGCTTTCCGCCCTCTTGCGCCTGATACCAATCCTCCGACTGCGCCAGCCAATCCTTGTCACGCAGCCGCAGGTTCTCATGGCTGATCCGCTGACTGCGGGTCAACAGCGAATAGGTGAACTGCGGCATCGGCATATCCAGATACCGCTCTACCTGCTCAAACCACTCAAGGCTGTTGCGCGCCGCAGATTGCAGGCGCAACACCTCAACCCGCCGCTCGTCCTGATAGCGCTGGAAGGCGGCTTCCATCGACGGTTCGGAATGCAGGTAATCGGCCAGCGCAATCGCGCTGTCAAAGGCCAGACGCGTGCCCGAGCCGATCGAGTAATGCCCCGTCGCCGCCGCATCGCCCATCAAGACAACATTGCCATTGTACCAGCGCTCACACAGCACCCGCGGGAACTGCATCCAGACCGCTGATCCGCGCAGATGCGCGGCGTTTGACATCAGATCATGGCCGCCCAGATGCCGCTCAAAGATCTTGCGGCAGGTCTCCACCGTTTCTTCCTTGGACATGGTGGCAAAGCCCGCCCTGTCCCAGGTGTCGGGCATGCAATCGACAATGAAGGTCGCGGTGTTGTCATCGAACTGATAGACATGGGCCCAGAACCAGCCCC
>JBMSKG010000064.1:0-12409 GCA_049419625.1 Paracoccaceae bacterium | reverse complement strand
ACCCAGACAATCATCATCACGCAGGCGATGACGGTGGTCTGCATCAGGATCGACAACATGTTCTTGGAACGCACCAACCCGCCGTAGAACAGCGCAAGGCCCGGCAGCGTCATAAACAGCACCAGAACGGTCGAGACCATCATCCAGCTGACATCGCCTTTGTCCATGACGGGCGCGGCAGCTTCAGCGACGGTTTCAACCGCGTCCACCGCTTCGGTGCTGGCTTCCTGTGCCCAGGCGGGCAATGCCGCGAGCAGGGACGCCGTGGAAAGCATCAGTTTCTTCATCTCGGTTCCCCCTTAGAGCGCGTCATCGTCGGCTTCACCCGTGCGCACGCGCAGGGCTTTGGCCACATCGAGGACGAAAATCTTGCCGTCGCCGATTTTTCCGGTCCGGGCGGTTTTGGTGATGGTGTCCACCACAGTTTCGGCCATGCTGTCCGAGACCACGATTTCAAGCCGCATCTTCGGGACGAAGTTCACGGCATATTCAGCACCACGATAAATCTCGGTATGGCCAGATTGCGTGCCAAACCCTTTGATTTCGGTCACCATCATACCCCGAACGCCGATCGCGGTCAGCGCCTCGCGCACCTCGTCGAGCTTGTAAGGCTTGATGGCGGCAATGATCATTTTCATGTCGCACCCCTTTTCAAATACTTGCTTCCCCAGTCCCCGGCCCGGTGAAGGGCCGCATGGGCAGATGAGGCGACCTTCGCAGGTGCAGCACAAGTTTGCGGCGGGTCCGAGCGGCCGCGATGTTAGGAATACCGGATGTCTGCCGCATAAATTTGCATCATTGCCTGATTTTTAGGCGGAACCGATAGGCGAATCATTGCCCATCTCCCTTCGCAACGCGTGCAGAAGCCGTTATGGTGGCCCACAACAAGACCAAGAAAACCGGGTTGGGCAGGCATGGCGGGAACGGGAAAAGGGCAGCGGCCCTTGGTGGCAGACAGGCGCTTTGGCGCGCCCACACCCACGCGCCGCGCGGCCAGCACGCCGCCGCCGAAACCCCCGCGCAAACCGCGCCGCACTGCGGCGCCACGGCGCAAGGGTGGGCTGATTTCGCGGTTCTTTGGGTTTCTGTGGCGGTTGTTGTTCGGGATTGTCTGGCGGGTCACCGTTGTCACAGCGCTGATCTTTGCCGGGATTGTCTATTACTTCTATGCCCAACTGCCGCCGGTCACGGACCTGTTGGATGGCCGTGCGCGCGGTTCGGTCACGCTGTTAGACCGCAATGACCGCGTGTTTGCTTGGCGCGGTGAGACGTTTGGCGGGCAGATCACCTCGGACAATGTGTCGCCGCACTTGCTCAACGCGGTGGTGGCGACCGAGGACAAGCGGTTTTACCTGCATTTCGGGGTGTCCCCACGCGGCATTGCCAGTGCGATCCGCATCAATCTGGCCGAAGGGCGCGGGCCCTTGTCGGGCAACGGGGGGTCAACCATCACGCAGCAGGTGGCCAAACTTCTGTGCCTTGGCGTACCCTATGACCAGACACAATGGGCCTCGGAAGCAGCATACGAGGAAGATTGCCGGTCGGGCGGAGTGTACCGCAAGCTAAAGGAACTGCCCTTTGCCGTGGCGATGGAGGCGAAATACTCCAAGGCCGACATCCTGACGATCTATTTCAACCGTGCCTACCTGGGTGCAGGCGCCCGGGGCTTTGAGGCCGCAGCCCAGCGCTATTTCGGGATTTCGGCCAATCAGGTGAACCCCGCACAGGCGGCGATGCTGGCGGGGCTTTTGAAAGCCCCGTCGCGCTTTGCCCCAACCAACAACCTGAAACGCGCACAAGACCGGGCCAATCTGATTGTCGGTCTGATGGAGGAGCAGGGCTATCTGACCAAGGCAGAGGCCGACGAGGCCCGCGCCAATCCCGCCCAACTGTCTTCGGCCGCGCAGGCCAAATCGGGTGGGTATTTCGCCGATTGGGTGATGGAAACCGCACCATCGTTTCTGACCACTGAAACGATGGAAGACGTGGTGATCCGCACCACCCTGGACACTGAAATGCAAAAGCGCGCCGAAGAAGGATTGGCGTGGGTCTTTGAAAACAAGGTCAAAGAAGGATCAAAAGCGCAGGCAGCGATTGTCGTGATGAGCGCCGACGGTGCAGTGCGCGCCATGGTGGGCGGCCGCCAGATTGAGGCGGCGGGTAGTTTCAACCGCGCGACACAGGCGCTGCGGCAGACCGGGTCTTCGTTCAAACCCTTTGTCTATGCTGCCGCGCTGGATCAGGGCTGGAGCCCGATGGATTTCGTCGAGGATACGCCCCTGACGATCAACATCCCCGGATCTGGCCCTTGGACACCCAAGAACTATGACAACGAGTTCAAGGGGTTGATAACGCTGACCCAGGCCTTGGCCGAAAGCCGCAACATTCCGGCTGTTCGGGTTTCCGAGGCGGTGGGGCGCGAGAATGTCCGTCAGATTGCCGCCGATTTTGGGATTGAAAGCGATCTGGCCGCCGGACCCGCGCTGGCGCTGGGGGCCAGTGAATCCACCCTGATCGAGATGACGGGGGCCTATGCGGGGATTTTGAATGGGGGCTCGTCGGTGGCCCCCTTTGGAATTCGTATCTTGGAAGTGCCGGGCAACGAAGAGTTGAACATGTTCACCGAGACGGGGATCGGAGAGCGGGTGATCTCTCAAGAGGCGGCGCAACTTTTGGTCTATATGATGGCTCAGGTCGTCAATGATGGCACCGGCGGCCGAGCGCGGCTCGATGGCCGACCGGCGGCGGGCAAGACGGGCACCACATCGGCGGGGCGCGATGCATGGTTCGTGGGCTTTACCGCCGATTATGTCGCCGGGGTCTGGATGGGCTATGACGACAACACTCCCTTGGAGGGGGTAACCGGCGGCGGGTTGCCGGCGGAAATCTGGCACGAAGTGATGACGCGCGTGCATGAGGGTCTGCCGGTGCAGGAGTTGCCGATGATTGTGCCCAGTCCGCGTGCCCGACCAGACGAAGCGCCGGGCTTAGGGGTGTTTCAAAACCCCGGCCTTGGCGGCGACGGGGGCGGCGTTGGCCAACAGCAAGACCCGGTCGGGGAGTTGCTGCGCGATATCTTGGGCGAGACACGCTAAGTGGCCGCTCCACGAATTCTGGCCAGTTGCACTGCGAGGATTCCTGCTGCCGCAATCGCGACCCCGATCATGTCAAGCCCGGTGATGGATTCCCCCAGCACAAGCGCCGCGATCGAGACGCCGAAAAACGGGTTCAAGAAATGGAAGGCCGAGGATTTGACCGCACCGATGCGGCCAATCAGATGAAACCAGATTAGTGTGGCGGTAAGGCCTGGCACCAAAATCTGATAGGCAAAGGCCAGCGCCAACCGCAAGGTCAGAGTAAAGGCCAGGGGTTCGATCATCAGGGCAACAACGGCCAGTGCGGCAGAGCCCACCAGCATCTGCAGCCCGACCACCATCAGAAGATTGCCCCCTGCGCTTGCGCCACGCACCGAAAGCGTAGCCACCGCCAGCGCAGTGGCGCCAATCACGCACAAGCCCACCGACATAAGATCGGCACCGCCTTGCAATCGGCTGCCCATGATCAGCGCCACACCTGCAAATCCAACCACCAACCCAACGATCCCAAGCGGGGCAACGCGTTCGCCGCGAAACGCCCAACCCAGTCCGGCGACGATGAGCGGCATGGACGAAGCGATGATCGACGCGAGCGAGGCCTCGATCTTTTGCATCGCGACAAAGAACAGCCCCAGATAGAGCGCGTTCTGGCACAGGCCGAAGATTACCACCGCGCGAGTTTGCGCCGCCGGCAAGCGCCAAGACTGGCCGAGGATACGCGCAACCCCCACGGCCAACCCGCCCGAGATCGCAAAGCGTAGCGCCAGCGACCACAGCGGCGGGGCGTCCATCAGGATGACCCGTGCCGAGGCAAAAGCCGAGGACCACATGACCGCAAAGGCAAGGCCCAGCGCAATGGCTTTGACGTCCATCATCCCTCCAGCGAAAAGGGCCGCCCAGCGGGCGACCCTTTCCGGTTCAAACGCAGTGCTGATCGAGATCAGGCGTTGACGCTGTCCTTGAGTGCCTTGGCGATCGAGAACTTGACCTGCTTGTCGGCGGGCTTTTTCACCATCTCATTGGTGGCGGGGTTGCGAACCATACGCTCGCCACGCTCACGGCAGACGACTTTGCCGAGGCCCGGCAGGGTCACAGCGCCACCAGCGGCAACCTCTTTGGAGACAACCTCGGCAATGGCGTCCAGGGCGGCGTTGGCGGTTTTCTTGTCAGAGCCCATGGCTTCGGCAAGGGCTGCGACGAGCTGGGTTTTGGTCATCGGTTTGGTCATCTGTCTTTTCCTTGTTGTTACAGGGCCCTGAGGGCGACGCAAATCCTACCTTACGGTGATATCATGACTTCCCATGTTTCAAGCCGGAAATGCAAGGTGTTTTTCCTTGTTTTCTGCAGGAAATGCCATTTCAGACGGCCCTAAAGGAAGGCTGTTTCCTCAAAACTGCGCAACTTTCTGCTGTGAATGCGGGCCAGTGGCATTTCACGCAACCGCTCCATCGCGCGGATGCCAATTTGGAGGTGGCGGGCGACCTGGGTCTTGTAGAAGTCGCTGGCCATGCCGGGCAGTTTCAACTCGCCATGCAGGGGCTTGTCACTGACGCAAAGCAGCGTGCCGTAGGGCACGCGGAACCGAAACCCATTGGCGGCGATGGTGGCGCTTTCCATATCCAGCGCGATGGCGCGGCTTTGGCTCAGCCGCCGCACCGGGCCGGATTGGTCGCGCAATTCCCAGTTGCGATTGTCGATGGTGGCGACAGTGCCGGTGCGCATGATCCGTTTGAGTTCATAGCCTTTCAGCTGAGTCACTTCGGCCACTGCCTCTTCCAGCGCGATCTGGATTTCGGCCAGCGCGGGAATGGGAACCCAGACCGGAAGATCGTCGTCCAAAACGTGATCTTCGCGCAGATAGGCATGGGCAAGACAGAAATCGCCCATGCGCTGGCTGTTGCGCAGGCCCGCACAGTGGCCGACCATCAGCCAGGCATGCGGGCGCAAGACCGCGATATGGTCGGTCGCGGTTTTCGCGTTCGACGGGCCGACACCGATATTCACCAGCGTGATCCCCTGCCCATCGGCCCGCTTCAGGTGATAGGTGGGCATCTGGGGCATCTTTGTGGGCTGGATGATCAGCCCGTCAGGTGAGGTGATTTCCTGATTTCCGGTGGCGACAAAACCGGTGTAGCCCAGCGATTTGTCGGCGAGGGCCGCACGGGCATAGGCTTCGAACTCATCAACATAGAACTGATAGTTGGTGAACAGCACATGGTTTTGGAAATGCGCCGCGTCGGTTGCGGTGTAATGCGCCAGCCGGGCCAGCGAGTAATCGACACGCTGCGCGGTAAAGGGGGCAAGCGGCATGGATCCGTCGTCGTTCACCGTTCGGGTGCCATTGACGATGTCGTCATTTGTCGTCGACAGATCCGGGACATCGAACACATCGCGCAATGAAAACTCCAGCACGCCTTCATGCGGGACCGAAACTGACGGGTTTCCAGCCACCGCGAAATGCACCGGGATCGGGGTTTGCGACGGGCCGATCTGCACGGTCACCGCGTGATTTTCCATCAAAAGGGCGATCTGCTGGATCAAATAGGCGCGGAAAAGGTCGGGCCGCGTGATGGTGGTGGCATAGGTGCCGGGCCCGGACACATGGCCAAAGGACAGGCGGCTGTCCACCTCGGCATGACTGGTCACGGTGAGGCGTATCTCGGGGTAAAAGGCGCGGATGCGGTGGGCGGGCTTGGAACCGGTCACCGAGCGGGTGAAATGCTGGGCAAGAAAGGCGGTCGCCTGTTCATAAAGCCACTCAAGCCGGGCCACCGCTTGGGCTGCATCATCAAAGGCTTGCGGTTCAGGGTGGTCCGGCGTCAGGACTGGTGTGGGATCATCTTGCATGAATACATCTTCCGTTTGATCGCGCATCTAAACCGAAAGGCGAGGGGTGCTGCAAGTGACGTCTTTATGACGTCATGTCGCGCGGAACAGCACCACTTGCGCCCGGTCAGCGGCGTGATCGGGGTCAATGGCGGCGGCGGCGGCGCCGTAAATCTCCACCTCGATCAGTTGAAGGGCGGTGATCTGCCCGGCAGATTGCAGGGCGGCCACAGCCTGATCAAAGCCTTGGGTCGACCAAACCCGCAGATTGACCGATAGGGCAAACTGCGCGCCGGGAAGGGCCAGAGCCAAGAGATGGGCAAAAGCCTCGGGGCCGACATGGCCTGCGGTGAAGGTGCCAGAGCTGACGATCCCGCCGTAGTGACGCGGCAGCGCGATGGGCTGGGTGATGTCGGCTTGGGCCAAGGTGCGATAAATGCCCTTGTCCGCCGCCCGGCCCAGCATCTCGGCCGAGAAATCCACAGCATCGATCGGCCCTGCCTGCCCCATCTCGCGCAAGCGCTGCGCCAAAAGACCAGTGCCTGCGCCCACGTCCAGCACTGGGCTGCCACCCCCCGCCGCCAGAAAAGCCGCCGCCACATGGGCGGGCAGAAGATAGTCCATCCCGTCGGCAAAGCCGCTGTCATAGCTGTCGGCCCAGGCCCGGTAATGGGCAAGGCAGGCTTCGGGACTGTTCAGCGTCAACGCGCCGGAAAGGTCTGGATCGGTCATGGCGTGATGCTGGACGAATGGCGTGCGCAGATCAAGCCTTGCCGCCACCCCGCGCTGTCGCAATAGTGCGCGCATGAACACGCTCTTGTCCCTTGGCCATGGCTACTCTGCCAGCGCGCTTGCGGCGCGGCTGATCCCATTGGGTTGGACGGTGATTGGCACCTGCCGCGATCCATCCCGCGCCGACGCTTTGCGCGCGGCGGGGGTGGAGCCTAAGCTTTGGCCCGTTGATCTGACCCCTGCGCTAGCCCGTGCGACGCATATTCTTGCCTCGGCCGCGCCAGATGCGGCGGGTGATCCGTTCCTGCAGATGGCCGGGGATGCCTTGCGCGCGGCAAAGCCGGCATGGGTGGGGTATCTGTCGACCACCGCGGTTTACGGCGACCATCAGGGCGGCTGGGTGGATGAAACCACCCCCGTTACCCCCGGTTCAGCCCGAGCACACCAGCGCGTTTTGGCCGAAGGCCAGTGGCTGGACAGCGGCCTTCCCGTGCATATCTTCCGCCTTGCGGGGATCTACGGCCCCGGTCGCGGTCCTTTTGAAAAGGTGCGCGATGGCAGCGCGCGGCGGATCATCAAACCCGGTCAGGTGTTTTCGCGGATACATGTCGCCGATATCGCCGAGACTCTCATAGCCTCCATCGCCCGGCCAAACCCCGGCGCGATCTACAACCTCTGCGACAATGACCCCGCCCCGCCCGAGGATGTGCTGTCCTATGCCGCGCATCTCTTGGGCCTGCCCGAACCGCCCGCAGTCCCCTATGAGCAGGCCGAGATGACACCGATGGCCCGCAGTTTCTATGCCGAGTCCAAGCGGGTGCGGAATGACCGCATCAAGACCGAACTGGGGGTGCGGCTGAACTTCCCCGACTATCGCGCGGGGCTGGCAGGATTGCTCGCCGCGCCCTAGTTACCCGCAACTGCCGCACCCTCCCAAGACCCGATTGCCAAGGACCTGACCTGATGACCCAAGATATCCTCGCCGAAGTGCTGTTGCCGACGCAGGAACTGCGCAACGACTTGCCATTCTATACCAAGACCCTTGGCATGCGGCTGGAGAATATCTTTCCCGCTGACAACCCTTCGGTGGCCACGCTGTCTGGAAACGGGCTGCGGGTGAGGATTTACCGGGACGCGCAGGTTTCGCCGGGGCGGCTTCGCATCCTGACCGATGATCCGGCCAATTTCGCGGGTGGGCAGACCCATCTGACCGCGCCGAATGGCACCGAGATTGAGGTTGTGCCACTGACCCCGCGCCTGACCCAGCCTGAAACCCTACACGAATACGGAGTGCGGCGGCTGAAGGATTCCGCGCCTTGGGTGATTGGCCGCGCGGGGATGCATTACCGCGACCTCATTCCCTCGCGCCTTGGCGGGTCGATCATCGCGAGCCATATCCGCATCCCAGACGGTGGGCCGGTGCCGGATATGGTGCATTATCACACCGTAGGGTTCCAGCTGATCTATTGCTACAAGGGTTGGGTGGATGTTCTCTATGAAGATCAGGGCAATGAAGTGATGCGGCTGTCGGCAGGCGATTGCGTGATCCAGCCACCCGAGATCCGCCACCGGGTCTGCCATGCCTCGCCCAATATCGAGGTGGTCGAGATTGGGGTTCCGGCCGAGCATATCACTACGATTGACCACCACATGACCCTGCCCAATGGCCAAGGCGACCCCGCGCGCGAATGGCACGGGCAGCGCTTTGTGCACCATGTGAAGGACCGCGCCATATGGCAGCCGTTCCGGATTCCGGGCTTTATTGCCCGTGACACAGGGATTGCGGCGGGCACTAAGGGCGTGGCGAACATTCAGGTGGCGAAGTTCGACGGCGGCACCCCGCCCGCCACGGTGCATGACACCGACATCCATTTCACCTTTGTGCTGGAGGGCACCATGACCCTGCGCGCCAAGGGTCAGCCAGACAAGGACCTGTCGCCGGGCGATGCCTTTGTGATCCCGCCGGGCATGGCGGCACAATATGCCGATTGCTCGGCCGATCTGGAGCTGTTGGAGGCGACCTTGCCCGCCGGGTTCACCACCACGGTGACTACGCTTTAACGCCGCGTCAGGATCAAAACACCGCAGCCGACGATCATCGCCGAGCCGACAAGCGTGGCCAGATCGGGCCTTTCGCCAAAGACCATTACGCCCACAAGCAAGGCAAACAAAAGCCGGGTGTAGCGGAACGGGGTGACCGCCGAAACCTCGCCCGTGCGCATGGCGCGGGTGAGATAGCTGTAGCCAAGGATGCCAAAGCCGGCCGCGCCCAGCGCCTTGGCCAAGGGCAGCGCTTCGGGCAGAACCGGGCCGCCTTGGACGCCAAGGATGATGAGGCCGGACAGGCCCAGCACTGCAAAGCCCGCGACACCAAGTTGGGCGTTTGACAGCGCGGGCGGGGCCGCGCGGGTGGCCAGATCCCGGCCCGCAAAGCCCAAAAGGCCGATGACAGCCAAAATCGCCATGACGTCAAAGCCTTCAAGCCCCGGTCGCAGGATCACAAGAACTCCCGCGAAGCCCAAGGCAGTCAGCGCCCAGCGCCAAAGCCCTACCCTTTCACCAAAGATCAGCGCAGCCCCAGCCACCACGACCAAGGGGGTGGCCTGCAGAATGGCCGAAGCGACCGAGATTGGGGTCAACGCAATGGCCAGCGAATAGAAAAGCCGCCCCACCATCTCGAAGCTTGAGCGCACCAACATGGTGCGCGAGCGCAAGGCGGCGGGAAAGGCGGGCTCCCCCACGCGGCGGGATTGCAGGGCAAACCACAGAACCCCCAGAGCCCCCATCAGCGCCAAGACTTGCCCCAAAGGCATCGCTTTGGCAGCGGATTTGATGAACATGTCCTCAACGGCGAAGCCCGCCATTGCAAGGACCATGAACAGGCTGCCGCGTTGATTGGCGGTCATAAATGCTCCTCGTCGTCTTCGACGCGCGTCGTGTGCCACCCGAAGAGCGCCGGAACGGCGACGATGAGGGTCAAATCGGAGAGGGTCAGATCAGCCCGGCATGTTGCATGGCGGCTTTGATGCGGGCCTTGGTGCCATCGGTCAGGGTGACCAAAGGCAGGCGCACGTCCTCGCTGCATTTGCCCAGAAGCGACAAGCCGTATTTCGCGCCTGCCAGACCCGGCTCAAGGAAGATCGCCTCGTGCAGCGGGAAGAGGCGGTCTTGGTAGGCCAGCGCCTTTTTGTAATCGCCTGCCAGCGTGGCCGCCTGAAACTCGGCGCAAAGACGCGGCGCGACGTTGGCGGTGACTGAAATGCAGCCGATGCCACCATGAGCGTTGAAGGCCAGCGCGGTTTCATCGTTGCCCGAAAGCTGGATGAACCCCTCGCCACAGGATGCGCGTTGCTGCGAGACGCGGTCGATCTTGCCGGTGGCATCCTTGACCCCAATGATGCGCGGCAGTTTGGCAAGCTGGCCCATGGTGTCGGGCATCATGTCAACGACCGACCGGCCGGGGATGTTGTAGATCACGATCGGCAGATTGCAGCAGTCATGCAGCGCTGTGTAATGCGCGATCATCCCGGCTTGGGTAGGCTTGTTGTAATAGGGCGTCACGACAAGGGCGGCATCGGCCCCCACCTTCTCGGCAAAGCGCATCAGCGAGATGCCTTCGACGGTGTTGTTCGACCCGGCCCCGGCAATGACCGGCACGCGGCCGCGGGCGGTTTTCACCACCACTTCGATCACGGTCTGGTGCTCGTCATGGGAAAGCGTCGGGCTTTCACCGGTGGTTCCGACGGGCACAAGACCGGTGGAGCCTTCAGCGATCTGCCATTCGACCAGCTGTTTGAGCGTCTCAAGATCCAGCTCGCCGTTCTTGAACGGCGTCACCAGGGCTGGAATGGACCCTTTGATCATGACACGTCTCCTATCTGGGGTGGGCAAAAAAGGCCCGGTTGCAAACGCGCCTTGCATAGCGGCCCGGCGGGCAATTGCCAAGCATCGCTGATAAAGCAAAGTTCATCGCGCCCCGGGTTGTGACCGGGCGGTGCCTCTGGCAGTTTGGGGACATGAAAATTGCCCTGATCCTTCCTATATTGTTTGCCCTTGCCCTGCCTGCACAGGCGAATCCTGCCGAGGATGCCCTGCGCGAGGGGTTACGTCTGTCACGCGACGAAGATTGGGCGGGCGCGCAGGCGGCTGTGGCGGGTGTGGGCGGCGTTGCGGCCGATTTGGTGGAATGGAGCCGCTTGCGCGCGGGCGATGAAAGCGCACGGCTGGGCGATTACGAGGCGTTTTTGGCCAAGCGGCCGGATTGGCCGGGCTTGGGGCTGTTGCGCCAAAAGGGCGAAGTGGCGGTCGCGCGGTCAAGCGACCCCGCGCGGGTGATCGCCTATTTCAGCGCGGCCAAGCCGCAGACCGGGCAGGGCGCGGTGGCCTTGGTCCAGGCCCTGATGGCCGCCGGGCGGCCGGGTGAGGCCGAGGCCGAGGCGCATCGGGCTTGGGCGGTTCTGAAATTCTCGGAAGCGGAAGAGGCCGCGCTTTTGGCCCTGCAGGGCAACGCGATGGATGTGGCGCATGAGGTGCGGCTGGACAATCTGTTGTGGGACGGCAAGCGCACACCGGAGGTCTTGCGCATGCTGCCGCGCGTGTCGGCGGGTTGGCAGGCGCTGGCCAAGGCGCGGATGGGGCTGCATGCCGACAAGGCAGGCACCAGCGGGTTGATCGATGCCGTGCCGCAGGCTTTGCGCGATGATCCGGGGCTGGCCTATGAACGCTTTACCTGGCGGATGCGGCGCGAGAATTATCTCGATGCGGCGGCGTTCTTGGTGGAACGCTCGACCAGCCCGGCGGCCTTGGGCCGGCCCGAGGCATGGGCCGACCGCCGCGCGCTCGTGGCGCGTTGGTTGATGCGCAACGGGCAGGAAAGCCTGGCCTATCGGGCCGCCGCCTCACATCATCTGACCCAGGGCACGGATTTTGTTGATCTGGAGTTTCTGGCGGGCTTCATCGCCATGCGAAAGCTGGGCGATGCCGACACGGCCTTGAGCCATTTCACGCGGTTGAAAGCGGGGGCTGGCACTCCGATCAGCCTGTCGCGGGCCGATTACTGGATCGGACGCGCCTTGGAGGCCAAGGGCGATGCCGCCGGTGCCAAGGCCGCCTATCAGGCCGCCGCGCAGCATCAGACCGCCTATTACGGCCAGCTGGCGTCGGAAAAGCTTGGTCTGGCGCTGGACCCCGCCCTTGTGAACGTGGGCGAGCCGCAGCGCGGCTACAAAGCGGCTCCCTTCGCGCAGTCGTCAGTGCTTGAGGCGGGGCGGCTGTTGCAGGCTATTGGCGAGCGGGGTCAGGCAAAGCGTTTCTTCCTGCATCTGGCCGAGGGACAGGACCGCGCGGGGCTTGAGGCGCTGTCGGATCTGGCGCTGTTGCTGGATGAGCCGCATCTGGCCTTGGTGGTGGCCAAACAGGCGGCCGAACAGGGCTGGATCCTGCCACGCGCCTATTACCCTGTGCCCGAAATGGTGCCGCAAGAATTGGCAGTCAGCCGGGCCTTGGCCTTGGCGATCAGCCGCCGCGAAAGCGAGTTTGAACCAACCGCACGCAGCAGCGCCAATGCGCTGGGGCTGATGCAGCTGTTGCCGGAAACCGCCGCGCGAATGGCCAAGCAGCTGGGCGTGGCGCATGAGACCCGGCAGTTGACCGCCGATCCGGCGCATAACGCGGTCTTGGGCGCGGCCTATCTGGCGCAGATGATCGAAGAGTTCGGCCCGACGGTCGCCATGGTGGCCGCGGGATACAACGCCGGA
>JBMSKG010000063.1:0-12498 GCA_049419625.1 Paracoccaceae bacterium | reverse complement strand
CCTTGCCCAAAACGTGGGAACAGTGGGGCGTCATTAGAGCCGGAAAAGTGATGTTCCAAATAGTCGCGCCAATAACCTAGGATCGGGCCGACAAGAGGAATGCGACGCTCAAGTCGTTTTTTTGCAAGCAACCTAATCCGGTTGTTCCTGATCACAACGTAGGGAACATTTGTCTTGAGTTTCAGGTCTCCCCGCAGCATGCCAGCCGTTTCACCCTGCGGACACCCAGCATATGCAAGCATCATCCCAATAATACGAATTTCAGGGTCGACCTCTGGTGCCTGAAGGTTCGTCCAAAAGACTGAAAGCTCCTCCGGTGTAGTTGAACGCCTCTTTTTCGTGTCTTGAGAAAGCTCCCTATCGCCCACGAGGCTGGAAAATGGATTAGGATCAAGACGATGCCTCGGGTTCAGCCTGTTCCACTGGGTGATGACAGGGACCATACGACCCGAAAGGTTCGTGTTGCGAGTATTCGCATTTGGCCACGTGTGCTCTGCGATCCTTTTGATCTCATCCCGATCTAGCTCGCTTAACGGTGTCTCGAGGCCGCGCTCTAGGCCAGAGGCTATTTTATTCGAGATTGACCTAATCTGAGCGATGTAGTGATGGCGTTGGTTCTCGTTAGTCCGCTTATTCTCAGCATATTTTTCAACGTATGATTCAACGGCGTCGCCCAAGGTCGGTTCTAGCGGGGCCGCAGCATACTGCCCTTCAAGAAGGCTCAACCTCACAACATCGTCGTCGTATGGATTAACCTTAAGGTAGCCGCCTTTTCCGTTGTCGTACTTGTCAGCTATCGCATCTCGCAGAAGCTCAATTTCGTCCCGACGTCGTTCCTCTCGCTCTAGATACTTTGAAGTTAGCTTCGGGCGGGCGACCTCTACCTCGATGTAATCAGCGTCCCAGCTATTCTCGACAGCCTTCAGACCTTCCGCCACGTCGTTCCAATAGTCTTGCAACTTACCTTGGTCTGACGAAAAGGACTCAATTTCCGACACCGGGACATCTCGAGGAAGCAAATCTCGAATACGCAGGTCTTCTATAACCCGACGCACCTTATCCTTCGTGCTTTTCGGTTTAGGCATCTGTCCCAACAACTCATCAAACCATTGGTTGAGCTTCTTCGTTTCTAGCTCTGCCAACACTCTGTTTTTCGTGTGAAATGACTTTGTATAAAGGTGTTTTGTCCCGTGAATCGGTCCTTTAGCGAGGAAGGAATCCTACGGACGTAGCTGAACCAGCCATTTTGGGATACTTCTAGGTACTTGGTGTCCGTTCGCATGTAAGATTATTCACTGCAAAGTCGCGCCACCCTCTGTATGCCGTTTTTTCTAAGTTTTGTATAGCGAAACCTAAGCGAAAAAATCTTCCCCCTCGCCGCAAGATACAGATTGCCGTTCAGAATCAAGGGTTTGTAATGGTGCTGCAAGAGAGGATTGAACTCTCGACCTCTCCCTTACCAAGGGAGTGCTCTACCACTGAGCTACTGCAGCGCCGGGGCGCGTCGGCGGGGCTTCCTGCCGGGCGTGGCGGGTGATTAGACGCAATTTCAGGGGGGCGCAAGAGGCTTTTCGCATCCCTTCTGGACGGTTTTTGCCCGCTGCGTTATGCAGAGGGCCATGCAAGACGACCCCGGCAAACCTTCAACGACCAAACCCGGCACCGCGCAGGCGAAAAGCCGCGATGACCGGTTGAAAGCCGCGCTTAAGGCCAATATGGCCCGACGCAAGGTGCAGGCGAAAACACGGGCCAAGGTCCAGACGAATAACGATAAAGAGGACGAGTAAATGGATTCGATTTTGGTCAAGGGCAATGGCGCACTAAATGGGGTGATTCCGATCGCGGGGGCCAAGAACGCCTGTCTCACGCTGATGCCCGCGACCCTGCTGAGTGAAGAGCCGCTTACGCTGACCAATGCGCCGCGCCTGTCAGACATTCGCACCATGACCCAGCTTTTGGGGTCTTTGGGGGCCGAGGTGGCGTCGTTGCAAGATGGGCAAGTGCTGGCCATGTCCTCGCATGCCATCACCAACCACACCGCTGATTATGACATTGTGCGCAAGATGCGCGCCTCAATCCTTGTGCTGGGCCCCATGCTGGCGCGCGATGGTCATGCCATTGTCTCTTTGCCCGGCGGTTGCGCCATTGGTGCACGGCCGGTCGATCTGCATTTGAAAGCACTGGAGGCGATGGGCGCAGATCTGGATCTGCGAGAGGGCTATGTGCATGCCAAGGCCGCCGGTGGCAGACTGAAGGGCGCGGTTGTCGAATTCCCCTTCGTCTCGGTGGGTGCCACGGAAAACGCCCTGATGGCAGCCACCTTGGCCCGTGGAACCACCGTGTTGAAAAACGCGGCGCGTGAGCCGGAGATCGTGGATCTGGCGCACTGCCTGCGCAAAATGGGGGCCCAGATTGACGGTGAAGGCACAAGCACCATCACCATCCAAGGTGTCGATCGGCTGCATGGCGCGACCCATCCGGTTGTAACCGACCGCATTGAACTGGGCACCTATATGCTGGTGCCCGCCATTGCTGGGGGCGAGGTGGAATGTCTGGGCGGGCGGTTGGATCTGGTGGGGGCTTTCGCCGAAAAGCTTGATGCGGCGGGGGTTGAGGTGACAGAGACCGCCCGTGGCCTGAAGGTCAAGCGCCGCGGTGACCGCGTGCGCGCGGTGGATGTCGTGACCGAACCCTTCCCCGGTTTCCCAACCGACCTTCAGGCACAGATGATGGCCATGCTCTGCACCGCTGAAGGCACCTCGGTGCTGGAAGAAAAGATTTTTGAAAACCGCTTCATGCATGCCCCGGAACTGACGCGCATGGGCGCCAAGATCGAGGTGCATGGCGGCACCGCCACGGTGACGGGGGTCAAGAAACTGAAAGGCGCGCGCGTTATGGCGACCGATCTGCGCGCCTCGGTCAGTCTGATCCTTGCGGCATTGGCGGCCGAAGGTGAAACCGTGGTCAGCCGCGTCTATCATCTGGATCGCGGCTATGAACGGGTCGAGGAAAAGCTGCGCGCTTGCGGGGCCCAGATCGAGCGGATCACCGGATGACCGACGCCCGGTTCGAAGACGGCGAAGAGGCCCCGCTGCGTCTGATGGCGCTGGCACCAGAGGATTTGCCGGTGCTGGCGGCCCTTGTGCAGGATGCGGTCTTTCCCATCACGGAAATGACCTATGCCCGCCCGCGCCGCCGCTTTGCGATCCTTTTGAATCGCTTTCGCTGGGAAGACCGCGAGGCGGCGGAACGGGAACGCCGCGCCTATGAGCGGGTGCAGGCGCTTTTGACGGTGGAAACCGTGACCGCGGTGCGCAGTTCGGGCATTGATCGGGGGCAGACAGACACCATCCTGTCGCTTCTGGCCCTGGCCTACTCGGGTCCTGCCGAAGGGCCCGGGCGCCTGACCCTGACGCTGGCCGGGGATGGGGCGATTGAGCTTGAGGTGGAGGCGCTGGAGATCAGCCTGCGCGACACCACCCGGCCCTACCGCGCCGTGTCGGGCAAAGCCCCGGCGCACGACTGACAGGGCCAACCCGGAACGGCCCACTGCAGCCCCCTTGCCAGAGTGCTTCACCTGTGAAGGAATACGGCAAAGCGGAGGGCTCCATGCGCTATTCGGAAAGCATCACGATCGAGGATCTCGACACCGATCCCTTCCCGCATTATGCGCGGCTACGTGCCACAGACCCGATCGCGCCGGTACCTGCGGCCAATTGCTGGTTCGCCACCCGCTGGGCCGATATCGAACTGATTTCGCGTCACCCCGACTTCACTGCCGTTTCAGACGAGGCCCCAGTCAACACCGCCTTTGGCCGCCCGAATGTGCTGACCTGCGAAGGCCCAACCCATGCCGCCCTGCGTGGCGGGATTGAGCCGCATTACCGCCCACGCCGCGTGGCGGATTACATCGACAGTCTCGTGCGCCCCATCGCCGAGGCCCAGCTTGCCGCCTTTCGCGCCTCGGGGTCGAATGACCTTTTGACCGAGTATTTCGAACCGATCTCAGCGCTCGCGCTTGCGCGCTCTTTTGGTTTTCTTGAGGTAGACACCCCCACCCTGCGCCGCTGGTTTCATGGGCTGAGCCAAGGTGCCATCAATTTTGAACGCGACCCCGCCCGCGATGCCATCTGCCGCGAGGTTGTGGCCGAGATCGAGAGCATCGCCCTGCCGCTTTTGGAACGGCTGGCCAAAACGCCCGACAATTCCCCCCTGTCGCATATGCTGCATTCGGGGATGGAGCCGGGTCAGACCCGCGCGCCAGAGATGATCCTGCCCTCGGTCAAGGTCACGCTTCTGGGTGGCATGCAAGAACCGGGGCATGGCGCGGCGAACCTGCTTGTCGGCCTGATGCAGAACCAAGGCCAATTCGCCGCTCTGCGTGCTGACATCAACGGCCTCTTGCCCCAAGCGATTGACGAGGCCCTGCGCTGGATTGCGCCCATCGGCACCATGATGCGCACCGCCACCCGCGACACCGAGGTAAATGGCATCGCCGTGCCCGAGGGCACCCCGATCTCGTGTATCTTCGCTTCGGCCAACCGGGATGAGACGCGCTGGGACAATGCAGACGCCTTCGATATCTTGCGCCCGCAAAAGGCCCATATGTCCTTTGGCCAAGGCGCGCATTTCTGCGCGGGCAAGTGGTTCGCCAAGGCCCAGATCGAGGTGGCGATGCGCGTGCTTCTCGATGCCTTCCCGCATCTCACCTTCGCCGGTGACCCTCCCGAGTTCCGCGGCTGGGAGTTTCGTGCCCCCACCCATTGCCGCGTCGCACTCTAACCTTGCAGGGGCGCCGAAACCCGGCATAACTGCGCCGGACCTTGCCCCAGGACGCAAATGCCCATCGCCTATGTCACCTTGCCCGGTCGCGGCGCAACCGATGCGCTAATCGCCGAGGCGGTTGCGAGCTTGCGCGCCGCCGGCCTGCGGCTTTCGGGCACGGTGCAAACAGATGTCCCCCGCGCCGATCGCAGCCTGTGTGATATGGAGCTTTCCGTCCTGCCCGATGGCCCGGTGTTCCGCATCAATCAAGACCGGGGCGAAGCCGCGCGCGGCTGCCGTCTAGACAGCGGCGCGTTGGAAGAGGCGGTGGTCGAGGTGGCCGACCGCATGGCCGGTGCTGAGGTGCTGGTGGTCAACAAATTCGGCAAGCTTGAGGCGCAGGGCCGCGGCTATGTCCCCCTGATCGCCGAGGCGCTGGCGCGCGACATGGCGGTGCTGGTGGGGGTCAACAGCCTGAACCTTCCTGACCTCTTGGCCTTTTGCGACGGCATGGCCACCGCCCTGCCCGCTGACCCGGCCGCTGTTGCGACTTGGGTCACCACGGCGGCGGCCAAGCAGCGTTAACCCAATCTTCAGCGAATCGGCCTAAGCCTTGGCTGTCCACGCTTGTGGACTGGGTTCTGCTTGCAAAACACGTACCCAACCACACCCCAAGGCCCCGTCGGTCCCCAACCGGCGGGGCCAATCCTTATCCCAGCACCGCACCGGGGTTCATGATGCCCAACGGGTCAAGCGCGGCCTTGATCGCCCGCATCGCTGCCAGCTTGGTCGGATCGCCATAGCGCTGCAGATCGTCCACCTTCAGCCGCCCGATCCCATGCTCGGCCGACACCGACCCGCCCATCTCATGCACAAGATCGTGGATCGTGGATTTGATCGCCCCACGCAGCGCCAGATAGGCCTCTTTCGCCTGCCCTTTTGCGGGAAAGACGTTGTAATGCAGATTGCCGTCCCCCAGATGACCAAAGCAGTTGACCCGGAAATCCCCCAACCCCGCCAGAGCCTGCGTCGCGTGCGGGATAAACTCGGGCACCTGCGACAAGGGCAATGAGATGTCGTGGTTCGACACCGCCCCCACCTTGCGATTGGCCAAAGGCAAACTTTCGCGGATCCGCCACAGCCCCACGGCTTGCGCTGCCGAATGGGCCACAACCCCATCGCCCACCAGCCCCGCTGTCATCGCCTCATCCAAAAGCCCTGCCATCAGCGCCTCGGCGTTTTCAAAGCCGGCAGGCAGGCCCAACTCCATCAACACCGCCCATTCAGGCAAGGGCTGCAACGGCACTCCCACCTCGGGCATATGCTCGGCCAGAAACTCCAACCCCTGCCGATGGATCAGCTCGAAGGCCGAAATCATCCCCGACGCCCGCGCCTCGGCCATCGCCAAAAGCTTCAGCGCCCCTTCGGGCGACGGCACGGCCAAAAGCGCGGTCGCCACGCTGGCCGGGCGCGGGAACAGCCGCAAGGTGGCGGCGGTGATGATGCCCAGAGTGCCCTCGGCCCCAATCAACAGATGCCGCAGATCATAGCCGGTGTTATCCTTGCGCAGTCGCTTCAACCCGTGCAGCACAGTTCCATCGGGCAAAACCGCTTCGATCCCCAAACACAGATCGCGCGCATTGCCATAGCGCAGCACATTGACCCCACCTGCATTGGTGGCCAAGACGCCCCCCACCCGCGCCGACCCTTCCGAGGCGAGCGACAAGGGAAAGAGCCGGTCAATCTTCTCTGCCTCGGCCTGCGCGGTGGCGACCACCATGCCAGCCTCGACCACCAAAGCGTTCTCCGATGGGTAAGCCGCGCGCACAGCGGCCATCCGCTCCAGCGACAGGATCAAGGGCTCCGGCCCCCGTTCCATAATCTGCCCGCCCACAAGCCCCGTGCCGCCGCCCATTGGCACAATGCCAACCCGCGCTGCCGCACAGGCGCGCACCACCTCGGCCACCTCTGCCGTGGTCCTTGGCCGCGCCACAACACCCGCCACGCCCTGCCAGCGCCCGCGCGGCTCTTCCAGATCACGTGGCTCGGGCAGGCGCAGTGCCCCTTCGGGCAGGCGCGCAGTCAGATCGGCAACAAAACTTGCATCAGCAGGGTTCAACATCGGGCCACCTCTTCGGCCTGTCTAGCGAACGGACAGGCCGGAATAAAGCCCACCCCGCGGTCCTCAGGGGATCAACGCCGGCTCCAGCACCAGAATGGTCGGCCGCCGCGGCAGGGTTTCGAGCGAGACCTCCACCTCCGGCCCGCTGGCAATCTCCACCTCAAACGTCGGCTGCATCCGCTTGATAAACGACACCAGCCCATCGGCTGAAAACCAGTGCATCGGCAGAACCAACCGCGCCCGAAAGCGCGTGACGACCTTCGCCATGCTGTCCGGGTCCATGGTGAACCCACCATCCACTGGCACCATCACCACATCCAACCGCCCAATGGCGGCATGCTGGGCATCCGACAAAACCTGATGCAAATGCCCCAAATGCCCAATGCACAGCCCCGCCGCCTCAAAGATGAAGATCGAATTGCCGTCCTTGCGCCCCCCCTCACCAAAGGGCCCGCGCAGATCAGAGGTCACGTTGCGCACCCGCAGATCGCCCATCTCCTCGTCAATCCGCGCCGGTTCGCCCACCTCGCCCCAACCGCGCAAGACCAATGGGATCCGTGGATCCGGCGTGTCGGTAAAGTGGGTGTCATGGGCGATGTTCATCGTCACCACATCCGGCACCACATCCGGGTTGCCGATGTAGCCGGTGTAATCGGTCACCGCCACCTGCCCACCCGGGGTCTCCAGCGCGAAAGACGCATGGCCCAAAAAGCGGATCCGAACCGCCTCCGCCTCCAGCGGCGCGCCAAAGGCCGCCGGGATCACCCGCGCCTCGCCCTCTGACATCGCCAGACAGGCAGAATCGCGTCGACCTTCGGCCAAGGCCGTGCCGGTATGGACCAAAAGCACAAACATCGCCAACCGAAGCATGACCACCCCCTGCAAAGATGCGCAGAGTTTACATCAAATTTGCCTTCATCTTGGAAAAAATACCCCACGGGGGGTGTGAAACCCCCACTTTTCTGCCGTCCGTCAGACCGCAGCCTGCAACATGGCGGCGATTGACTGGACCGAGCGCCAGGGTCGCGCCGTACACGGCACGGCCAAGGCCCGCTCAAGCCGCTCCACCAGCGCCGAGCGGCCCAGACCATCAGGCGCATGAAGATAAAGCGCGCGGTCGGTCAGTGCGAACCGCTCGTTCTGCGCCAGCGCCTTCAACGCCATCTGATCGGGCTTGGCAGGCGCCGCCAGATACCACACATGCACCGCTGTCGGATCGGCCAAAGCTTCCGCCTTATAGGGGCATTCCGCCACAATCGCAGCATGGGCTTTCGCATCCATATAGATCTGCGCCGGGGCAAATCCGAACCGCTGGCGCATCGCGTTGGCAATCTTGCCCTCCAGATCCGCAATTCCCGGATCATCGAACACCGCATTGCCACTTTGCAGATGGGTCTCCACGCCGCGCAACCCCAATTCCTCTAGCAATGCGCGGAACTCCGGCATCGGCAGCCGATTGGCCCCCGCAACGTTGACGCCCCGCAGAAGAAGCACCTTGATCATGAGAAGTTCCCGTCGGCCGCCCATGGGCCGATCCGGGCATATCCGCCAAGAGCGCGCGCCCTCAGCCTACATCCGTCCGCCCGCGCCGATCATTTCTAAGGTTCGCGTAAAGCACATGGTTGCGCCAGCGTCCATTGATTTGCAGATAGCTTTGCGCCACGCCCTCATATTTGAAGCCGCATTTCTCCAACACCCCGCGTGAGGGGGTGTTTTCGGGAAGGCAAGCCGCCTCGATCCGGCTTAAGTCCATCACCGCAAAGGCGTGATGGACCAGCGCCAAGATCGCCTCGCGCATATAGCCTTGCCGCGCAAAGGGTGCGCCGATCCAATAGCCCAGCGTGCCCGCCTGCACCGGGCCACGGCGAATGTTGTCCAGCGTGATCGCGCCCAAAAGCTGATTGTCCGAGCGCCGCACCAGCATCAAGGGCAGCGCGGTGCCTTGGGTTTCGGCCCGCTGCGCCCAGTACACCCGGTTGGTGAAGGCCCGGCGCGACAGGTGGTCATGCGCCCAGACCGGCTCCCAGGGCATCAGATGATTGGCAGAGGCCTCGCGCAGCGCCGCCCAAGCCCGCCAATCGCCGTGCTCGGGCAGCCGCAGCGACATGCGCTCGGCTTCAATCCGGGGGCGGCGGCGGAATTTCAGCATCAGGCCGCCAGCCTTTGCCGGATTTCCTCCAGCGACGGCGCAGCCGCAACCGGGCCATAAAGCGCCATCGCATTGTCCACCGCACAAAGTTGCTCGCCATAGCGGCGCACGTCTGCCGTGGTCACCGCATCGATCTTGGCTACTGATTCCGAGATATCGGGCACCCGGCCATAAATCGCCAAGAGCCGCGCGATCCGTTCCGCGCGTGAAGATGGGCTTTCCAGCCCCATCAGCATGCCCGCCTTGATCTGGGCGCGCGCACGGGCCACCTCGGCCTGCGACATGTCTTCGGCCGCGCGTTTCATCTCATCAACGGTGATCAGGCATAGATCCTTGATCTCCTCGGCCGACGTGCCCGCATAAACCGTGATTTGCCCTGCATCCTCATAGGCGCCGGACTGGGCAAAGATCGAATAGCACAGCCCCCGCTCCTCGCGGATCTTCTGGAACAGGCGCGAGGACATGCCCCCGCCCATCACCATGGAATAGACCTGTGCGGCATAGACATCGGGGTGGCGATAGCCCGGCGCGTCAAAGGCCATGGCGAAATGCACCTGCTCAAGGTCTTTCACCTCGCGCCGCTCGGCGCCCTTAAAACGCGCCGGCTGGAAGGCCGCCTGCGGGCGCGCGGCCAGCCCACCAAAAATCGTCTCGGCCTGTTTGACGATCGCGTCATGATCAACGCCGCCTGCCGCAGACAAGATCATCTGCGCCGGGCCGTAATTGTCTTTCACAAAGGTCTGCAGATCAGCGCGGGCAAACTTTGCCACGCGCTCCGAAGGCCCCAGAATGGTGCGGCCAAAGGATTGGTCAGGATAGGACACTTCTTGCAGCCAATCAAAGATGATGTCGTCGGGCGTGTCCAAGGCCTGCCCGATTTCCTGCAAGATCACATGGCGCTCAACCTCAATCTCCTTGGGGTCAAAGGCCGGGTTCAGAACGATATCGCCGATCACATCCAAGGCCAGCGCCACGTCATCTTTCAAGATGCGCGCGTAATAGGCGGTCATCTCGCGGCTGGTATAGGCGTTGATATAGCCGCCCACATCCTCAATTTCCTCGGCAATCTGCAAGGCCGAGCGGCGCTTGGTGCCCTTGAACGCCATATGCTCGAGAAAATGGGCAATGCCGTTCTGCGGCGCGGTTTCATGCCGCCCCCCCGCCATGACCCAAACGCCCGCACTGGCAGATTGCAGTCCCGGCATATGTTCGGTGACGATGCGGAACCCGTTTGGAAGGGTGGTCAGGCGGGTGGTCAACGCTTCAGCCTTTCGCGGATCAGGGATTGGATGGCAGGGAGATCATTCTTGACCCGCGTCACCCGTTCGGGCCGATCAAAGAGATCGGCCATGCGGGCAGGCAGACCGGGGCGAATCCCGGTTGCCGCCTGCACGGCATCGGGGAACTTCGCCGGATGCGCCGTGGCCAGCGTGATCATCGGGGCGCTGCCCAAATGCTCATTGGCGACCTTTACGCCAATGGCCGAATGGGGGCACAAAAGCTCGCCCGTGTCGCGCAAGGCGGCGGTGATGGTGGCCGAGGTTTCCGCCTCATCGCAACGCCCCGAGGCAAAGGTCGCTTGCAGCATCTGCAGTGCGCCTTGGCTGATGGTGAAGCCGCCGGTTTTCATCTCGCCCATCAGCGCGGCAATCGCGCGGCCGTCGCGGCCATAGGCATCGAACAGCGCGCGTTCAAAGTTCGACGACACCTGAATGTCCATCGACGGGCTGATCGAGGGCTTAACCCCATTGGTATGGTGATCCCCCGCCGACAAGGCGCGGTGCAGGATGTCATTCTGGTTGGTCGCCACCACCAACTGATCAATCGGCAAACCCATCTTCTTGGCGATATAGCCTGCGAAAATGTCACCGAAATTGCCGGTTGGCACGGTGAATGAAACCGCCCGGTGCGGCGCGCCCAAAGACACAGCCGAGGAGAAGTAATACACCACCTGCGCCAGAACCCGCGCCCAGTTGATGCTGTTGACCCCGGCCAGCCGCACGCCGTCGCGGAAGTCAAAGTCGTTGAACATCGCCTTCACATTGGCCTGGCAATCGTCAAAATCGCCATCCACCGCCAAGGCATGCACATTCGCCTCGGCAGGCGTGGTCATCTGGCGGCGCTGAACATCACTGACGCGCCCATGCGGATACATGATGAACAGATCGACGTTAGCCAACCCCTTAAAGGCCTCCATCGCTGCCGATCCGGTATCGCCACTGGTGGCCCCGACGATCGTGATCCGCTCACCGGTCTTGGCCAAGGCCGCCTGCATCATCTGACCGATCAGCTGCATGGCGAAATCTTTGAACGCCAAGGTCGGCCCGTGAAACAGCTCCAACAGGAAATGGTTTGGCCCCAGCTGCACCAAAGGCGCGCGGGCGGTGTGGCCAAAGCCCTTATAGGCCGCCGCGATCAGGCCCTTGAACTCATCATCGGCAAAGAACCCGCCGATAAAGGGCTTCATAACCCGAAACGCCACCTCTTCATAAGGCAGCCCCGCAAGCGCAGCGATCTCGGCCTTGGCCATCACTGGCACGGTCTCGGGCACATAAAGCCCGCCGTCACGTGCCAGCCCGGTCATCATCGCTTCGCCAAAGGTCAAAACCGGGGCTGTGCCCCTCGTCGAGATATAGCGCATCTTCGCCTCTTAAACCCCACGCTGCCTGATACGCCACACAAGCGCCGCTGTCATCACCGCCCAGACGGCTGCCAGCAAGAACCATGTGATCGCATAGCCCCAATGATCATTGGGTATAGTCGAAGTATCCACTGGTACCGGCGTGATCCCGTCACCGGTTGGCTCACGCGCGACAATTAATGTCGGTTCTGCATTCAGCTTCAGCGCCATCGCCGGGACATCGCGGGCAAACCACAGACCTGTTTTCTCATCGGGCGGCGGGGTTGAAGATGTCGCATCGATGGGCCAATGCAAGTTGCCCACCACGCGGGTCGCCCCGGCCCCGCGCGACAATCCGCGCGCCTCTTCTTCAATGAAGCCGCGGTCCACCATGATGCGGCGGCCATCGGCGGTGTCAAACGTCTCAATCACCAGAACACCGGGGCTTGCGCCTTTGATCCCGAACAAGACTTCGATCACATCGCCGGTGAACTTGCCCTCGACCACCACCGGGCGGAACTTGTCGGCAACAGGGTCGGGCGCGGCCATCAAAGGCACCGGTGCGTCGTGGATCATCGCCTCGATCTCAGCCAGCACGCCTGCCTTCCAATGCATGCGTTGCACCTGCCAGACACCCAAGCTGACCAGCACCGCACAGCCCGCAATGCCCATCAAAACCGGAAAGAACATCTGACGCAGCATGGCAGCCTCCAAAAGCAAGACGCGGGCCAAATGACCCGCGCCGCGCAAAGTTGCAAGATGGGATTACTGACCCCAGACGTAGACGGCGGCAAAGAGGAACAGCCAGACCACGTCCACAAAGTGCCAGTACCAAGCGGCTGC
>JBMSKG010000062.1:0-12505 GCA_049419625.1 Paracoccaceae bacterium | reverse complement strand
CGCTTTGACGACCATACCCCCTTGGCCTATGGCAAGCCCGGCTGGGACAACCCGTTTTTCATCGCCTATGCCCCCGGCGTGGAGTTGAAGAAATGAGCGTGCTTATCGCCATTCCCGCCCGCTATGCCTCCACCCGGTATCCGGGCAAGCCTTTGGTGTCTTTGAAAGGACCGGATGGCGAAAAAACCCTGATCCGCCGCAGTTGGGAGGCGGCGATGGCCGTCAAGGGCGTGGACCGTGTTGTGGTGGCCACCGATGATGACCGCATCCGCACCCATGCCGAGGGCTTTGGGGCCGAGGTTGTGATGACCTCATCCGATGCGCAAAACGGCACCGAGCGCTGCGCCGAGGTGGCGGCCAAGCTGCCGGGCTTTGACGTGGTCGTGAACCTGCAAGGCGATGCGCCGCTGACGCCTGCGTGGTTCGTCGAAGATCTTGTGCGCGGGCTTCTCGCCGATCCGGGGGCGGATATCGCCACACCCGTTCTGCGCTGCGATGGCCGGGCGCTGAACGGCTTTCTGGCCGACCGCCGCGCGGGCCGGGTGGGCGGCACAACGGCGGTCTTTGGCGCCGGCATGCGGGGGCTTTATTTCTCGAAAGAGGTGATCCCCTATACCGGCAAAACCTATGCCGATGATGCCGAAACCCCGGTGTTCCATCATGTGGGCGTCTACGCCTATCGCCCCGCGGCGCTGGCGGCCTATCCGGCTTGGCCCATCGGGCCACTGGAAACGCTGGAGGGGCTGGAGCAGTTGCGGTTTTTGGAAAACGGGCAGCAGGTGCTGTGCGTGGAAGTGCAGGCCAAGGGCCGCCAGTTCTGGGAGTTGAACAACCCCTCGGACGTGCCGGTGATCGAGGCCATGATGGCAGAGATGGGATGACCCTGCCCGCCGCCAGCGTCATCGTCGTCAGCCGCCACCGCGCGGCGGCGCTGGGGCGCTGTCTGATGGCGCTGGCGCAGCAAGACCACCCACAGATCGAGGTGATTGTTGTAGCTGACCCTGAGGGCTTGGCTGCGGCCAAGGCCACGGGGCTGGTGCTGAAACTGGTTCCGTTCGATGAGGCCAATATCTCGGCCGCCCGTAACTTGGGCCTCGCGGCGGCGGCAGCTCCGGTTGTGGCCTTTATCGACGACGACGCGGTGGCGGAACCGACTTGGATTTCGCGGCTGTGTGCGGCGTTTTCTGACCCAAAGGTGGTGGCCGCCACCGGCTTTGTGCGCGGGCGCAATGGGATTTCCTTTCAATGGCAGGCCTGTGAGGTGGATGCCTTTGGCTTTGACCACCCTTTGCCCGACCATGCCGCCAGCTACCCCGGCACCCCGTCGCGCGCGGTCAAGACCCAAGGCACCAACTGCGCTTTTCGTCGTTCGGTGCTTTTGGCCATCGGCGGCTTTGACCCGGCCTTGCGGTTCTATCTGGATGAAGCGGACGTGAATCTGCGGTTGGCCGGGCAGGGCCTGACGGCGGTGGTCCCCGATGCGCAGGTCCATCACGGCTTTGCCGCCAGCGAACGCCGACGGTCAGACCGTGTGCCCACCTCTTTGCATGAGATTGCCGCCTCGATCGCGGTGTTCCTGCGCCGCCATGCGCCCGATGTCGCAGAGCAAGAGACGATCCCCGCAATTGAGGCGCAGCGCAGTCGCGTTGCCGATCTTCGCCGCGCGCGTCGCGTGACCGAGGACGACGCGGCCGCTCTTTTGGCCAGTCTGGCGACAGGATGGGATGACGGGATGTCCCGCCCTCTGCCAGCTTTGGCGCCCATCAAAGCAGAAACGCCTGCTTTCAGGGCTCTTCCCGGCACTGGCCCAAAACCCGGCAAGGTGATTTCCGGGCGGTTCTGGCAAAAGGCCGCTTTGCTTCACCAAGCGCGCCTTGCCCGTGCCGAAGGCCGCATTGTGACCGTGATTTGTCTGGCACCCAGCCCGCGCGCCCACCGAATGGCCTTTACCGCCGACGGTATCTGGCTGCAAAGTGGCGGTCTGTTCGGCTGGTCCACCCGGCAAGGCCCTCGCTTGCGGTTCGCCCCGTTTCGGGTCCGCATTGCAGAGGAAACCGCCCGCATCGCGCCCTTTCGCCCCGTCGATGGAGCCAGACCGGGTTGACCGAAACCCTATCTCAGGAATCACGGTTGTGTGCTAATAATCACCATATGTGGTGTCAGCGTCATGATTTTGCCAAAAGCCGTTGAAACGAAGGTATAGGATATGAAGGCGAAAAAAGTCACCAAGGCGGTATTTCCTGTCGCAGGCTTGGGCACGCGGTTCTTGCCGGCGACCAAGTCGATCCCGAAGGAAATCACGACCCTCGTCGACCGCCCTCTCATCCAATACGCCATTGATGAGGCACGTTCCGCCGGCATCAAGGAGTTTATCTTCGTTACCTCCAAGGGCAAATCGGCGCTTGAGGATTATTTCGATCACTCGCCCGAGTTGGAGAACACCCTGCGCAAGGCAGGCAAAGAGGAACTTCTTGAAATCCTCAAGGAAACCAATATCGATTCCGGGGCCATCGCCTATCTGCGGCAGAACCGTCCGCTTGGTCTGGGCCATGCCGTCTGGTGCGCCCGCCGTCTGATTGGCAATGAGCCCTTTGCGGTTCTGTTGCCCGATGACGTGATCGCGGCCGAAAAGCCCTGTCTGCAGCAGATGATGGAAGCTTATGAGCAAACCGGCGGCAACATGGTCGCTGCGATGGAGGTGTCCCCGGAAAAGGCCTCCAGTTATGGTATCTTGGATATTGGCCAAGACATGGGCTCCATCGTCGAAGCCAAGGGCATGGTCGAAAAACCCAAGGCCGCTGACGCGCCGTCCAATCTGGCCGTCATTGGCCGCTATATCCTGCAGCCCAAGGTTCTGACCAATCTCAACAAACGCAAGCAAGGCGCGGGTGGTGAAATCCAGCTGACTGACGCGATTGCCGAAGAGACCAAGTCCGGCAAGGTCTATGGCTACCGTTTCCGCGGTCAGCGCTATGACTGTGGCTCCAAGTCCGGGTTCTTGCAGGCCACCGTGGCCTTTGGTCTGGCCCGCCCCGATCTTCGGGATGAGTTTGCAGCCTATCTGCAGGACATGATGGCGCTGCAAAAGGCCGCGCAGTAACCTGTGGTCCCGGCCCGGCTTCTTGACCTGACGCGGCTGGTGTCGCGTCAGGGGCGTGGGCCGATGACCGGTATAGACCGGGTTGAATACGCCTATCTCACCCATCTTGCGTCGCGCGAGACCCCGCTTTTCGGTTTGGTACGCAGTGCGGCGGGCTGGCTTTTGCTGGATCAGCCCGGCTGCGCCCACTTTGCCCAGATCGTCAGCGGAAAAGTCGGGTTGCCCCCGGCGGACCTTCTGTCTCGCCTTCTGCACCGCCGCGATCCCCTGCGCGCCCGCGCAGAAACCGCCGCCCGCCAGCTTGCGATTTCCCGCGCGGCGCGGCCGCTTCTGTCGCGCCTGATGCGTCAGCTGCCGCGTGACACAAGCTATCTGAATGTCGGGCATGCCAATCTGAGCGATAAGGCTTTGGCCAGCCTTACACGGGCGGGGCTTTCCGTGACCGTTCTGATCCATGACACCATTCCCTTGGATCATCCGCAGTTTGCCCGGCCCGGCACGGTTGAGCCGTTTCGCGCCCGTGTGGCAGCCGTCTCGGCCCATGCCACGCAACTCATCCACCTGACCAACGCCGCCCGCACCCTGACCGAGGCGCAGATGGCCGGCATGGGCCGCGTGCCGCCGGGTGTGGTCGCACCGATCGGCATTGATCTGGCCGCGCCGGACCCTCGTTTGCTGCCGCCGACGATAGACCTGACCGCCCCTTATTTCGTGAACCTTGGCACCATTGAGCCGCGCAAGAACCACGCCCTTTTGCTGGATGTCTGGGCCCGCCTGCCAGATCCGGCACCCCGGCTTTACATTGTCGGCAACCGGGGCTGGGCCGATGCGGCGCTTTTGGCACGGCTTGATGCCTTGCCCGCCGATGGGCCGGTTCGCGTGCTGCACGGCCTGCCCGATGGCGCCGTTGCCGCGCTTATCGCCCGCGCCCGCGCCCTTTTGGCACCCTCATTGGCCGAGGGGTTTGGTCTGCCCCCGGTTGAAGCGGCAAGCCTTGGCACAGCTGTGATCGCGACGGATCTGGCCGTGACGCGCGAACTCATTGGAAATAAGGCAGTTTACCTGCCTGCCTCAGATATATATTCTTGGACGGAAACAATCGTTCGACAGGCAGCCCTGCCGCAGATCGATGGCGAAAAGACCCCTTGGTACGCCCCCACATGGGACGCGCATTTCAAGACGGTCTTAAGCCTTGCGTGATAGGTTCGGGCCAAGGACGGTGTTTGCAGGCAGGATTTTTTTGGTTTGAGCATTTTTTCAAGATATATGCTGCGCCTTGCGCGCAAGCGCTGGCTTTTCCGGGCGTTTCGCAAACGCCGCGAATTGCGCGTGGTTGCCGACCGTTCAACCACCTTCTCAAATGATGCGATCCTGGTCTTTTCTACCCTGCGCAACGAACGTGTCCGTCTGCCGTTTTTCCTGCGCTACTACCGAGAGATGGGGGTCAACCATTTCTTCATCGTCGACAATGACAGCGATGATGGCAGCCGCGAGTTTCTGGCAGAACAGCCCGATGTGTCGCTTTGGACCACCAAGCACAGCTATAAGCGGGCGCGCTTTGGCGTCGATTGGCTGAACTGGCTGCAAATGAAGCACGGCCATAACCACTGGTGCCTTGTGGTCGATCCGGACGAATTCTTCGTCTATCCCTTCTGCGACACGCGGCCCCTACGTGCGTTGACCGATTGGCTGGACGCCTCGTCGATCAAGTCCTTTTCGGCGATGCTTCTGGATATGTATCCCAAAGGCCCGTTTGACGCCCAACCCTATCATGAGGGGCAGGATCCCTTTGAAATTGCCCAATGGTTTGACAGCGGCAACTACACGATCCAGCGCAATCGCAAATACGGCAATCTGTGGATACAAGGCGGCCCCCGCGCGCGCATGTTCTTCCCCGATTTGCCCCAGCGCGCACCGGCTCTGAATAAGGTGCCCTTGGTGCGTTGGAACCGGTCATACGCCTACGCCTCATCGACCCACATGCTTTTGCCGCGTGGTCTTAATCAGGTTTATGACGAATGGGGTGGCGAAAAGGCTTCGGGCGTTTTGCTGCATGCAAAGTTCCTTGATACCTTCGCCCACAAGGCCGAAGAGGAGATGCAGCGAAAGCAGCACTATGCCAACAGCCACGAATACCGCGCCTACCGGCTGGCCATCGCCAAGCAGCCTGACCTGTGGTGCAAGTGGTCTGAGAAATACATCAACTGGCGCCAGCTTGAGATTTTGGGCCTTATGTCCAAAGGAAACTGGGCATGAGCGTTGGCTTTGTCATGCTGTGCCACACGGCCTTGGACCGGGCCGCGCAGGTGGCGCGGCATTGGGCCATGCAGGGTTGCCCGGTGGTGATCCACGTCGACAAGCGCGTTCGGCGCAAGGGTTATGACGGAATAGTCAAAGCCCTGTCCGATCTGCCGAATGTGCGGTTTTCCGGGCGGCATGCCTGTGAATGGGGCACTTGGGGCATTGTGGCGGCCACCCAAGAAGCCGCGACCATCATGCTGCAGGAATTCCCGCAGGTGCGGCATGTCTATCTCTCCTCGGGCTCCTGCCTGCCGCTGCGCCCTGTGGCGGAATTGGTGCGCTATCTTGATGAACGCCCGCGCACCGACTTTATTGAAAGCGTCACCACCGAAGATGTCGGCTGGACGATTGGCGGGCTGAATCTGGAACGCTTTACCATGCGGTTCCCCTTCAGCTGGCGCAAACAACGGCGGCTGTTTGACTTCTATGTGCGGCTGCAACGCCGCCTTGGCCTGAAACGGCGCGTCCCTGCGGGCATCGTGCCGCATCTGGGCAGCCAGTGGTGGTGCCTGACGCGCCAAACCCTGTCGGCCATTCTGGACAATCCCGACCGCGCCGAGATTGACCGCTATTTCCGTCATGTCTGGATCCCGGATGAATCTTATTTCCAAACGCTTGTTCGGCAGGTGTCAGATCAGGTGGAAAGCCGGTCTTTGACCCTGTCGAAGTTCGATTTTCAGGGCAAACCGCATATCTTTTATGATGACCATCTGCAGATCCTGCGCCGATCTGATTGCTTTGTCGCCCGCAAGATATGGCCCCATGCTGACCGGCTTTATGACAGCTTTCTGTCGAACGACCCCAGCGGTCAGGCGGCGGCCGAACCCAACCCCGGCAAGATTGACCGGCTCTTCGCCCGCGCGGTGGAACGGCGCACCAAGGGCCGGGCCGGTCTTTACATGCAGTCGCGCCATCCCAACGAGAACTGGGAAAACGGCCGCACCGCCGCGCCCTATTCGGTGTTCGAAGGGTTTTCAGACCTGTTCGAGAATTTTGAAACCTGGCTGGGCAAGGCGACAGGCACCCGGGTGCATGGCCATTTGTTCGCACCCGACCGGGTGCATTTTGCCGGTGGCGATTCCGTCTATAACGGCGCGCTGTGCGACAGCGCGGCGATGCGCGACTATAACCCGAAGAGTTTTCTTACCAGCCTGATCTGGAACACCCGGGGTGAGCGTCAGTGCTTTCAGTTCGGCCCGGCCGACAACCAAGAGCTCAAGTGGTTCATGGCGGGCGATGCCAATGCGCAGATCTCCGTGATCTCTGGCGCTTGGGCGATTCCCCTGTTCCATTCCAACCGCAACTTTGGCGACATCCGCCGCGAAGCTGCCCAGTTGCAGAAGATCGAGGCTGAGTTTCTGACCATCCTGCGCGCCTCATGGGTCAAGGCGCGGGTGCGGGTCTGGACCTTGGCCGAGTTCGTCGAAAACCCGATGGAGCCGTTGCAAACCATCGTCGATGAGATCAGCCCGCGCTCGCTGCGTCGGTTGACCGAAGCACCGTTGCTGGCCGATCTGACGGGCTTTGGCCAGTTCCTGCAAAATCTGCGAAATCAGGGCATGCAGCCGGTTCTGATGGGCGATTTTCCGGCAACCGGGGTTGTGCCAAATGGCAGCAACCGTCGCGGCAGGCCCTATCTGGTCAAATGATCAAGCCGCCTGCGGGGCTTTGCTTTCAGTCAAGATGGCATACAGCTTGGCCACGTCATTATTGGCGCGCAGCTTGGCGCAGGTGCCGGCGTCCCGCATGGTGCGGCTGACAAGAGCCAGCGCCTTAAGATGATCGACGCCCGAATCCTTGGGCGCCAGCAGGCAGAACACCAGATCCACCGGCTGACGATCGACGCTTTCGTAGTCCAGCGGTTTTTCCAGCCGCAGGAAAATGCCAGTGATCTTTTCCAGCCCGATCAGCCGGGCATGGGGCAGGGCAATACCATTGCCCACGCCGGTTGGACCAAGGCTTTCACGCTCTTGCAACCCGTCGATGGCCATTGCGGCCGTCAGGCCATAGGCCTGAGCAGCGATCTCTCCCAGTTCCTGGAAAAGACGCTTTTTGCTTGTCATCTGGCCCATAACCCGCACAGCGGCGGGGGTCAGAAGTTTCGACAGATCCATCGGCCGTTCCCGTGTGCGCCGCCCTGTCGGGGCGGCTTATTTGCTGTTGCGCGGGTCGATCCAGCCGATATTGCCGTCATCCCGGCGATATACGACGTTAACCCCGCCATGTCCTTCGTTACGAAACACCAGCATCCGTTGACCGCCAAGTTCAAGCTGCATCACCGCTTCACCGACGGTGATCGAAGGAATCTTCGTCTCCATCTCGGCAATCACGATGGGCTGCAGATCACCTGCGTCCCCGTCTTCGGGCTCTTCCGTTGGCGCGAGGATATACGAGGAAGCCCCACCGAATTCAACAGGGGCTGGACGGTTGTGATGGTGGTTGCGGATGCGGCGCTTGTAGCGGCGCAGCTGCTTGTCCATCTTCTCACGGCAGGATTCAAAAGCCGCATAGATTTCAGTGGCATGGCCCTTGGCCTGGGCCGAAAGCCCGGTCGACAGGTGAATTGTCGCTTCGCAGACATATTCATGTGCTGACTTCGAGAACACCACAACAGCCTCGGTCGGGCGTTGCGCGTATTTCTCCACGACCTCGCCAAGCTCGGCCTTCACATGGGTCTGAAGCGCCTCACCAATGTCGATTTGCTTGCCGCTGATCTGATAGCGCATGATGCCTCCTTCGCGCAGGTAACCAGTCCCGGACTGCTGCCCGGGGCTGTGGGTTCTTGTCGTTCTTGGTTGGGAATTCTTGGCCACATCAGGTTTGTGGCGGGGCCGGGGACCGGCCGCATCGTCAAGACCATGAAGGGCAACAGACGCTTGCATCCCTCTCATTTGGGGATCGGCAAGGCCGGTTGTCAACCGTGCCGTGCGAGGTTGCGTCAAATGATGCGGAAGTTCTCGCCCAGATAGACGCGCCGCACCATTTCGTCGCGCACGATCTCATCTGTGGTGCCGTGTTTCAGCACGGTGCCATCGTGCAAAATATAAGCCCGATCCACGATTTCCAGCGTTTCGCGGACGTTGTGATCTGTGATCAGAACCCCGATCCCCCGCGATTTCAGATCTTGCACCAGATGGCGGATTTCGCCCACGGCAATCGGGTCAACCCCGGCGAAAGGTTCGTCCAGCAACAGGTATTTCGGATCGGCAGCCAGACAACGGGCGATCTCCACCCGCCGCCGTTCCCCACCTGACAGGGCCAAGGCCGGTGCGCGGCGCAGATGGGTGATGGAAAACTCGGACAACAGCTCTTCCAGCCGCTCACGCTGTTTGTGGCGGTTTGAAATGCTGATCTCTAGGACTGCCAGAATGTTATCCTCGACCGACAGGCCGCGAAAGATTGACACTTCTTGCGGCAAATAGCCGATGCCCAGCCGCGCGCGGCGGTACATGGGCAGCGTTGTGACGTCGCGCCCATCGATCAAAACCTGCCCGCCTTCGGGGGTCACCAGACCGGCGATGGCATAAAAGGTTGTGGTCTTGCCGCTGCCATTGGGGCCCAAGAGTGCCACCACCTCGCCGCGGTTCAGGTGTAACGAGACGTCCCGGATCACCGGTCGCCGCTTGTAGCTTTTGCGCAGGTTGACGATGGAAAGCCCGCCGCTGCCGTTGGTGACGGTCAGGTCCGGGCCTTGCGTGGAGTTCGCAGGCTGGGCCATCAATCGCCCCCCGGCGTGAAGGTGGTGGTCACGCCCCCCTCCATCCGTCCGGTTCCGGTTTTCAAGTTGATCACCAACCTGTCACCCTTGATCGTGGCCTGCCCTTGGGTCATCAGGACCCCGCCCGTCATCACCACCTCGCCGGTGGCGATGGTATAGTCGGCGGCCGCTGCCTCGGCGGCATCCGTGGCATTCACCACCAAGACCCCGCCCGTGGCCAGAAGGCGGGCAATCGCCTTGCCTGTGGCGTCATATTCGACGCGAATCTCACCGGCCTGCATCCGCATTTCGCCCTGTTTGACCAGAACATCTCCGGTAAAGATCGCCGTGCCGTCGGTTTGGTTCACGGTCAGGTTTTCAGCTGTCACCTCAACCGGCAGCCGCGTGTCGGCCTTAAGCCCGCCGAAGGCGACCGTCGTCCCCTGCGCAAGGGCCGCGCCCATGGGCAGCGCCAAGGCTGCTACAAGGAAAAGAGGAATGAAACGGCTGCGCATCTGAAAAATCCGTCAGTGATTGGGCTGGTATATCAGGCGCACGCCCTTGTTGAAAACCAGAAGATGGCTTTTGCCATCGCCTGTCACATCCAAGCGCAGCCCGCCGGCTTCAAGCTGACCCATCGGTGCCGTCGCCAGCACCGCACCGCCGCTTTCCATAAAGCTGCGATCGGTGCCCAGCGTCAGCCGGTCGGTCGTCACTTCATAGCCGTTGGAGGTCGCAAGCCGCACCCCAGAGTCCAGCACAAACGTGCCAGCGTTGCGGTCAAGCTGTCCTGAGGCTGCCGAAATCTCGGTGCGAAAGCCATCGGGCGCCGAAAGTTCGCCCTTCAGCCCAGTCACCCGCCCGCCGCCTTCGCTAGGAGCAGCCGTATTGGCTGACAAGGTCAGGGTCGCCCCATCCGATGTTACGGTCGAAAAGCCTGCGCCTGTCATACGCGGTTGGGCCAGCCGGTCGGCGATCTCGACATCGGCATAGGGAATCGCGTCTTCCGGGTCGATCTCGCGGGAAAACAGGAACAAGGAGGCCAGCAAGGCCAGCGCCACCAAAGGCAGCGTGACCTTCAGGATCATCACGATCCGGGAGTGAAGATTGTCTTGGGCGGGGTTCCGCGCCACCTAGACCACTCCGGCGCGCAGGCAATCGTGGATGTGCAAGATGCCCTGAACTTGGCCGGGTTGGGCCGGGTCGACCACGAAAAGGCAGGTGATCTTGCGATCATTCATCAAGGCCACAGCCGTCTCGGCCAGCGCATCGGGTGCCACGGTGCGCGGCGCGCGTGTCATCACCTGCCCGGCGGTCAGGGCCAAAAGCCCTTCCATATGGCGGCGCAGGTCGCCGTCGGTGACAATCCCGGCCAAAAGCCCCGCATCATCGGTGACGCCGACCACGCCAAAGCCCTTGCGGCTGATCTCCAACAGCGCTTCGCCCATCGGGCGGTCATGCCCGATCAAGGGCAGTTCGGCATGCATAAGGTCGCGCACCTTCAGAAGTTTCGCGCCCAGCTTGCCGCCGGGGTGGAACATGCGGAAATGCTCGGGGGTAAAGGCGCGATGCTCCATCAAGGCAATCGCCAGTGCATCGCCCAAAGCCAGCGTCATGGTGGTGGAGGTGGTCGGCACAATCCCGGTCTCACAAGCCTCAGCCGCCGGCGGCAAAAGGATGGCCACATCCGATTGCCGCAACAGCGTTGACCCATCGCGCCCCGCAACGCCGATCAGCGGGATCGAAAAACGCCGGGTATGGGCGACGATATCGGCCAGTTCCGAGGTCTCGCCCGAGTTGGACAGAACCAGCGCCACGTCACCTTGTGTGACCATCCCCAGATCGCCGTGGCTTGCTTCGGCGGGGTGCACGAAATGCGCGGGCGTGCCGGTCGAGGCCAAGGTCGCCGCAATCTTGCGCGCGATATGGCCCGATTTGCCCATACCCGAGACGATCACCCGGCCCTTGGCCGCCAGAATCACCTCAACCGCGCGGCCAAAGCTGTCGCCAAGGCTGTCGCCCAAAAGAGTCAGGGCCTCGGCCTCGCGGGCGATGACCCGGCGGCCTGTGGCCAGAAAATCAGTGGTGGAAGAGGTCATTCGGTTCATCCCACCCCAGTAGGTCCAGTTCCGCCCGCGTGGGGAGGAAGTCAAAGCAGGATTGCGCCAACGCCATCCGCCCTTCGCGGTGCAAGATCGCCTCGAGCGCGTCCTTCAGCTTGTGCAGATAGAGGACATCCGAGGCTGCATAGTCCTTTTGTGCCTCGGTCAGCGTCGCTGATCCCCAATCGCTGGTTTGCTGGGCCTTTGAGACATCGACGCCCGCATATTCCATCAACAGGTATTTCAGCCCATGCCGGTCGGTATAGGTGCGGATCAGCTTCGAGGCGATCTTGGTGCACCAGACCGGCGCGGTGCGCACGCCAAAGGCGTTTTGCAAGGCGGCAATGTCAAAGCAGCCAAAGTGAAACAGCTTCAGCACCGCCGGATCGGTCAAGAGCCTTTGCAGGTTTGGTGCCGATGTCTGGCCGCGGGCGATCTGCACCAGATGGGCATCGCCCTTGCCATCGGAAAGCTGCACCACACAAAGCCGGTCGCGGCGCGGGTCAAGCCCCATGGTTTCGGTGTCGATGGCCACGATGGGGCCAAGATCCAGCCCGTCGGGCAGGTCGTTTTGGTAAAGGTGAATGGTCACGAGCTCTGTCCGATCATCAGGGTTGCTAGCGGCTTAGCCCCGCCGGCGCCATGGGTCAACGCTGGCAAGCCCTGAAAAGCAAAAGACCGCCCGAAGGCGGTCATTTGATCGAAATGGTGCCCAGAAGAGGACTCGAACCTCCACGCCTTGCAGCGCTGGTACCTGAAACCAGTGCGTCTACCAATTCCGCCATCTGGGCACGTTTTCAGTGCGCCGGGGTTTAGCCGGGGCGCTTGGGGGTGTCAACGGTCATTTCGTGAATTTTGTCGCGGCAGGGGGGTGGCCTTTGGCCTTGCCCGTTCTGGGCCACAAAGCTATGCAGGGGCCAATTCAATCTGTGCCAGCAGGGGTTTCCCAGATGAGCAAGCTTGTCACCATTTACGGCGGCTCGGGTTTTGTCGGTCGTTACATCGCGCGCCGCATGGCCAAGGAGGGCTGGCGGGTCCGCGTCGCGGTCCGTCGCCCGAACGAGGCCCTGCACGTCAAGCCCTATGGCGCGGTCGGGCAGGTGGAGCCTGTGCTGTGCAATATCCGCAACGAGGCATCGGTGCGCGCCGCCATGGCCGGGGCCGATGCGGTGGTGAACTGCGTGGGCACCTTTGATCGGGGCGGCAAGCACAACTTTGCCGCCGTTCAGGCCGACGCACCCGGCCGCATTGCGCGGCTTGCGGCCGAGGCCGGGGTCAAGACGCTGGTGCATCTTTCGGCCATTG
>JBMSKG010000061.1:0-12672 GCA_049419625.1 Paracoccaceae bacterium | reverse complement strand
AATGGCTCAAAAGCCATACCTCAGGGAGGACCACTTTTCAGGGGGCAGACCACTTTCCTGCGCTGGCGACCACAGGCGGTGACAGAGCTTGTGGCGCAGGTCGCCGCCGGGGTAGCGGAGGCGACCGAACTGGCGGTCATCGATTACGATGGATCATGGACCGGTGGGCTGGACATCGCGGCCCTTGCTTCGCATCTGGGCGGCGTTCTTTACTGCGCCTACTTCGCCCCGCCCGAACAGATTGGCGCCCTGTTGGCCCCTGTGAAGGCCGCGCTTGGGCCGACCAAGCGGTTAACCGCTGGGTTCCAGCTGTTCCACCCCAACCTTGCCGATCCCACGGACCTCGCAGAGCGCGTCGCTGCAGCAAAAGCCCATGCAGACGGTCTAAACTTCTACAACCTTGGCCTCGTACCGCCAGCACGTATGGCCTAGATGCGCGACGCTCTGCAATTGACCTGAGCTGAGTGGTTTCCGGCTCACGGCCTGCACCGATGACCGGAACTCACAACGGCCAGTCTTGGCCCAATTGGCCCCTTTGTGCCAAATGACTTTTCAAACTCTCGCTTCCTGCGCTGGGCCCCAAAACTGGGCCGCATAGTTTCAAACCTACTCTGACCTGGATCAATCGTGTTGACTCAGAAACTGCATAAGCCGTTCGCTGGCTCGGGTTGGGCTTAACTCTCCTTGATGAAGATCATAGCCCCAGCCGCTCGGGATGGGGGCGGGAAAAGGTTCGACCAAATGGCCGCGTTGCAGGTGCACTTCGGCCAGAGAGGCCAGCGTCACGGCGCAACCAAGACCTGCAATGGCCATTTCCAGCGCCACGTTTGAACTGTCGGTCTTTAGTCCCCGTGCGAGAGAAAGATCTGTCACCCCGTGGTGCCGCGCAAAGGCCTCCCAATGTTCTTGCCGACCAAGCACATGGATCATGGGCCAGCGCGCAACATCGGTGGGTTCGGTCATGGCCGTTGGTCCTTTCAAAAAGGATGGCGGGCAAACCATGACCAGCCTCTCCTCTCCCAGACTGCGTCCGATAAGTGGCTGGCTAACATGGCGCGGAGTGATGCGCAGATCGGCGATCTGGTCGCTGGTTTCTGACCAAATTGTCGCGTGAATGGTTATATCCACCTCGGGCGAGGCTTCACGGAAGGTACGCAAGCGGCGCGGAAGCCAGTTCGTTGCAAGGCTTGCCGGGCAGGCGATGATCACCTCTTGCCGGTGGACTACGGTCAGGATCTGCCCGGTCGCAACATCGATTTGCGCCAAGGCTTGACGCAGGGTCGGCAGATACGAGGCTGCCACCTCGGTCAGGCTCAGGCTGCGCGGTGCGCGAAAAAACAACGGGCGACCGATGTAGTTTTCCAGTGCCCGGACATGGCCCGAGACGGCCGCTTGGGTCATGCCGAGTTCTTCTGCAGCTTTGGTAAAGCTCAAGTGCCTTGCCGAGGCCTCGAAAGACCGGATGTAGTTCAATGGCGGCAGGTTTTTCATCACGGACTCCTGATGAAAGTTTAGCAATCTCGCTACACCCGGCCAAGGGCGTCATGGCCTAGAATAAACGAGGTTCAGACCGTCGTTTCGCTTTCGTGAAGCTTGACCCACTTGGCCCTAATCTTTGCCAGTTCATAAGCGTGAGGCACTATGCGGGAAGCAAGACGAGGTCGGCGCGAGAAGGCCGGGGCCAGCATCGCCCAGTTGCCTTGGGAAGTGGTGCGCAATCCCTATGCGCCGATGGAGATGCTGTCCGCAGACCAGATGCAGGACCTGCACGATACCTCGATCCGCATCCTGAAAGAGTTGGGGATCAAGGTAATGGGCGCCAACGTGCGCGCCCTATTTGCTGCTGCCGGGGCAAAGATCGATGACGAGGGCATCGTGCGCATCGATGCAAGCATCGTCGAGGCGGCCCTTGCAACAGTTCCGCGCCAGTTCACGCTTACCCCGCGTAATCCGTTGAAACGGGTGCATATGGGCGGCGATCATCTGGTTTTTGGTCTGGTCGCAGGCCCGCCCAATGTGCATGACCGGGTGAATGGTCGGCGGTCGGGTAATTTGGCCGATTACCAGAATTTCATTCGCCTCGCGCATCACTTCAACGCGATCCACATGATCGGCAATCAGGTGACCGCACCGCAGGAATTGCCCGCGAACAACAGGCATCTGGATACCTATTTCGCCAATCTCACCTTGTCGGACCTGAGCTTCCATTGCACCGCGATTGGTCGGGGCCGGGCGATGGACGGCATCCGCATGATGGCCATTTCGCGGGGCATCAGTCTGGAGGAGATGGCGCGCAATCCCGGCGTCATCACCATCATTTCGGTCAACTCGCCGCGCCTTTTGGATGACGCCATGGGCGACGGGCTGATTGCGATGGCCGAACATGGCCAGCCGGTCACGATCACGCCCTTTACCCTGATGGGGGCGATGACCCCGGTGTCCCTGCCCGCCGCCCTTGCCCAGCAAAACGCCGAGGCGCTGTTTGGCGTGGTGCTGACCCAATTGGTCAAGCCAGGTGCGCCGGTGATGTATGGGGCCTTTACCAGTAACGTCGACATGCGGTCCGGTGCCCCCGCCTTCGGCACGCCGGAAAACGCCAAGGCCAATGTCATCGCAGGCCAATTGGCGCGGCGCTATGGGCTGCCTTACCGCACCTCGAACGCCAATGCCTCGAATGCGGTTGACCTTCAGGCGGCCTATGAGACGACGATGGAAACATGGGGTGCTGTGATGGGCGGTGCGAACCTGATCTATCACGCGGAGGGATGGTTGGAGGGCGGGCTGACGGCGTCCTATGAAAAGCTGATCTTGGACGTCGAAATCCTGCAGAACATGGTGGAATTCCTGCGCCCCCTGAAATGGGATGCGGACGAGTTGGGCTTTGATGCCATCCGCGATGTGCCCGCGGGGGGCCATTTCTTTGGCGCGCCCCATACGATGGAACGCTATGAGCACGCCTTTTATCAGCCCATGCTGTCAGATTGGCGCGGCTATGAGAACTGGGAGCTTGCCGGGGCCAAGGAGGCCGGGCAACGTGCAACCGACCTTTGGCAGCAGGCGCTGGCCGAATACGAAGAACCCGCGATGGACCTTGCCATTCGCGAAGAACTGCAAGCCTATGTCGCCAAACGGCGGGAAGAGATCGGACATGACGAACCCTGAACCAAAGCTGAAATCCCACGCCCAAGCTGTTGTCATCGGGGGTGGGCTGGTCGGTTGTTCGATCCTGTATCATCTTACGAAATTGGGTTGGACCGATGTCGTCTTGCTGGAACGGTCCGAACTGACCTCCGGCTCCACATGGCACGCAGCCGCCAATATCCACGGGCTGCATGACAGCACAAACATCAGCCGTTTGCAGCACTATACCATGGGTCTTTATAAAGAGTTGGAGGCTGAAACCGGCCAAGGTTGCGGCATCTTCCAGCCTGGTTCGCTATATCTGGCTCAGACCGAAGCGCGCGAACACCAGCTGCGCCTACAGGCGGCCAAGGCGAAATACTATGGCATGAATTTCTATGAGGTCAGCCGGGATGAGGCAGAACGCCTGCATCCTTTGGTGAACTTCGACGGCATCCGCTGCATCATGTACGAACCCCAAGGCGGCAATGTCGACCCATCGGGCGTGACCATGGCCTATGCCGCCGGCGCACGGGCGCGCGGCGCGCAGATCCATCGCAATTGCCCGGTGACGGCCACCAAGGCGCAGGCTGATGGGTCGTGGATCGTGGAAACTCCTTTGGGCGAAATTCGCACCGGGTGGGTTGTGAACGCCGCCGGGCTTTGGGGCCGCGAGGTCGCTGCACTGGCGGGCATTGAGCTTCCGCTCATGCCGACCGAACACCAGTATTTCGTCACCGAAACCATCCCCGAAATTGCCGGAATGGACCGCCGCCTGCCCTCGGTCGCCGACCGCGATGGCGAGTATTACCTTCGCCAAGAGGGCAAGGGCCTTTTGGTCGGGGCCTATGAGCGCGACATGAAATTCTGGGCCGAGAACGGCACACCGCAAGGCTTTGGCCATGAGCTGTTCGCCGATGATCTGGAACGTATCGAGCCAAATATGATGCGGGCCATTGACCGGGTTCCGGTGGTGGGCAGCGCCGGGATCAAGCGGGTGATCAACGGACCGATGATCTGGTCGCCGGACTCCTCCGCTCTGTTCGGTCCTGTGCCGGAACTGCGCAACTACTTCTGCTGTAATGGCATCATCCCCGGCTTTTCGCAGTCTGGCGGCCTTGGGCTTTTGTCCGCGGAATGGATTATTGAGGGCGAGCCGAAGCTTGACATGTTCGGCTGGGACCTTGCACGCTTTGGCGCCTGGGCGGGCAAGGATTTCACCAAGGCCCGCGTGCGGGACCAATACGCCAACCGTTTCAAGATCCACTTCCCGAATGAAGAGCGCGCTGCAGGCCGCCCTGTGCGAACCCGTCCGATCTACGAGACACAAAAGGCGATGGGCGGGGTTTTTGGCCTGAACTACGGCTGGGAGCATCCCTTGTGGTTCTCGGTTGAGGGCGAGCCAAAGGAAGAAACCATCGGCTTTGACCGTCAAAACTGGTGGGGCCCCGTGGGCCGTGAGGCGCGCAGCTTGCGTGACCGGGCGGGGATTATCGACATCTCGAACTTTGCCCGCTACCGGATCACTGGCCCCGGGGCCAAAGACTGGTTGGAAGCACTTCTCGCCAACCGAATTCCGGGCTTGCCGGGCCGGTCCTGCCTTGCCCCTTTAATCGGCAAACGCGGCGGCATTGCGGGAGATTTTACCGTCACCTGTCTGGGTGCGGGCGACTATTTCATGGTCGGCTCGGGCATGGCTGAACGCTATCACAAGCGGTTCTTTGATGCCGTCCCCTTGCCCGTTGGGACCATTTGGGAGAGCGTGACCGAAGCAATGGCGGGCTTTAACGTGGCCGGCCCCTTGGCCCGCGATCTTCTGGCGCGGTTGACCAATGCCGACCTGTCGAACGCGGCCTTCCCCTTCATCCGCTCAGCTCAGATTGACGTGGCGGGCGTGCCCTGCATTGCGCTGCGCGTCAGCTTTACCGGCGATCTGGGCTGGGAACTCCACTGTGTGGAGGCTGATCAGGCGAGGCTTTACGCGGCGCTTCTGGAGGCTGGAAAGCCCTTGGGTGCTGGCCCCGTGGGAAGCCGGGCCTTGATGAGCCTGCGGGTGGAGAAGGGGTATGGCAGCTGGGGACGGGACTATTCGCCCGAATACTGGCCACAGGAAACGGGGCTCGCTGGCCTCATCAAGATGGACAAAGAGTTCCTGAACAAAGCCGCCTATGCCGCCCTTGCAGATACCCCGCCGCGTGAAGTGCTGCGGACGCTGGTGATCGAGGCCACCACGGCGGATGCCACGGGCAACGAGCCGATTTTCGATCTGGAAGGTCGGCCCGCCGGAAAGGTGTCGTCAGGAACCTATGGCTATCATGTTGGCCAGTCTTTGGCCTTGGCCTATCTGCGCCCTGACATCGCAGCAGGGACCGAGCTGGACGTTATGGTTCTTGGCCGTCCGCATCGGGCGCGGGTGCTGGAAGGAGCAGCCTTTGACCCCGAGGGGAAGCGGCTGCGGGCCTAGGTTCTAATCTGCCCCTCACTCCCTCCCCAAAAGGGGGAGGGGCGGAGATTGGCAAGGTCAGGCGTCACACGGCCGCCGTGGCGAGGTCGAGCAGAGATTGCGCTGACCCTCCCGGTGCCAACCCTTCTGCCGCCGCGCACAAGGCTTTGGCGCGGGGGGCGCCCAGAACCGGGTCGGCGCAAGCGTGGAACTTCTGGCGCATCTCGTCGCGCGACACCATCGCTTCAGGGTCGCCACGCGCTTCTGTTGGGGGGGACTCCAGACGCGTGCCATCTTGCAAGACGACGACTGCATGAGCAAAGCGCCGGGCCGGGAACGCCGCGTTGTAGGTATCGGATTCGGTGACCAGCATGCCGGTCGCCAGACGGCGGATTTCGGGGTCGGCGAAGGCTGCTTCGGTGATATCGGCTGCGCCGATGGTGCCGCGCACGGCAGCGACAGCGGCAGGGAAGGCGGTGGAGTACTGCGCCTCTTCGGTGGTCGCAGGCGTTCTGGTGGCAAGGCGCAGGGATTGGTGGAAGGTGACGATCTCGATCCGCGCCACATCGGTGGACCGCAATCTATGGCCCTGCATCAGCGACAGAACCGCCTGCACCGGTGGCTGCGCCCAGCGGCAAACCGGGAAAGGTTTGTAATACTGCTCCATCACCCGCCAGTTTTGCCCCAGATCGTCCCAAAGGTCGGCCACATCGTCGCCCTCCGCCGTGATCGCGGGCGCACCGGTGAAGCCGGACCGCGCGAGATAGGCTGCCGAGACCCCTGCCATGCCACCCCAGCCCGAGCCATCTTTGACCATGGTCGGCGCATCGATGCAGCGCATCATCTGGCTGCGGGGGCCGTGATACTCGGCTATGCCAAGGGCGTGGCGAGTTTGCTCTGCCCCCAGCCCCAGATATCGCGCCCCAATCGCCGCGCAGGACAGCGCCGTCCAAGCCCCCGTGGTATGATAATCGCAAGCCGTTCGGTGGAGAGCTACGCCCGCGCGGGTGCCGATCTCGTAACCCAAGAGCAGGGACACCATGAGATCACCACCGTCTAGCCGCCCCGTTGCCTCAGCCATCGCCATCGCAGCGGGCAAGGCCGCGCATCCAGCATGGCCCTTGGTCAGGCGGTGGCCGTCATGGGCGTCATAGGCATCAATGGTCATGCCCCCTGCGAGTGCTGCCCCTGCGGGGCTGACCTTGCGACCGTCCAACAGCATCCGCGCGGGCGCGCTTCCGGCACCAAACTGATCGGCCGCATGATCCCGGATAATCTGAGCCAGCCGCGTGCCAATGCCGCCCGCCGTCACGCCCAGCAAGTCCACCAGAAAATCACGCGTCCGGTCCTGCACAGGTGCCGGAACGTCCTGCCAGCGCAGAGCGTGGATGAAATCGGTCAGTTGTATGGTGGTCTCCGTTTGCGAGGCATCCTCAGGGTTTAGTCTCTGACAGACCAAGGGCCGCTTCAAGCGGCGCTAGCGCGCAGGTCCGGCGCCCCGGCGGCAGCACGATCCGGTCAGCCTGATCACGTGACAGCACCACATTCAGACTGCGGGCATTAAAGATGACCATATGGGCCGGCAGGCCCACCCCGATGCGGCCAAGGTCGGGGCGGCCGATCAGGTCGGCGGGGGTGCGGCTGGCCATGGCAAGACTGCCGATCAAGGGCTCATCCGCCTGAAAGACCCGGATCGCTTGTTTTAGCGTATCAAGCATGTCGTGGTCGCCGTAGGCAAACCACGCATCCCGGCAGTTGTCGCCGCCGATGGCAAGCGGCAGACCCGCCGCGCGGATTTCATTGGCCGCCGTGACGCCGCGCCAGCGCGGAGTGCGGCCCGGTTTGCGATCCATCAGATACATCATTGGCGTCGGCATCGAAACGAAGGCCAGATCTGCTTCGCGCGCCAGCGAAAGGGTGCTGTCGATCACTTCGGGGGGCATTAGGGACAGGTTCACGCAATGGCCCAACACCACCCGGCCCTGAAAGCCTGACCGCAGCCGGGCGCGGGCGATTTCGGGGATGGTGAAGGCCGAAAGATCCTCTGTCTGATCGACATGCAGATCAACATCCAGCCCGCGCTCTTTGGCCAGCGCAAATAGCCGGTCCAGCGCATGGGCCAGCGCGTCATAGGTGCCGTTTTCACCCCGCTCAAGCGTGTCGGTCACCCCTCCCAGAATGCCGCCCCTTTCGGCGGCCAGATCGGCCAGCGCGCGGGCATCATCGCCCACCCAAGCCTCCATCGCGCAGATCGTGACGCCCTGCAGGTCAACCTTACCCGCCCATTTGGCGCGCATCCGATCCAGCGCGCGCCAATGGTGCTGCGAATAGGCCAGCGTCTCGCTGTCAACATGGCTGCGCAGCGCGGCAACACCATGCGCATAGGCACAGGCCATACCGAAATTCATCCGCAGGTCCAAATCGTCATCCGTCCAGCGCGGCCAGTCCTCGGCGGTCAGGGAGAAACCGCCGTGAATCGTGCCATCGGGGCGCACGCGCGGAATGGCGTGGCCGCAATCGAGATGGGTGTGCATATCGATGAAGGCAGGCCAGAGGTGGCGGCCCTCAAGGGCAACGCGGGGGGCGCTATCGGGCGCGGTGCCGCTCGGGAAAAGCTGTGCGACCCGGCCCTGGTCAATTAGAATATCCAACAGAAAGGCGCCCTCGGCATCTTTGACGGTGCCAACAGGTTGGCTTACAACGAGTTCGGCCGGCACTCGAGCCCCGGAAAGCAGAAGGCGCGAGGCGTCAGGGATTGATACGATACTTGTTTTCATTTGAAATCCCTCGTCCCGCGCCTTCGGGTCGGTCAGAACCCGGCTTTGATTTTCTCAAACTCGGCAACTTGGCGGTCCCGCAGAGCCAAATCGAAAGGCAGCTGCGGAAGCGTCGGTCCGTCGATTGGGCTCAGGCCAGCCTTTTCAAGCGTGGCCGGATCAATCGCTTTCATGCCTTCGGCATTGGCATGTCCATAGCCAACGTTGCCGACCAGAACCGCAGCTGCTTCGGGGCGCATCCAAGCGTTGACATAGTCATAGGCTTTGTCCTCGCTGCCTTGGCCATTTTTTAGGTTCACCAGTCCGCAGAACCACGTCGTTACCCCTTCTTTCGGGGTGCGTTGGTATCCAACGGGGAAGTTTTCCTTGTGCAAAAGCGCGACACCATCAGGCCAGGACCAGGCAACCATTACCTCTCCCGACATCATCAGTTGCACCATTTCTGTTGATGAGTTCACATAGGCCCGCACGCCGGGATGAACCTTACGCAGCCAGTCACCAGCAGCTTGGAACTGGTCTTCGGTGACACTCGTCCAATCGGTGACGCCGGTCGCCAGATAAGCAAGAGCCCAGACATCATCTGCGGCATTTGGCATGGTGATCTTTCCGGCATACTTTGGGTCTGCAAAAACCTGCAGCGAGGCAATGTCTTCGGCTGGGACCTTCTCGGCGTTATAGGCAACCGCTGTGGCCCCCCAGTCAGCCGGAATGATCCAGACACCTGCCTCGTCTTTGATAACTGGTGAGTTGAGGAATTCGGGGATTATATTCTTGAACTCGGGAATGCGGGAAACGTCCCAAGGTTCGATCAGATCGGCGGCGCGGTATTTCGGCACCATTTGGGCGCAAGGGTGAGAGACATCGGCCCCAAAACCACTAGTGGCTTTCTGGAAGGTCTCATCATCGGATGTAACAAAGGCATAGGTCGGCCGGTCCCCCCACTTTTCCTTATAAGGAGCGAACATACCCTCAACATCGAAACCAGGCCAATCTGTCACCAGAAGTTCTGGATCGTCAGCAAAGGCGCCAGTAGGCCAGCAAAAAACGAGCAAAACAGATAATCTCAAGTGGCGAGCTTTCATTGCATTACTCCTTTGGATGGTTTGGTCGATAAAGTTTGTGGACTGGGGCTGTTGTTCAAACCGCCCCAGTCGTGATTGATCTCAGGATCCGATTAGGCTTCCAGCCAGACGCCAGCCAGATCCATTTCAAAGGTCTGATGGACGTTATAGCCCTTCAGCTTGGGGTTGGCGTGCGAATAGACGCTTTGCCAGAACGGCTGGATCAGCACGCCGTCGCCTTGCAGCATCGCCTCCAGCTCGGCCATAATCGCCCGGCGTGCTTCGACATCAGCAAGGCCCAGTGCCTGCGCCAGCTTTGCGTCAAAGTCGGGGTTGGCATAGGCGCTTTCGTTCCATGCCTCGCCTGAGCGGTAGGCCAACGCCAGAACCTGCACACCCAAGGGGCGCATGTTCCAGTTGGTCATCGAGAAGGGGTACTTCGTCCAGTCATTCCAGAAGGTCGCCCCCGGAATAACCGTGCGTTTGATGTTAATCCCCGCATCGCGGATCTGGGCGGCAATCGCATCGCACGAGGCCTGATGATGGTCTTGGTCGATGGAGATCAGGTCAAACTCGAAATCAGACTTACCCGCTTCTGCCAGCAAGGCCACGGCCTTCGCCGGGTCACGGACCTGCTTGGGCAGTTCGGCATATTCGGGGTGGATCGGGCTGACATGGTGGTTTTCGGCCACGGTGCCAAGACCGGAGATCCCCAGTTCCAGAACCACCGCATTGTCGACCGCCGCCTGCAAGGCCTGGCGCACGCGCTTGTCGGTGTAGGGCTCTTGCCCGACGTTCATCCGGGCGACCATAGTGTTTGCGGTGGCGATGGTATAGCGGGTTGCGCCGATGGCATCGAGCTGGTCAAGGAAGTTCTCGCTCGACTGCTGGTTCAGGTCCACCTCGCCTGCAGCCCAAGCGTTCACCTCGATCGCAGGGTCATTGCCAAGGTCTGTAAACTCGATGGCATCCAACAGGGCTTCACCGCCCCACCAGGCGCCATTGGTACGGCGAACGACACGGGCCTTTGACCCGACGGCATGCGATTCCAGTTCGAACGGGCCGGTGCCGATGGGGTTGGCAGCCAGGTTAGAGCCGGTTTCTTCATAGCTGCGGTGCACGATCAGCGCCGGATAGTCGGCCATGTTCGGGATGATGGCGATATCGGGGGCTGAAAGGTTCAGCTGGACCGTCATGTCATCAACCTTGACGATGGCACCGTCACGGGCTTTGCCGGTGGCCTCATCGGCCAAAGTGGAAAAGCGCGACGACATCGAGTTGCCTTCAACCGATTTGTCGCACCAACGGGTGATGTTGAAGATGATGTCATCAGCATTGAAGGCATCGCCATTGGTCCATGTTGCCCCTTTGCGGGCATGCAGGGTGTATTGTGTGGCGTCGGCGTTTACCTCCCAGCTTTCCAAGAGGCGGCCTTCAAAGGTGAAGTCCGAAGTGTATTTCACCAAGGGCTCAAGGAACTGGCGCTCAAGGTTGGCGATTTGGCTCCAGTCGGCGGTGCGGGGATCTTTCAGGTCCATCACCTGCATGGCAACCCGCAGGGTGCCGCCCTTGACCGGGGTTTCTTGCGCATGGGCCGGTGTCGGCAGGCCGAGCATGGCATAGGCCGTGGCCGTCGTCGCGCCAAGGGCGGTGGCCGTGGCGAGGAATTCCCGGCGGCTGATGGGGTCAGCGCCAACGCCCTTGGCGGCGCGGGACAGGTGGTTGGGCAACGGATTGCCGTGGCGGTCGTGGTAGGTCATGGCGTTCTCCTTGTTGGGTTTCAGGCTTTATGCAGGGCTTCTATGGCTTCGGGGCTCAGGTCACGAACGCGGCCCCATTCGCGGGTTTTTGGGCTGTTCAACAGGCCCAGCGGGTCCATCCGCTTTTTCCATGCCAGATGGCGGTAATCAGCTTTCTTCATGCCGCCCTCTTCAATGATGCAGGAATGTGGATCCGAGGCCGGGCAGCCGTGGGCCTCATAAAGGCCCATGATTTCGTAAAGCCGCTCGTCGGTGGGGTACTTGACCAAGGGCAGGTCGAAGGCGACCCTTTGGCCACCCATCAGCGAGAACTCGTGGTGCATGTAGACGTCGTCGCCCAACACACCGTGCAACTCGACGATCTTCTCCACGTTCAACGGCGCGGGGCACAGGATTTGCAGATAGGTCACCTTGCGGTCGGTTTTCAGCGCCTGCAGCGTGGTGTGGTTGTAGGAAAACTCAAAGGCATGGGGCAACTTGCGGGCAAGGCGCTCGGTCTCGTCCATTTCAAGGTCAATCTGGCCGTGATGCGCGGCGATCAGGGCGCGGAAGGCGCACATCTGCGCACGCGGGATCAGCGTGACCAACATCGGATGGCCTGCGCGCACAATCCCCTTCAGCCGATCAAAATAGGCTCCGATGCGGGCATCCAGGGTAGAACACAGCTTGCGGCGGATGTCGGATGAAGCCAGCGCCATCCCAGCCCCATAGCAGGCGGGGTAGCTGCCGAAGGTGGCGATGCAGCCGATCCAATCCTCGGTCGGCACTGTGCGCAGTGTCAGTTCGGTGATGACCCCGTTGATGCCCCAAGCGTGGTGGATCATGTTGATCTGATCGCCCGAAAACACCACCTCGCGCGGGGCTTCTTCGGCCGAAAGCGCACGGATTTCCAGCACATTGCCCGCATCGCGCAACATGCCGTGGCTGACCGTGCCAATCCCCGCCGAGCCGCCCGAGATGAAGCCGCCTATGGTGGCGATGTCTTGTGTCGAGGGGAAAACCGGCAACTCGCGCCCTTTGGCTTTCAGCGCCTCATTCAGCTTCAGGATATTGCATCCCGCCTGAACCCGCACAAAATCTGGCCCGATTTCAAGGATGTCACCCATTGCGGTGGTGTCGATGATGAGCCCACCCTCCATCGGCACTGACTGGCCATAGTTGCCGGTTCCCCCGCCGCGAAGCGTCACGGGGACGAGATGGCGCGCTGACAGGGAAAGACATTGCATCATCTCGGCGGGGGATTTCGGCCTTGCGACCAGATCGCCGAAGCAGGTCTTCAGACGGCGGTCGAGTATCGGGGAATACCAAAAGAAATCGCGGCTGCGCTTCTTGACCAGCACCGGCTCTGCAATGGTTTCGACAGGAGCAAGGGCCTTCGCGAAGGCGGCCCAGTCGATGGAGGTCTTGCCGGAAATGTTGGTCATCTTGGGCTTTCGGGGCGTGGTCACCGCAAAAGCCTAAGGCCGGGCTCGCCTTGGTTCACGCAAGCAAAACGGGGATGTGACCCCAAA
>JBMSKG010000060.1:0-12675 GCA_049419625.1 Paracoccaceae bacterium | reverse complement strand
GGCAATCGCCACGCGCTGCTGCTGGCCGCCCGACAGCTGCGATGGGTCATGCCCCTCGCGCCCCTCAAGCCCCACTTTGCGCAAAGCCTCGCGCGCCCGCGCACGACGTTCGGGGCCGGGCATGCCTTTGTAGATCAACGGCAATTCGACGTTCTCCAACGCCGATTGCCGCGCCAAAAGGTTAAAGCCCTGAAAGACAAAGCCCAAGGCATGACGGCGCAACAGCGCGCGGGCATCCTGACCCAACCCCTGCACCGCAATGCCTTTGAACAGATACTCCCCCGATGTGGGCCGATCGAGACAGCCGATGATGTTCATCGCGGTGGATTTACACGACCCGGATGGCCCCATGATCGCCACGAACTCGCCCGCCGCAATCTGGAAGGACACATCCTCCAGCGCCCTCACCTCGGCCTCGCCGGTGCCATACACCCGCGAGACGTTGCGAAAGGCAATCAGCGGGGCGGCCATCTAGTCGGCCTTCACGATCTGGTCGGTGATGACGGCCTCGCCCTCAGCCAATCCCTCTCCCGTGACGACCGACATCCGCCCATCATTCGCGCCAATGTCGACCGCCACCTCGACGGGCGCGCCATCACGCAAGACCCAGATCGACCGACCCGTGCCCACCGCCGCCGACCCCATGCGCGACGCGGCCGAAGGCAGGATCAGCCCGGCCAACCCCGCCGCCCCAGCCTGCCCGCCCGACGCCCGTGGCGGCGCCCAGCGCAGTGCTGAATTCGGCACCAACAGCGCGCCCTGTTCTTCGGCCACCGTGATCGTGGCCGTTGCCGTCATGCCCGGGCGCAGGCGCAAATCGGGGTTTTTCACCGCCAGAACCGCCTTATAGGTCACGACATCATCGGTCACCTCCGAGGCATAGCGCACCTGCGTGATGGTCGCATCAAAGCTGCGCCCGTCAAAGGCATCGACGGTAAACACCGCTGGCTGCCCCACCTCGACCTGCCCAATATCGGCCTCGTCGACATTGGCCAAAAGCTCCATCCGCGCCAGATCTTCGGCCAGCACGAAAATCACTGGATCATTCAACCCCGGCCCCACGATCTGCCCCGCCTCGGCCTTGCGGTTCAACACTATGCCCTTGATGGGCGAGCGGATCACCGCCTTGTCCAGATCGGCCCGCGCCAGCGCCAGATTGGCCTTGGCCAGCGTCAGATCGGCCCGCGCCATGTCCAGCGCCGCACGGGCGCGGGCGTCATTGGCCTCGACCGAGACCATCTCGCGCCGCGTGGCAATGCCGCGTTCAGAAAGCTCCTTTTGGGTTGCCAGGGTCTCGGCCACTTCTGCCACTGTCGCCTCAGCCTGCATCAGGCGCGCCCGGGCCGAGGCTTCCTGTGCCTCGACATTGGCCACGGTGGCCGCAAGCTTAGAGGTGTCCAGCCGCGCCAGAACCTGGCCCACGGTGACGGTGTCGTTGTAATCCACCTCGACCGACTGCAAGGTGCCCGCCAGTTCCGACGAGACATCAACCTGTGTCGTCGGCTGCAAGGTGCCGGTGGCCGCGACTGTCACCGTCAGATCGCCGCGCGTCAGCGGTGTGGTGACATAGCCCGGACCGTTGCCCCGCTCCGGCTGCAAGAGCCAAGCCAGCGCCAGCCCTGCCGCCACCACCAAAGCAAGTCCCCCAGCCCAAAGCCAAGGCCGCCGCCGACCGGGCCGCGCCGAGGCCAAAAGCCGGGCCAGATCGGCATCTGCCCCGTCCGCGGAAACCTGCCCAGACTTGTCCCGTGACCCCATCACCATGTCATGCCCCATCCTGTCGCCGCCACCAAGGCGCAGCGCTCAGGCATGCTACGCGCGGGCAACAAGTTTCCGTCGCCTCAAGCCTTAGGCTGCGACGGGCAGGCGGGCAAGCACGACAAGGCCGGGTCTGCGGTCCTGCGCCTAACTGCCGCGATAGGTGGAATAGGCAAAGGGGCTGATCAACAACGGCACATGGTAATGCTGCCCCGCATCTGGCACGCCAAAGCGGATGGGAATTTCATCCAGAAACAAAGTATCGCCCGTCGCCTGCCCGGTGGCGCGCAGATAGTCGCCGGCAAAGAACACCAGCTCATAACTGCCCGCCTTGAGCGCGTCTCCCAAAAGCATCGGCTCATCGGTGCGGCCATCGTGATTGGTCACCACCTCTTTGATCTTGCGATGGGAGTTCCCGTTAACCGCATAAAGCGCAATCCGCACCCCCGCCGCAGGCTTGCCCCGCGCGGTGTCCAGAACATGGGTTGAAAGCCGTCCACCTGCCATTGCCGCCTCCCTTGCTGCCACTGACCCTAGCGCAAAGCGCGGCCCAAAAGACCCGTCAGCCTGCCATAGGTCTTTCAGGGATAATTTGATAAACCCTTTCGTGATTCACGAATAGTCTTTCCCGACCAGCATGGAGTTCCCGATGAACCGCTACCCGCGCGATTTCCGTGGTCATGGGCCAAACCCGCCGGATGCCGCATGGCCGGGCGGGGCCAAGATCGCCATCTCCATCGTGTTGAACTATGAAGAGGGCGGCGAGAACAACCTGCTGCACGGCGACGCCCAGTCCGAAGCTTTCTTGTCGGACATCGCCGGCGCTGCCCCTTGGCCGGGCCTGCGGCACTGGAACATGGAATCGATCTATGACTATGGCGCGCGCGCCGGCTTTTGGCGTCTGCACCGGCTCTTTGTGGAACAGGACATCCCCGTCACCGTCTACGGCGTGACCACCGCCTTGGCCCGCAACCCCGAGCAAGTTGCCGCCATGAAGTCCGCCGGTTGGGAAATCGCCAGCCACGGGCTGAAATGGGTCGATCACCGTGACATGGACCCCGCCGAAGAGGCACGCCAGATTGCTGAGTCCTTCCGCCTGCACGAAGAGGTGGTCGGCTGCCCGCCCGTGGGCTGGTACACCGGGCGCTGCTCGATGAACACCGTGCGTCTGACCGCGGAAACCCAGCGTCTGGCTTGGATTTCCGACACCTATGACGATGATCTGCCCTACTGGATGGAGGTCGGCGACCATGACCAGCTGGTCATCCCCTATACGCTCGAGGCAAACGACATGCGCTTTGCCACGGCACCCGGCTACATCACGGGCGAGCAATTCTATCAGTATCTGAAAGACAGCTTCGACACGCTTTACACCGAAGGCTGCGACGGCCGCGCCAAGATGTTTTCCATCGGGCTCCACAACCGTCTGATCGGACGGCCGGGCAAATTCGCCGGGCTCAAGAAATTCCTCGACTATGCAAAATCGCACAATGGCGTCTGGTTTCCCCGCCGGATCGATATTGCCCAGCATTGGAAAAAAGCACATCCTCACAAGCGGTTCGAACGGCCATCGATGATGGACCGCGACCGCTTTGTCACCCGCTTTGGTTCCATTTTCGAACATTCCCCCTGGATCGCAACCCGCGCCTTTGATCTGGAACTTGGCCCCGCGCACGACAGCGCAACCGGCCTGCACAATGCGCTGGCCCGCATGTTCCGCAGTGCCTCGGCCGAAGAACGCTTGGGCGTCCTGCGCGCCCACCCCGACCTTGCGGGCAAACTCGCGGCAGCCAAACGTCTGACGCCGGAAAGCACGCAAGAACAGGCCAGCGCCGCGCTGGATGCCCTGACCGACGCCGAGCGCGACACCTTCCAGCGGCTGAACGCCGACTATGTCGCCAAGCACGGCTTTCCCTTCATCATCGCCGTGCGCGACAACACCAAGGACAGCATCCTTGCCGCCTTCCACACCCGCATCGGCAATGACACCGCCACCGAATTCGCCACCGCCTGCGCACAGGTCGAACGTATCGCCGAACTGCGCCTGAAGGACCAACTGCCATGACGGACAAGCACTCCGGCTATTTTGCCCCCAAAGGCGGCCTACCGCCACAAACCGCCCTGATGACCGGGCGGGCAGTGTTCACCAACGCCTATGCTGTGATCCCCAAAGGCTGCTTTTCCGACATCGTCACCAGCCACCTGCCCGGCTGGACCGGCACGCGCCTTTGGCTCATCGCGCGCCCGATGTCAGGCTTTGCCGAGACCTTCAGTCAATATGTGATGGAGGTGCAGCCCGGCCATGGCTCCGACGCCCCCGATCCCGACAAAGGCGTCGAGCATTGGCTTTTCTTCACCGAAGGGCTGGCCACGCTGACCATCGACGGCACCGGATATGAGCTTGACGCCGGCGGCTATGCCTATATCCCGGCGGGCAGCCGTTGGACGCTTCTGGCCGAAGGGGCCGCTCCCGCGCGCTTCCACTGGCTGCGGAAGCTTTACGAACCCGCCCCCGGCATCGCCAAACCTGCCCCCATCGTGACCAACGAACGCGACCAGCCCATCCGCTGGATGCCCGACACCCATGAGCGTTGGGGCACAACCCGCTTTGTCGAACCCGACAACCTTGCCCATGACGCCCATGTCAACATCGTCACCTTCGAACCCGGCGGCCTGATCCCGTTCGAAGAAACCCATGTGATGGAGCACGGGCTTTACGTGTTGGAAGGCAAGGCGGTCTATAAACTCAACCAAGACTGGGTCGAGGTTGAGGCCGGTGATTTCATGTGGCTGCGCGCCTATTGCCCGCAAGCCTGCTATGCCGCGGGGCCAGGCCGCTTTCGCTATCTGCTCTACAAGGACGTCAACCGCCACGCCACCCTGCGCGGCCCTGGCGCCTATCGCCCCACCCTTTGACGCCATCCGGCCTTCAATGCGGTGAAAATATCCCACGGGGAGCGCGAGGGGTGTGAAACCCCTCCCCCCCCCCCCCCCCCCCCCCCCCCCCCCCCCCCTCCCAAAGCCAGAAAAAGGCACTGAATGCAGACGCTTCTCGCCCAGCCCCTTACCACCGCCGCCTTCGCCCCTTTTGGCGATGTGCTGGAGGCAACGGGCGATTTCCGGCTGATCAACGATGGCATGTGCCAGCGCCATCATGACCGCGCGCGGATGGATTTCGGGCCTGAGGGGCGCGCAGGCATTTCCGTGTTCAACGCAACGCCCCGCGCCTTGCCTTATGAGTTCACTCTGCTCGAACGCCACCCCGAGGGCTCTCAGGCCTTTGCGCCAATGTCGCAGCACCCCTTTCTGGTCATCGTCGCGCCGGATCAAGACGGGACACCCGGCACGCCACAGGCTTTTGTGACCAATGGGGCGCAGGGCATCAACCTGCACCGCGCCACCTGGCACGGGGTGCTGACCCCGCTGCACGCGCCGGGGCTTTTTGCCGTGATCGACCGCATCGGTGCAACGCCAAATCTTGAAGAATACCGCCACCCCACAGGCTGGCGGGTCATCGGGCCATAAGGCCACAAACCTAACCGGATCGCGCCCAAGGGGCGGTGCGAAGACGGCGCGAAGAAAACAGCCCCCAGGGAAACGACAACATGAGTGACAAAACCCATCCGGTGGACGAGATCCTCGCGCCACCCAAGCTCTTCACCCTTGGCCTGCAACATGTTCTGGTGATGTATGCCGGGGCAGTGGCCGTGCCGCTGATCGTCGGGCGCGCCTTGAAACTGCCGCCCGAGGATGTGGCCTTCCTGATTTCCGCCGACCTCTTTGTCTGCGGCATCGTGACCTTGATCCAGTCCCTAGGCGCGACCCAGTGGTTCGGCATCAAGCTGCCCGTCATGATGGGCGTCACCTTTGCCGCCGTGGGCCCGATGGTGGCCATGGCCAATGCCCAGCTGGGCGCCGGTGCCTCCAGCCCCGATGCCGCCCGCGCCATCTTTGGCGCCATCATGGCCGCCGGGGTGATCTCGATCCTCATCGCGCCCCTGGTGTCGAAGATGCTGCGCTTTTTCCCGCCGGTGGTGACCGGCACGATCATTCTTGTGATCGGCATCAGCCTGATGCGCATCGGCATCAACTGGATCTTCGGCAACCCCGTTGGTCCGACCGCGCCGCAGATCATTGACCCGGCCCACGCCGACTGGCTGAAGGCCGTCACCGAAGGGGCCGCCGCCGGGACCATCACCGGCCTGCCCGAAGTGCCCCAGGGCCTTGCGCTGGCCGCCAAGATGAACAACCCCGCCTATGCCAGCGCGACCAATATCATCGTCTCGGCCATCGTGCTGGTCTCGATCCTTCTGATCGCCAAGTTCGGCCGTGGATTTGTCGCCAATATCGCGGTCCTTTTGGGCATCGTGATCGGTGCGGTGATCGCGGTGGCGATGGGGGCCATGTCCTTTGGCAAAGTGGGCGAGGCGGCCTGGTTTGGCCTGATCACGCCCTTCCACTTCGGCGCGCCGACCTTTGATTTCTGGATGATCCTGACCATGACGCTGGTCATGATCGTGGTGATGATCGAAAGCACCGGGATGTTCCTGGCCTTGGGTGACATGACCGGCAGAAAGGTGGATCAACCCGCCCTTTCGGCTGGCCTGCGGACCGATGGTCTGGGCACGCTGATCGGCGGCATCTTCAACACCTTCCCCTACACCTCGTTCAGCCAGAACGTCGGCCTTGTCGGTGTCACCGGCATCAAGTCGCGCTTTGTCTGCGTCGCAGGCGGGATCATCCTTTTGATCCTTGGCCTCATGCCGAAAATGGGCGCCTTGGTCGAATCGGTGCCGACGATGGTTCTGGGCGGTGCGGGTCTTGTGATGTTCGGCATGGTTGCAGCCACCGGAATCCGGATTTTGGCGGCAGTTGATTTTGCCAAGAACCGCCACAACCTCTTCATCGTGGCAGTCGCCATCGGCTTTGGCCTGATCCCGCTGATCGCGCCGAACTTCAAGATGTGGATGCCCCATGCCATCCACCCCTTGATCGAAAGCGGCATCCTCTTGGCCTCGATCGTGGCGGTGGTACTGAACGCCTTCTTCAACGGGGCCAAAGGCTCGGTTGAAGAGGCAAAGGCTGCGGCTTCGGCGGCAGATCACTAGGCCCGATCCCTCTTCGGTGCCTTCGGCCCTCATCGGAACGACGAGACGCCGAAGGCGTACGAGGCGTTAGGGCGTAAGGCTTTCCAACACCAGCCCCCGGTTCGCGCCGGGGGCAAACCCTTTGAAAGTGCCGTCGAGATAGGCCGCTTTCGCACCCTCCCCCTTCAGATGCAGATCCAGAAAGGCGCGCGCAAAGTGTTGGGCGATGCCGTTCATCTGCACCGTGTCCCAAACCGGATCGGCGTAATGCTCGGCCGGTAGAAACTCGAGATGGGCTGAGGGCTCAAACGCCTCGGCAGGCGCGGGATAGGGGGCAGCGGCATTGTGGCCCGCGCCCTCAAAGGTCAAAAGGTGGCGCGAAACGCCGGTGGCCTCTTCGAAAATCCGCCGCATACCGCCAGCATAGTCCGAAATATCATCCGCGCTGCCCGCCATCATCAGCATCGGCACCCGTAGCCCCGCAAGGCCCGTCGCATCCCAAATCCCGCGATGGCGGCCCCAAGGTCCAATGGGGATAATCGCACAAAGCGCAGGGTCCACCACCGGCGCGCGGTGGATGTCCCAAAGCCCATGGGCAGGCGCCCCCTCCATCCCCAAGGCGGCCTCCGCCACCCCCGCCCCGCCCGAGACCAAGGCCCCATAGCCGCCCATCGAATAGCCGATGATCGCAAAGCGCGTCGTATCCGCCCGATCCGCGAGTACACCCTTCACAAAGGCCGTATCCAAAGGGCGATTGACCAGCGTCGAGGCCAGCGGCCCCTTGTCGGCATAGGTGCTGTCGGTGTGATCGACACTCGCCACCACATAACCGTGTGAGGCCAGCGTCTCGCCCAAGTGGGACATCAGCATCCGGTTGCCGGGATAGCCATGCGACAGGATCACAAGGGGAAAATCGGCCCCCGCCTGCGCTGCATCGCGACAGGCGCGGCCGCGCAAGGTGATGGCGCGATGCCCATCGCGCAGTAAGGTGGCATAGGTGGTGCCGGACGCCGTGCCGGAGATGGCGGGGTACCACAGCTCCACCGTCACGGGCCGATCATGGCGGCGCAGCGCCTCTGCCGAGCCCAGGACGTCAATCTGTCCGGGGTTGGCAAGCGCGAGGGTTTGCACGCCAATGCGATAGGGGCCATAGCCCGCAAGTTCGGGCGCGTCGGGGTGGGTCAGGTCAATGCGGTTCATGGCGGCGACCCTGCCCCAAAGCCTCGGCCCCCACAAATGAAAAAAGACGGCCCGAAGGCCGCCTTTTCGATCCGAGGATCACGCCTTGGCTTATGCCAGAGCGAGGTTGATCGCCGACTCACGGCCATCACGACCGGCTTCGATGTCGAACGTCACGGCTTGGCCGTCGTTCAGCTGGCGGATGCCAGCACGCTCAACTGCCGAGATGTGCACGAACACATCTTTGCCGCCGGTGGCGGGGGCAATAAAGCCGAAACCCTTGGTGGTGTTGAACCATTTCACGGTGCCATTGGCCATCGTGGATACTCCTGTCTGTTTCGCCACCCGCAACATGCGGTGGCCCGGCTTAGTCAGCACAAGATCGAGTGTCTGGAGCCGCAAAAAGAGACAGCAGGTCGACATCGCAGATATAGCCCGTCCCCCTTGCGCCCTTTTCGCTCGAAAAGCAAGCCTTTCCGAAAGGCACGCTCCCGAAGCGGCGGGCAACCGCAACTGGCGCAAGAAAGGGTGAGTATTTGGAAAGGCGCAAGACTTGACCGTTTTGTGCCCGTGATCCGTGTCACGCCTTGCTGCAGCAGAACTGCGCCTGACGCCGTTTCGGTCAACCGGCGACAGCGGCACATGCGGTCAAGGTTCTTGGTCGCGATCTGGCCTATCAACAGGGCCGCCACCCTATCCGTGGCGCGCGGCCCGCCCTTGTATCTGGCGTCGCATCAGTGCCAGTCTGCTTTGTGTGATTGGGCCATAAGGGGGCGCGATGCGGCTTTTGTCGTTTAACATGCAATACGGCTTTGGCGCGGACGGGGTTTATGATCTGACCCGTGCGGCGGGGGTGATTGCGGGCGCCGATATCGCCTGTCTGCAGGAGGTGGACCGGCACTGGTCACGCACCGGGTTTGACGACCAGCCCGCGCGGCTGGCCGAGATGCTGGGTGACCGGTACGCCGTCTTTGGCCCCGGCTTTGATATGGACGCCTCGACCGTGGCGGGCGCGCGCGTGGTGAACCGCCGCCGCCAGTTTGGGCCGATGGTGATCTCACGCTGGCCGATCTTGTGGAGCCGGCTGCATCTCTTGCCCTTGGCCGCGATGATCGACCCGATCAACACTCAGACCTGCGCGCTGGAGACGTGCATTGCCGCGCCATCCGGCCCGTTGCGGGTGGTCTCGGTCCATCTGGCGCATGTGGGGGTGGGCGAGCGACTGGCGCAGATTGCCGCCTTGAAGGCGGCACTGGTGCCCGTTGGCCCGTGGTCGGGCAGCGATGACGAGCCTATGCGCAACTGGACGGAAAGCCTGCCCGAGCCGCCCTGCCCGGCCCAGATGCTGTGGCTTGGTGATTTCAATTCCGAGCCCGGCAGCGATGAGCATCGCGCGATTGTGGGCGACACGCCTTATCATCCCGGCGCGCGCTATCGGGGCGCGATGGTGGATGCGGTGGCGGCCCTTGGACAGCGCTTGCACACCCATGAAAAGGAAATCGCGGGTGAGGTGCGGTTGCGGCAGTTGGACCATGTCTTTGTCGATGCGGCCTTTGTGCCGCGTCTGCGTCGGGTTTGGGTGGACGAAGGTTGTGATGCGTCGGACCATCTGCCGCTGTGGGCCGAGCTGGATCTTTAGGTCGGTGCGCTGGTGATGGGCCGGGGGCCTCCGGCGGGGGTATTTAGGCCAAGATGAAACGCGCCCGGGGTTGACTTGGGGGGTGGTCAAGGCGCTGATACGGCAGAGTTTTGGCGAGATGAGATGAGCGGCTCAGACGATATACTGGCAACGCGGCCGCCTGAGGTGCCGCAGGCGGAGGTGCAGGCGCTTTTGGCGCAGCATTATGGGCTGGCGGGATCCTTGACGCGGCTGACGTCGGAGCGGGATCTGAACCTGCATCTGGTGGCGGGGGCTCAGGGCTATGTGGTGAAATTCGCCAACCGGGCCGAGCCGCGGGCGGTGACCGATTTCCAGACGGCGGCCTTGTTGCATTTGGAAGGGAACGGTTTGCCGGTACCTCGGGTCGTCCGGACACGCTCTGGTGCGACGGCGGTGGAGACGGCGCAGGGTCTGATGCGGGTGCTGACCTATCTGGAGGGGCGCCCGATGCACAGCGCGCCCGCGAGTTCCGCGCGGCGGCGTGCGATGGGTGGGATGGCGGCGCAGATTTCTCTTGGATTGCAGGGCTTTGCCCATGCGGGGGCCGATCACGTGCTGCAATGGGACATCCGCCAAGCCAGCGCCTTGCGCCCGCTTTTACCCCATGTGCCGCAGGACATCGCGGCGCTGTGCGCTGCCACGCTGGACCGGTTTGACGCCGCGGTGGCCCCGCATTTGGCCGCGTGTCGCTGGCAGGTGGTGCACAATGATCTGAACCCGCACAATGTGTTGGTGGATGCCGAGAACCCCGACCTCATCGCTGGCGTTTTGGACTTTGGCGACATGGTGCGCACGCCTTTGGTTTGTGATTTGGGGGTTGCGGCCTCGTATCAGGTGGACCCTTCAGCGGCGCTGGAGAGTCTTGTGGATTTTACCGCCGCCTATCACCGGGTCTTGCCGTTGACGCCGTTGGAACTGGCCCTTGTGCCTGATTTGACCGCTGCGCGGATGCTGACCACGATCTGCATCACCTCATGGCGCGCTGCGCGCTATCCTGAAAATTCCGCTTATATTCTGCGCAATTACCCCTTGGCGCGGGTTGGGCTTTTGGCGCTTGCCGCCCTGCCCCGTGCTGATCTGCTGACTGCGTTGACCGCTGCTTGCCCGATGGAGTGACCGATGACCGATACCGCCCGCCAGAGCTTTCCCGGCAATATGCCGAACGCCTATCAGCCGGGCAAAGGCAACCTGCCGCCCGAGGATGAGGCGCTTGTGGCGCGGCGGCAAAAGGCGCTGGGGCCGGCCTATCGGTTGTTTTACGAGACCCCGGTGCATTTGGTGCGGGGTGAGGGGGTTTGGCTTTATGATACGGCCGGGAAGGCCTATCTCGACACCTATAACAACGTGGCCTCGGTTGGGCATTGTCATCCGCATGTGGTGGCGGCAACGGCGCGGCAATCGGCGGTGTTTGCCAGCCATACGCGGTATTTGCACGAGGGTGTCTTGGGATATGCCGAGCGGCTTTTGGCGCATTTTCCGGCGGAACTTTCCCATGTGATGTTCACCTGCACCGGGTCGGAGGCCAATGATCTGGCCTTCCGAATTGCCCGCGCCCATACCGGCGGCAGCGGGTTCATCGTGACGGAAAATGCTTATCACGGCGTGACTTACGCGATTGCCGGCATGTCGCCGAGCCTTGGGGCTGGGGTGGATTTGGGCGAGCATGTGCGGGTTGTTCCGGCGCCGAAATCGGGGCCAGATGCGGGGGCGGAGTTTGCCGCCGGAGTGCAGGGCGCGATCCGGGATATGCAGCGCCATGGAATCAAGCCTGCGGCGTTGATTGTGGATACGGTGTTTTCGTCGGACGGGGTGTTTGCCGATCCCAAGGGGTTTTTGGCCCCTGCGGTGGCGGGCATTCGGGCGGCGGGGGGATTGTTTATTGCCGATGAAGTGCAGCCCGGATTTGGCCGCACGGGCGACGCGATGTGGGGGTTTCAGCGCCACGGGCTTTTGCCCGACATGGTGTCTTTGGGCAAGCCGATGGGCAATGGATACCCAGTTGCGGGGCTGGTCATTCAGCCGCGCGTGATTGAGGCCTTTGGGTCAAAAGCGCGGTATTTCAACACCTTCGGCGGCAATGCCGTGGCGGCGGCGACGGCGCTGGCGGTCTTGGAAGTCGTTGAAAATGAGGGGCTTATGCAAAACGCCCGCGCGGTCGGCGGGGCCTTTGCCGATGGGTTGCGGGGGCTGGCCAAGGCCCACCGCGCTTTGGGCGAATTGCGGGCCGTGGGGCTGTTTTTGGGGCAGGACATTGTCGATGGCGAGGGGCAGCCGGATGCCAAAAAGGCGGGGTGGATCGTCAATCGGCTGCGCGAGGAGGGTGTGCTGATTTCGGCCACCGGGCCGAAGGGGCATGTGTTGAAAATCCGCCCGCCTTTGGTGTTCAGCCATGAGAATGTGGCGTTTTTCCTTGAGCGGTTGGAACGGGTGCTGAAAACGGGTTAAGGCGCTGATTTTCCGTGAAAACCAGCGTCTGGTATCCGTCGGGTTTGCGTCGGGCATCCGTCCCGACACGGGACGGGCGGGAAATTGGTTAACTCCGTCGGGGAGACGGGCTGACGCCTGACCTGCGGGATCAGCCTTCGACCGCGCCCTGCCCTGCCGATTGGAACCACAAGATGATCGCCTCGCGCTCCTGCGGCTCCATGTAGCTGAGGTTGGCGGGCGGCATGGCGTGGCTGAGGCCGGCTTGCAGGTAGATGCGTTTGGCTTCCGCCGCGATTTGGGCGGGGGTTTCCAAGACCACGCCTTTGGGCGGGTAATGGAGGCCCTCCCAGCCCGGCTCGGCCGCGTGGCACATCGAGCACCGGCCCTGCACGATCGACACCACATCGTCAAAGCCAGTGGCGGCGGCATAGCGGAGCGCGCCGGGGGCCATGGCGGATTCGGGGTCGCGGGTCTGCACCGGCGCGGTGGAGAGCCATACGATGAGGAGGAAGAGAGATCGGAAGAGCGTCGTGGAGGGAAAGAGTGTAAGTCCGCGTGTAGATC
>JBMSKG010000059.1:0-12686 GCA_049419625.1 Paracoccaceae bacterium | reverse complement strand
GCACCGCGTCCCGACCTAAGGCCCCAAATTCGACGGTATGGGTGACGATGGCGCGGCCATCTTGCGCCAGCCCAAAGCAGACCCGGCCTTCGGGCTTGTGCTCAGACCCGCCCGGCCCGGCGATCCCGGTGATCGACACGGCCAGAGAGGCATCAGCATGGGCCAAGGCACCGCGCACCATTTCGCGCGCCACCTCTTCGGACACCGCGCCGTGGGCCTCAAGCGTCTCAGGCCGCACGCCCAACATCTCGACCTTGGCGGCGTTGGAGTAGGTGACAAAGCCGCGGTCAAACACATCCGACGATCCCGGCACATCGGTCAGCGCAGCCGCCACCATGCCGCCCGTGCAGCTTTCTGCAGTGGCAATGCGCCAGCCCCAGACGCGGGCCGTTTGCAAAAGATCGGCGATGTTCAACCGTTCAGCCATGGTTGCAGGGCCCCGTGGTAAACCCCGGCCAGAATAACCGAAGAAATCCCGGCGAACAGCCCTGCCCAGAGATCGTCCAGCATCACCCCCGCCGCATCGCCGCGCCTGTCTGCCCGGCCCACAAGCCAGGGCTTCCAGATGTCGAACAGGCGAAAAAGGAGGAATGGTATCACCCAGGCAGGCCAAGCGCCCAGAAACAGGCTGTCCACCCCATGGCGCCACAAGGGCAGCATGGTGAAGCTTAGCGCCAAAAGCTGGCCTGCCACTTCGTCGATCACAATTTCGGAAGGGTCCTGGTCCTGTTGCCCCGCAATGGCGCGCGGAACCGCCCAGAAGCCAAGCACCGTGGCCAGCACCGCCCCCAGCGGCACCAAAAGCGCCGCGCCCGCCTCATAGGCCAGAACGGCCAGCACGACAGCCGCCAATGATCCCCACGTGCCGGGGGCAGGGCGCAGATGGCCAATGCCGCCAAAGGTGACGATGGCCCCGATCATGGCTTCATCAATGCGGCGGTGGCGATCGCGGCAATGCCTTCTTCGCGCCCCGTAAAGCCGAGTTGCTCGGAGGTGGTCGCCTTGACCGAAACCCGGCCAACCTCGACCCCCATGATTTCGGCCAAGGCGACGCGCATGGCTTCTGCATGGGGGCCGATCTTGGGCCGCTCACAAATCAGCGTCACATCGCAATTGGCAATGGTGTAGCCTTGGCTGCGGGCAAGCTCGGCGGCATGGCGCAGGAAGATGTGGCTTTCCGCGCCTTTCCATTGCGGGTCAGACGGCGGGAAATGACGGCCGATATCGCCCATCGCCAAAGCACCATAGATCGCATCGGTCAACGCATGCATGCCCACATCGGCGTCGGAATGGCCCAAAAGCCCTTTGCCATGCGGCACCTTGACCCCACAAAGCCAGACATGGTCGCCTTCGCAAAAGGCGTGCACGTCAAAGCCGTTTCCAAGCCGCAGGTCCATGCCGCGCCCTTTCATGATTGCCGCCGCGCGATCAAAATCACCGGGGAAGGTCAGTTTCAGATTGTTCTCGTCGCCCTCGACGATTGTGACGGCAAGCCCCGCCGCGCGTGCGACTTCCACATCATCCGCCGCGCCACCGGAATGGGCGCGGTGGGCCGCCAGAATCGCATCATAGTGAAAGCCCTGCGGGGTTTGCGCACGATAAAGCCCGGTGCGGTCACGGGTGCCGCTGACCAGGCCTTGCGCGCCAGTCCACAATGCGTCGGTCACCGCAAGGGCAGGGGCCGCAGCGGGAGAGAAGGTGAGCGCACCGCGCACCCGGTCGATCACCGCCGCCGAGACCAAGGGCCGCGCGCCGTCATGGATCAAGACATGTGCCACGCCGCGCCCTTCCAGCGCCAAAAGCGCGTTCATCACCGAGGCGTCGCGTGTGGCACCGCCCTCGACGATCTGCGCGTCGCCGGCAATTGCTTCGGCCCGGGCGCGGTCTTCTGGATGAATCACCAAAACCCGCGGCAAGCCGGCAAAGGCGGCCAGCGTATGGGCCAGAACCGGCTGGCCGTTCAGCATCTGCCACTGCTTTGGCAGATCGCCGCCCGCGCGGGTTCCGCGACCGGCGGCGACGATGATGGCAACCGTATGATCCGAACTGTTCATGCATATCTGTTAGGCCATGGCGCAGAGCATGACAATCAGGCCCTTAAAATCAGCGTAACTGCACAAAATTTGTGCAAAGCCTGAAAATCCGGCATAAGGGCACCGGTCTTTGCTAGGCGACGCTCGCGCATGGGCGCAGTCTGACGGAAGAGGAAGCCAAATGACGAATGCATCGCTGTCTTTCCTGCCCCCTGTGATTCTGGCCCCCATGGCCGGAATCACCGATCTGCCGTTCCGGCGGATCGTGGCGCGCTTTGGCGCGGGGCTGGTGGTGTCCGAGATGGTGGCCTCCGAGGATATGATGCGCGCCAAGCCTTTGGCGCGGGCGCGGGCAGAGCTTGGGGTCGGGGATGCCGCCACCTCGGTGCAACTTGCCGGGCGCGATCCGCGCTGGATGACCGAAGCCGCGCGCTATCTTGAGGCGCAGGGTGCCCGCGTGATCGACATCAATATGGGCTGCCCGGCCAAACGGGTCACGGCCTCGGGCGGCAATGGGGCGTGTGGATCTGCGTTGATGAAGGAGCCCGACCTTGCCCTGCGCCTGATCGAGGCGGTGGTGGGCGCGGTGTCGGTTCCGGTCACGCTGAAAACCCGGCTTGGCTGGGATGAGACGCTGATGAACGCGCCCCAGATCGCCAAAGCAGCCGAAGGGGCAGGGGTGGCGATGGTCACCATTCATGGCCGCACGCGGGCGCAGTTTTACAAGGGCAGTGCCGATTGGGCGGCGATTGCGTCGGTGAAGGCCGCCGTTTCGATCCCTGTTATTGCCAATGGCGACATCGTCGATGCGATGACTGCCGCGACCGCGTTGCAGCAGTCTGGGGCCGATGGGGTTATGATCGGACGCGGCGCGCAGGGCGCGCCTTGGGTCTTGGGCCAAATCGCCCATGCGCTTTACGGCACGCCAGCGCCGGTTGAACCCACCGGCAGCGCGCTGGCCGATCTGGTGGCCGAGCATTACGAGGCGATCTTGTCCTTCTACGGTGCTGCACTTGGCCTGAAAGTCGCGCGCAAGCATCTGGGCTGGTATGCCGACCGCGCCGGCGCGCCCAAGGCCGAGATGCTGACCGCTGACGATCCCGCAACCGTTCTACGCTTGATCCCGTCCGCTTTCACATCTCCCGAAAGACAGGCCGCATGAGCGCCTATCGCCCGCCATACCCGGTTCCGGGTGCCATCTGGGCCAGCCTTCCGGCCCCCGCGCTGTTGATTGACCGCAACGGTCTGATTGCCGAGGTGAACCCGGCGGGCGAGATTTTCCTCAATGCCTCGCTCAAATCGCTGAAAGGCCAGCCGGTGCTGGACCGTCTGGCGATTGACGCCGATATGGACAGCGCCATGGACCGGGCGCGCGCCAATCATGCGGCGCTGTTCATCAATGATGTTGATGTGACCACGGGTGAACGTCCGCCGGTGCAATGCAACATCCAGCTTGCCCCGATGAACGACAATTCCGACTACATCCTGATGCTGATCTCGCCGCGCGATCTGGCTGACCGGATCGGGCGCGGCATGCAGGTGAAATCAGCGGCGAAGTCGGCCATCGGCATGGCCGAAATGCTGGCGCATGAGATCAAGAACCCGCTGGCTGGAATCTCGGGTGCGGCGCAGTTGATTTCCATGAACGCCTCGCCCGAGGATCGCGAGCTGACAGATCTGATCGTGGCCGAGACTCGTCGCATCGTGAAGCTGTTAGACCAGGTTGAGCAATTCGGCAATCTGCGTGCGCCGGACCGCCGCCCGGTCAACCTGCATGACGCGCTTGACCGTGCGCGCCGTTCGGCCATGGTGGGCTTTGCCACCCATATGACCATGGTCGAGGATTACGACCCCTCGCTGCCACCCACCTTTGCCGACAGCGATCAACTGATGCAGGTGTTTCTCAACCTCATCAAGAACGCAGCAGAGGCGGCGCGCGGCCCCGGCACCATTCGACTGCACACCTTTTACGACCAATCCCTGCGTGTGCGGCGCAAGGACGGCAGCTTTGCCCGCCTTCCCCTGACCGTCGAGGTGCAGGACGACGGCCCCGGCATCCCGTCCGACATCGCCGCCGATATCTTCGAACCCTTCGTCTCGGGCCGCGAAAACGGCACGGGGCTGGGCCTCGCACTCATCTCCAAGATCATTTCCGACCATGATGGCTGGATTTCGGTCGACAGCGCCCCCGGCCGCACGGTGTTTCGTGTGTCTTTGCCGGTCGCCCCCAAAGAGCTCAAGGAAAAGAAGGACTAAGCCATGGACGGCACTGTTCTTGTTGCTGACGACGATCGCACCATCCGCACGGTGCTGACCCAAGCGCTGACGCGGGCGGGGTGCAAGGTGCATGCGACCTCGTCGCTGATGACATTGATGCGCTGGGTGGAAGAGGGCAAAGGGGATCTGGTGATTTCTGATGTCATCATGCCCGATGGCAACGGGCTGCAAGCCCTGCCGCAAATCGCCCGGCTGCGCCCCGGCCTGCCTGTGATCGTGATTTCGGCGCAAAACACGATCATGACCGCCATTCAGGCAGCTGAAGCCGAGGCGTTTGACTATCTGCCCAAACCCTTTGACTTGCCTGACCTGATGAAACGCTCGGCCCGTGCGCTGGAGCAAAAGCGACTGGCACCCAAGGTGGCCACCCCGCGCCCTGTGGTCGAAGAACTGCCGCTGGTTGGCCGCACGCCTGCGATGCAGGCGCTTTATCGGTTGGTGGCGCGGGTGATGAATGCCGATCTGCCTGTGCTGATCACGGGCGAATCTGGCACCGGAAAGTCGCTGATTGCCCGCGCGATCCATGATTTCTCGGATCGCCGCGCCCAACCCTTTGTCGTCGCGCAATCGGCTGATCTGGGGGGCGTGGAAGGGATCTCGACCCTTCTGACACGCAGTAAGGGTGGGTCCTTGGTGCTGGATGAGGTGGCCGATTTTGACGCCGACGCGCAGGCACGGCTGGTGCGGATGCTGGATGTGATGGGCGAATATGGCCCGCGCATCATGTCCACCTCGCAAACCGACCTTGCCGCCCGGCTTGAGGTGGGCAGCTTCCGCAAGGATCTGTATTATCGGCTTTCGGGCGTCACGCTGGCGGTGCCCGCGCTGCGCGAGCGGGTCGAGGATATTCCGCTTTTGTCCGAACATGTGCTGGCGCGCGGTGAGCGGGACATGGGCGGCGTGGTGCGCCAGCTGTCACAGGACGCCAAAGCCTTTGTGCGTGCTCATCCTTGGCCGGGCAATGTGCGTCAGTTGGAAAACACGCTGCGCCGTCTGATGGTGACCTCGTCCGAACCTGAAATCTCACGCGCCGAGATTGAGGCCGCACTTGGTCAAGCGCAGGCCAGTGCGGCGCCTGCGGGCGCGATGGAGGGTGAAAAGCTGGCCCAATCGGTGGCCCGGCACCTGCGGCGCTATTTTGATCTGCATGGCGGCCAACTGCCGCCCGCGGGGGTTTATGACCGGGTTTTGCGCGAGATGGAGATCCCTCTCATTGAGATCGCGCTGGATGCCACAGCGGGCAATCAGGCAAAATGTGCCGATCTTTTGGGGATCAACCGCAATACCTTGAGAAAAAAGATCACCGAACTCGATATCCGCGTGACACGCCGCCGCAAGTTGATGTAAATCAGCCACAGACCTGTGTTCGCTGTACCCGAGGCGGGTTGGACACATGACTGTGGCGGGTATGGCACAGCCTGACCGCTTTTGGGGGTGGTTCGGCGTGGCGTCAAGTTCCTATCGCAGCGCGACTTGGGTGAGGTTGTCTCGCCTTCGCCGGGCGCGGGCGATTCAAGGTGCCTTCAGCTTTGGTTTGGTCTTTCTTGGCCCGCTTTTGGCGGTCATCACCTTTCTGGCGATGGGCCCCTATGACCTGGGTGCCAGCTCCAGTCTGTTGCGGCTGATCCTTCTGGGCGACCTTGTCTATGTGCTTTTGGTGGCGGCGCTGATCCTCAGTCGGGTGATCCGAATGATCGCGGATCGCCGCAGCCAATCGGCCGGATCGCGGCTGCACCTTCGCCTGACCGGGGTGTTTGCTTTTGTCGCCCTGGTCCCGACCATTCTGGTCGCGGTTTTTGCGGTCTTGAACCTGAACATTGGACTTGAGGGATGGTTTTCAGAGCGCGTCCGCAATGTGGTTGGCGCTTCGCTTTCTGCGGCCGAGGCCTATGAGAAAGAACAAAGCGACGCATTGACCGAAGATGCGGCCGTCTTTGCCGGTGTCCTGAACGTCACCCGCCAATCAAAGTTCTTTATGGATGAGGGCGAGATCCGCCAGGTGCTGAGCCAAGGCCAACAGGCCATCCAGCGCGGCCTGCGTGAGGTTTATCTGATCGATGGTTCAGGCGCGTTGAAAACTCGGGGCGAACGTAGCTACCTGTTCGATTTCGAAGCCCCCTCGGCCGATGAGATGCAGCGCGCGGCCTCTGGCGAAACTGTGGTGATTGAGGACTGGCTGAACAACGAATTCCGCGCTCTTGTCCGGCTGGAAGCCTTCCCGGACCGTTATCTCTATATCAGCCGCGATGTTGACGGTCAGCTTTTGTCGCTTTTGGATGACACCAAGGAAACCGTGTCGCTTTATCAGCAGCTTGAGGCGGATCGTGGACGTGTTTTGTTCAACTTTGGTCTGCTTTACCTTGGCTTCGCCTTGATCCTTGTCTTGGCAGCGATCTGGCTGGGCCTGTGGTTCGCTGAAAAGCTCAGCCGCCCGGTGGGACGTTTGGCCAGTGCGGCGATCCGGGTTGGTGAAGGTGATCTGGATGTGCAAGTCATTGAGGAAGAGGGTGACGACGAAATCACCACTTTGGGGCGCGTTTTCAACCAGATGACGCAGCAACTTAAAGTGCAGCGGGATGCGCTTTTGGACAGCAACCGTCAAACTGAACAGCGCCGCCGCCTGTTTGATTCCGTTTTGTCGAATGTCACTGCCGGGGTGATCGGGCTTGATGCCGATGGCCGGGTCGATTTCGTAAACCGAGCAGCTGAACGTCTTTTGGACGTGGGTCTTGGCGCGCATGAGGTCCCTTTGGGGCTGGCCGTGCCCGAGTTCGCCCCGCTGTTGGACCGTCTGCGCGACAGTGTGCAGGCGGCGGTGCAAGAAGAGGTGCGGCTGACGCGGGCGGGCAAGCTGGAAAGCCTTTTGGTGCGGGTCTCGCGCCGGGCCACCGAAGGCGGTCGACTGGAAGGCTATGTCGTCGCCTTTGACGATGTGACCGATCTCGTCTCGGCCCAGCGTATGGCCGCTTGGGGCGACGTGGCGCGCCGCATTGCCCATGAAATCAAGAACCCGTTGACGCCGATCCAGCTGTCGGCCGAACGGATCAAGCGCAAGTTCCGCAGCCAGGTGCAAGAACCCGAGGATCTGGAGCAATACACCGATGTGATCGTACGCCAGACCAATGACCTGCGCCGCATTGTCGATGAGTTCTCCAAATTCGCCCGCATGCCCGAGCCGGATCGCCGCGAGGGCGATTTGGTGGAACTGGTCCGCGCGGCGGTGATGCTGCAGGAGAACGGCCAGCCGGGTGTGCGCTTTGTGACAAGCCTGCCCAAAATGCCCGCAATGCTAGAGTTTGATGGCACCATGATCGGGCAGGCGCTGACCAACCTTATCAAGAATGCGGGTGAGGCGACCGAAGGGTTGATCGAAAAGGGCGCGCCAGAGGGATATAAGCCCGAGATCCGGGTTGAAATGGTGGTGAATGAGGAACAGGCGGAGATCCGCATCCTTGACAACGGCACCGGCCTGCCACCCGACCGCGCGCGGCTGTTTGAACCCTATGTCACCACCCGCGAAAAGGGCACCGGCCTTGGTTTGCCCATCGTGAAGAAGATTATTGAAGAACACGGCGGCACGCTCTTGCTGCAAGACGCGCCGCTGTTTGACGGCAACGCCCATGCGGGCGCGATGGCAGTCATTCAACTGCCCCGCGCCCCACGCGCCCAAAGCGGCAGGGCAAACAGGCTGCCTCTGGCAGGCAAGGAGGATAGATGACCAGCATTCTCATCACGGATGATGAAAAAGACATTCGCGAATTGATCGGCGATATTCTGAAGGACGAAGGCTATGCGGTAAGGCTGGCCTCGAATTCCGACGAGTGCATGGCCGAGATCAACGCCGAGCCCCCGGCGCTGATGATTCTCGATATCTGGCTGAAAGACAGTCGGATGGATGGGATCGACATCCTCAAGACCGTCAAGCGGGACAATCCTGACATCCCGGTGGTCATCATTTCGGGTCATGGCAACATTGAAATCGCAGTCGCGGCGATCAAGCAGGGGGCTTATGACTTTATCGAAAAGCCCTTCAACATCGACCAGTTGATGGTTGTGGTGGCCCGCGCGATGGAAACCAGCCGCCTGCGCCGCGAGAACGCCGACCTGCGCCGACGTGATGTCAGTTCGACTGAAATGTTGGGGACAAGCTCGGCGTTCAAGGCGCTGAAGTCCCATCTCGAAAAGGTCACAAAATCGAACGGGCGTGTCATGCTGACCGGTCCGGCGGGGTCGGGCAAAGAGATGGCTGCGCGCTTTATCCACCAACATTCGAACCGCGCCTCGGCGGCCTTTGTCACTGTCTCCTCCGCCACCATCGAGCCGGAGCGGATGGAAGAAGTGCTGTTCGGCCGAGAAACCTTGGAGCGCGGCGTTGAGAAGGGCCTTTTGGAACAGGCCCATGGTGGGGTGGTCTATTTTGACGAGGTGGCCGACATGCCACTTGGCACCCAGTCAAAGATCCTGCGCGTGCTGACCGAACAACAGTTCACCCGCGTCGGGGGCAATGACAAGGTGCGCGTCGATCTGCGCGTGATCTCCTCGACCACCCGCGATCTGCGCCGCGAAATCGGTGCTGGTCGTTTCCGGCAAGAACTGTTCGACCGGTTGAATGTCGTGCCTATCGCCGTTCCAAGCCTTGAAGAACGGCGCGAGGATATCCCGGAACTCACGGGCCATTTCATTGATCTGTTCCACCGCACCCAAGGCCTGCCCTTGCGCAGCTTATCGACCGAGGCCGAGGCGCTTTTGCAGACCATGCAATGGCCGGGCAATGTCCGCCAATTACGCAACGTGATTGAACGGGTGCTGATCCTTGGGGACGGCGCTGGCCCGATTGAAACGCGCGAACTGCCGGGGCAAGAGCCCAGCCCCGATACAGGCGGTCGGATGGTGCTGGGCGGCGCCATGGCGACGCTGCCCCTGCGCGAGGCGCGCGAAGTGTTCGAACGCGAATACCTTATCACCCAGATCAACCGCTTCGGCGGCAATATCAGCCGCACGGCGGGCTTTGTCGGGATGGAGCGGAGCGCGCTGCACCGCAAGCTGAAATCCCTCGGCGTGGTGGGCGGCCACAAGAACGGCGGCGGCGAAGAGGACGAGGAAGGCTAAGCCCTTCATCTGTTATCAAATATCCCCGCCGGAGGCGCAGCTTTCCAACCGCGTTCCCGGTGCAGGATCGGGCCTGTCGATGGCGCAAACCTTGACCCCCGGCCCGAGCCGTGCCAAGCCATGACCAGCCCAAGCAGAGGTGTTCCATGAAAGTCATCATATGCGGCGCGGGGCAGGTGGGGTGGCAGATTGCCCGCCACCTTTCGGGCGAAAAGAACGATGTGACGGTGGTCGACAGCAATGCCGATCTGGTCCGCCGTGCCTCGGAAACCTTGGATGTTCAGGGGGTTGCGGGCTTTGCCAGTTATCCGGACGTCTTGGAGAAGGCTGGCGCGCGTGACGCCGACATGATCATCGCAGCCACCCATTCCGACGAGGTGAACATGGTCACCTGTCAGGTCGCCCATTCGATCTTTTCGGTCCCGCGCAAGATTGCGCGCCTGCGCAGCCAATCCTATCTTGATGCGATCTATTCCGACCTCTATCGGCGCGATCACCTGCCCATCGATGTGGTGATCAGCCCCGAGCGCGAGGTGGCCGAGGCCGCGCTCCAGCGCCTTGCGGCACCCGCAGCCTTTGACACCGAAAGCTTTATGAACGGCCGCGCTCAGCTGTTGGGCATTGCCCTGACCGAGGAATGTCCGGTCCTGATGACACCTTTGCGGCAGCTGAACGAACTGTTCCCGACGCTGCGCGCCATTGTCGTCGGCGTGCGCCGGGACGAGGGAAAACTCTTTGCGCCGTCGCCGATGGATATCCTGATGGCGGGTGACAGGATTTATGTGTTCACCCATATCGAGGACGTGAACCGCACGCTGGAAGTCTTTGGAAAAAGAACTAAAAAACAAGAACGCGTGATCATAATTGGCGGTGGTAATGTCGGGCTTGCAGTGGCCCGCGCGCTCGAGGCGCGAACCGACCGGATCCGCGCCAAGATCATCGAGCGAAGCCGTAGTCGCGCCGAATTCGCGGCTGACAATCTGACGCGCACCATCGTTCTGAACGGCGACGGCATGGATATGGATATTCTGGCCGAAGCCGCGATTGAACGCGCCGATGCGGTCTTGGCCGTCACCGACGACGACAAGACCAACCTTCTGGCGGCCGTTCGCGCCAAACAGGCGGGTTGCCCGATGGCCATTGCCCTTGTCAACGATCCCACGCTGGCACCCCTGATGGGGGCCTTGGACATTGACGCCTATATCAACCCGCGCGCCACCACCGTGTCGTCCATCCTGCGCCATATCCGGCACGGCAAGGTGCGGGCGGTCTATTCCATCGGCGATGCCGAGGCCGAACTGGTCGAGGCGCAGGTGCTGGCCACCTCGCCCTTGGCGGGCAAACTGGTGCGCGATGTCGATTTCCCCGAAGGCGTTTTGGTCGGCGCCTTGATGAAGGGGGAAAAGGTGCTGAAACCCTCGGGCGATCTGCGCATCGAAGCGGGGGACGTGATCGCCCTCTTTACCATGGCCGGGGATCGGCCCGAGGTCGAGCGCCTGCTTCAGGTCTCGGTCGACTTTTTCTGACGGGGCCGGGCGATGTTGCGCCGCCTTCTGGATCTGCCACTGTTGGTCATCCTGATGGGGCTGGCTTCGTTGGCCATGCTGGTTCCGGCGGGCCACGCCTTTGCGACCCGCGATCACGAGCTGGCGCGCAGTTTTGTCTATATGGCGCTTTTGGTCCTGATCTTTGCGGGCATGCTCGGGTTGGCGCGTGCCAATGCTGTTCCGCGCAACGTTGCACGCAACCATCTGATTTCTCTGGCGCTGTCTTATGCGATCTTGCCGCCGATCTTGGCGCTGCCCTTGGTGCAGCGCGCGGCCGGAGGGGCGGATTTCTCGGCCGCGATGTTTGAGATGCTTTCCGCCTTCACCACCACCGGCGCGCCTGTGCTTGAGGGGCCGCTCAAGCCATCGGTGCACCTTTGGCGGGCTCTTGTCGGGTGGTTGGGTGGGCTTTTTGCTTTGGTCATGGTGTTTTCGGTGCTGGCGCCGCTTAACCTGGGTGGGGTTGAGGTGGAAACCGGCCGCATCCCCGGACGCGCCAGTCCCGCCATGCAACAGATTACCCGCATTGCCGATCCCTCCGAACGCATGGCGCGCTTTGCCGCGGGCATCTTCCCGCTTTACGGCGGCTTGACGCTGCTGCTTTGGGGGGCGCTCGTGATGGCTGGTGAAAGCGGCTTTGTGGCGCTGTGTCATGCGATGGGGGTGCTCTCTACCTCGGGCATCAGTCCGCTGCCCGGTGGCGTGGCAGAGGGGCAGGGTGGCTTTTGGGCCGAGTTGGCGATGGCACTTGTTCTTGTTATGGCGCTGAGCCGACGGCCTTTGCTGCGCCTCTTGCGGCAGGGCGGCACGGCGCGGCTTTGGCGCGATCCGGAACTTGGGTTGGCCGGCGCCATCATCGGGTTTGTGGTCTTGGGCCTCTTTCTTCTGGGGCTTTATGGTACGCTGACCGGTCTACAAGACCACGGGGTCTTGCAAGCGCTTGGCGTCCTTTGGGCGCTGGTCTTCACCTGCCTCTCATTCCTGACCACAACAGGCTATGTCTCAAGCTTTTGGGGGCTTTGGCCGGGCTGGTCGGGCCTGACCTCGCCGGATCTGCTGTTGTGGTCGCTGGCGATCATCGGGGGTGGGGTGGCCACCACGGCGGGTGGGGTCAAGCTTATGCGCGTCTATGCACTCTTGCGCTTTGGCGAGCAGGAACTGGACCGGGTGATCCACCCGTCGGCTGTCGCGCGCAGCAGGGCAAGTGCCACCATCTCGCGCGCAGCCTCCAGTCAAGGCGCGTCGATGGCTTGGGTGTTTTTCATGATCTTCGGCCTGTCGATCATGGCCTTTGTCGCAGCTTTAACGGTGCTTGGCGTCAGTTTTGACGAAAGTCTGGTGCTGACACTTTCGGCGCTGACCACCACCGGCCCGCTTGTCCAACAGTCGGGCGGCATTGATGCAAGCTATGGCGCGCAAAACGGTCCGGTGCAGGCGGTCTTGGCTTTGGCAATGGTCGTGGGCCGGCTTGAGGTGCTGGCGATTCTGGCAATTTTGCTGCCCGAGAACCTTCGCCGGTAAGCCCCACGCCATCCAAGCTGGCGGAAACCCTGCAAAAATACGCGAATCGGACAAGCGAATTGACTGTTTTTGGATTGGAATCTGCCTGCGCGTCGGGCAATACTTCACATGTTCGATTGCGTTGACAGTCGGATGCGGGTAGCGCGACGAAAAACAAGGACAATAAGCCAATGGCCGCCGATAAACAGAATTTGCAGGA
>JBMSKG010000058.1:0-12868 GCA_049419625.1 Paracoccaceae bacterium | reverse complement strand
AATACCCTCGGGGGGTGAGCGCGGCACGCGCGAGGGGGGCAGACAGCCCCCCTTTGCACCCTTGACGCACGCGGGCGCTTGGGAAACTCTGCCGGTATGTTCCCCATTCGCGACCACAATCCCTCGGGCCGCACGCCCTATGTCACCTTCACCCTGATCGCGATCAATGCGGCGGTGTTTCTGTCCTATTGGCTGACCCTGTCCTCTGAGGCCCAGTTGAATTTCTTTTTCTACCAATGGGGATTGGTGCCGGAAAACCTGATGCGGGGGCAGGGGCTGGCCACGATTTTGACCTCGATGTTCCTGCATGCGGGCTGGATGCATCTTTTGGGAAATATGCTTTTCTTATGGATCTATGGTGACAATCTCGAAGATGAGATGGGCCATGGTGGGTTTTTGCTGTTCTATCTCCTCTCAGGCCTCGCCGCAGCCTTCGCACAGGTGGCGATGGATCCGTTTTCACCCATCCCGATGGTGGGGGCCTCTGGCGCAATTGCAGGGGTGATGGGCGGGTATCTCTTGCTCTTCCCAAAGGCACGGGTGGATGTCTTGTTCATCTTCGTGATCTTCTTCCGCATCTTCGCCATTCCGGCCTGGATCGTGCTGGGGATCTGGTTCGCGCTGCAGATCTTCAGCGGCATGTCGACGCTGGTTGAAGGGGGCGGCGTGGCCTACTGGGCCCATGCGGGGGGTTTTGCGGGCGGGCTTTTGCTGGCGCTGCCGGCGCTTCTGCGGCGCGGGGGGAAGGCGCATTGGCAACGCACAAAGGGTCATCCTCCGCATCCCGAAGCGGAATACAAACTGTCTCGGTCGTCTATTCCGCGGGTGCCTAGGCGCTAGATCGCGCAAATGGCTGCATGCGCGCAGGCGTCTTTTCGATTTTTAACATAAAAATCGGAGCGGAGTTTCGCAAAACTCCGGCCAAATTTCTGTGCCAGAAATTTGTATCAGGCGTTACGGATGATCTTGGCAAGGCTTTCGAACAAAGGCTCATTGGCGCACAAGATCGAGCCATTGCCCAAAATGTCGTCGCCTTCGCGCACCGGGCCGACCAGACCGCCCGCCTCTTTCACAAGCAACAGCCCTGCTGCAATGTCCCAAGCCTGCAACTCGCGTTCCCAATACCCGTCAAAGCGACCGGCGGCGACAAAGGCCAGATCCAGTGACGCTGCCCCCCAGCGCCGCACACCGGCGCAAGCGGGCATCAGGCGTGCCAGATCGGCCAGCATCGCGGGCAGGGTCTTTTTCGCGCCGAAAGGCACGCCAGTGGCAAAGACCGCCTCAGCCATGCTGCGACGGCCCGAAACGCGCAGGCGGCGGTTGTCGTTCAGCCATGCGCCGGCACCTTTTTCGGCCCAGAACATCTCGTCTTTTGCCGGGTCATAGACCACAGCCGAGACGATTTCGCCCTTGTGCTCCAGCGCTATGGAAACCGCCCAAGGCGGCAGGCCATGCAAGAAATTGGTGGTGCCATCCAAGGGATCGACGATCCAGCGGCGGGTGGGGTCGGCCCCGGCCTCGCCGCCGGTTTCTTCGCCCAGCCAACCATAAGTCGGCCGCGCACCCATCAGCTCTTCCTTGATAAGCCGTTCTGCCTCGCGGTCGGCTTTCGATACGAAATCGCCCGGGCCCTTGGTCGACACCTGCAGGTTTTCCACCTCGCGGAAGTCCTTGACCAAAGATTTGCCCGCGCGCCGCGCGGCCTTGATCATGAGGTTGAGGTTGGCACTGCCCTGCATGGGAAAACTCCGGTCCGGTTCAAGGCTGGGGCGATACACCGAAAGGTGACGAAGGGAAAGGGGGCCTGACCGACGGCTTGGGGCTCGCGTCGAAAGATGAGTATTTGGAAAGGCGCAAGTTCTGCGAGGTGGTGGGTGGTTAGGGTCTTTGCAGCTTGACCGGTTCCGAGCGGCCGAGTTTGAGAAAATGCGCCATGAAGGGGCGCGTCACGTCATCTTCGCGCAGGCAGGCGTACAGTCGGCGGGTGACGTTGCCGGGAGCGAGGGGGCGGGTGACGTAATCGGGGTTGGATTTCAACTCGCGGATCACCCAATCGGGCAGGACCGCCACGCCGCGATTGGAGCCGACGAGCATCAAGATCACGGCGGTCAATTCGACATGGCGCTGGCCTGCGGGTTCGACGCGGGCGGGGGTCAAAAGGTCGGTGAAGACATCGAGTTTGTCGCGGCTGACCGGATATGTGATGAGCGTCTGGTCGCGCAGGTCTTCGGCGGAAATCATCGTTTTGGCGGCAAGCGGGTTTTGGGCCGAGGCGATGAAGGTGGGTGCATAGTCAAAGAGCGGCTGCGCCACGATGCCGGGCAGGGGTTCGGGGTTGGAGGAGATCACCAGGTCCACCTCCTCGCGGGAGAGCGCCGGAAAAGGCTCAAACGCAAGGCCCGCGCGGATATCGACATCCACCTCAGGCCAGGCGTGGCGGAAGAGTTCGAGCACGGGAAAGAGCCAGTCAAAGCAGGCGTGGCACTGAATGGCGATGTGCAGGCGCCCGGTTTTGCCTGCGCGGAGCGCGCGGAATTCCTCTTCCAAGGCCGTGATTTCGGGAAGGATGCGCTCTGCCGCGCGCAACATGCGCTGGCCTGCAGCCGAGAGCCGCATGGGTTTTGAACGGCGCACAAACAGCTCCATCCCGGCCTGATCTTCCAGGCCCGCGACCTGATGCGAGAGCGCCGATTGCGTCATGTTCAGCATTTCGGCCGCGCGGGCGAGGCCGCCCGCCTGTTGGATGGCGCGGATGGTCCGTAGGTGGCGCAATTCGATGTACATGAGCATCACCGCATAATGATCGTGAATATTATGAATTGGTGTCACATTCGTCAATCTGGCACAACGGGGCAAGTGAAAAGGAGACGCCCCTATGACGACCCCTCGGCCCGCCCCGCGCATTTCCTACGAGTTCTTCCCGCCGCAATCTTTGGATGCGTCGTTCAAACTGTTTGAGGCGGTGCAGGCGCTGGCTCCGATGGGACCTGAGTTTGTGAGCGTGACCTATGGGGCAGGCGGCACCACACGCAAATTGACCCATGATGCGGTGGCCACCTTGCGCCGCAGTTATGGGCTGAATGTCGCGGCGCATCTGACCTGTGTCGAGGCGACACGGGCTGAGACGCTGGAAATTGCAGAAGGCTATCATCAGGCGGGCGTGCGCCAGATTGTGGCCTTGCGCGGCGATGCGCCGAATGGGATGGCGCGGTTTCGGCCGCACAAGGACGGTTTCGCCAGTTCGGTCGAATTGGTGGCGGCCTTGGCTGCGACGGGTAGGTTCGAGATTGCGGTGGGCGCCTATCCCGAGCCACACCCGGATGCCGCTGATCCGACAGCCGATGTGCGCTGGCTGAAGCGCAAGGTGGATGCGGGCGCGACCAAGGCCATCACCCAGTTCTTCTTTGATGCGGATGCGTTTTTCCGTTTTCGCGATGATTGTGTGGCGGCGGGCATTCATGTGCCCATTGTTCCGGGCATTCTGCCCATTCAAAACTGGGATGCGACCAAACGCTTTGCCGCGCGCTGTGGTGCACGGGTGCCTGCGCGGCTGGATGAGGCCTTCACGACAGCGGCGCGCGATGGCCGCGAGGACTTGTTGGCGTTGGCGCAGTGCACAGCCCTTTGTGACCGGCTGATTTCGGGCGGGGTGGAGGATTTGCATTTCTACACCCTCAACCGCGCCCATCTCACGCGTGAGGTTGTGCGCGCCTTGGGCCTTGCCCCGCAAATCTCATTGGAAAAGGTCGCCTGAGGGCGTTGCGCCCTAGACCTTTGGGCGGTCTCCCTGCCGAAGGTCTTCCCCAAGCTATGCGACCTTTCTTGCGCCCCCCGTCAGGCCGGGGGGCGTTTTTTCATGTTGCGGGCCCGAGATGGGCGGGGCTTTGCGGGGCGGGTGGGATGCGTTAAGCTTTGGTCACGTTTGCAAAGGAAATCCGTCCGTGACCCAGCCGATCCTTGTTTTGAATGGCCCGAACCTCAATCTTTTGGGCCTGCGCCAGCCAGAGATTTACGGGCGAGAGACCTTGGCAGATGTTGAGGCGTCCGTGGCAGCCTTGGCCGCCGAGTTGGGCGTGGCGGTGCTGTGCCGCCAGTCGAACCATGAAGGGCAGTTGGTGGATTGGATCCAAGAGGCGCGCAGGGACGCCGCCGGGATCATCATCAACCCCGGGGCCTATAGCCACACCTCGGTGGCGATCCTTGATGCGCTGAATGCCTTTGAAGGGCCGGTCTTGGAGGTGCATATCAGCAATATCCATAAGCGCGAGGCGTTCCGGCATCATTCCTATGTCTCGTCGCGCGCCGAAGGGGTGATCGCGGGGTTCGGCACCGAGGGTTATCTGTTGGCGCTGCGTCGGATGGCTGGGCTCTTGCGGTCCTGATCCGGGATCGCGGCGGATATGTCGGCCTCCGGCGGGGGTATTTGGGCCAAGATGAAAGACGGGTTTCGCACGCATTCTGAGGCGCGGCTGTTTGATGCGCGCGGCGAGGTGGCTTTTGCGCCGGCCTACGGTGGGGTTTTGGCCGAGCGCCCAACGGCGACGGCCTTGGCCGGGGCCTTTGGCGGGCCGTTTCGGATTGGCGGCGCGGGGATGTTGCAGGCCGGGGTGGGGGCGTTTGAGACGCTGACCTCGGGCTCGTCGGGGCAGCCGCGCCGAATTTTGCGGACCTGCGCGTCGTGGGGGGCGTCTTTTGCGATGAATGCGGAGCTTTTCGGCATCGGTCCGGGGGTGCGTGTCGCGGTTTTGGGCCGCTTGGTGCATTCGCTGGCGCTTTATGGTGCGGTGGAGGGGCTGTGTCTGGGGGCTGACGTGCATCTTTTGGATGACCTGCGCCCGGATCGGCAGCGGGCGGCTTTGGCCGCGCGGGGGATTGAGGTGCTTTATGCGACGCCTGCGCAGTTGCGGCTGATGGTTGAGGCGGGGGGCGCCATCTTGCCCTTGGGCCGGGTGTTGGTTGGTGGCTCTAAGCTGGATGGCGGGCTGCGTGCCGCTTTGGCCGAGATGGCACCTGATGCCATTGTGCATGAGTTTTACGGCGCGGCGGAGGCGAGTTTCATCACCCTTTCTGGGCCGGACTGTCCGGCTGGGTCGGTTGGGCGGCCCTATCCGGGGGTGAAAATCGCGCTGGAGGCGGGCGAGATTTGGGTGCGCAGCCCCTATCTGTTTCAGGACTATGCTGGCGACGATCCCGGTGGCGCGCGTTGGCGCGATGGTTGGGTGTCGGTGGGCGAGATGGGCCGGATGGAGGGCGGTTTCCTCTATCTCCAGGGCCGCGCGAGTCGAATGGTGACGGTTGCCGATCAGAATGTGTTTCCTGAAGAGATTGAGACGTTCCTGATGGGTTTGCCTGGCGTGGCGCGGGCTGCCGTCTTGCCGCGCCCAGATGGGTTGCGTGGGGTGCATCTGGTGGCAGTGGTGATGGGGACGGGCGAGACTGAGGCGGTCTTGGCCGCGGGCCGCGCGGCGTTTGGTCCACTGAAGGCACCGAGGGCGGTGCATTGGATGCGCGATTGGCCAATGCTGCCTTCGGGCAAGACCGACCTTGCGGCGCTGGAAAGGGTGATGGGATGGCGGTGATCCTTGCGGCACGGCGCACAGCGGTTTGTCCGCGTGGCGGTGCCTTTGCCCATTTGCGCATTGAGGATCTGGCGGCACCGGTGATGCAGGCTGTGCTGGCGGATGCCGGGATTGCGGCGGCGCGGGTCGACGAGGTGATCTTGGCCAACGCGCTGGGCGCGGGGGGCAATCCGGCGCGGCGGGCTGGCTTGCTTGCAGGATTGCCCGAGCGGGTGGCGGGGTTGACCATTGATCGCCAATGCGTCGGTGGTTTGGATGCTGTGCTTCTGGCGCAGGCCCTGGTCGACAGTGGTGCGGCGGAGGTGGTGCTCGCGGGGGGGGCGGAAAGCTATTCGCGCCGCCCCTTGCGCGCCATGCCGGGGGCGGATGGCGTGGCGGTGCCCTATGATCAGGCCCCTTTCACCCCATGGCCGGACCGTGACCCTGAAATGGCGGCGGCGGCGGCGGCTTTGGCCGAGCGGTTGGGGATCAGCCGTGAGGCGCAGGCGGCTTGGGCGGTGCAGAGCCACGCCAAGGCCAAGGCCGTCGTAGACTGGCCTGAGGTATTGAACGTCACCGGGGTGTCGCGCGATGCCTTCACGCGGGCGCTGACCCCGGCGCTGGCATCCCGCGCGCCCCGCGTCGTGGGCAGCATCACGGCGGCCACAGCGGCGGTGGCGGCGGATGCAGCGGCCTTTGTGCTGGTGGTGTCAGACCGGGTGGCCGCGGGGCGGGGGCTGCGGATCTTGGCCGGGGCCACTGTGGGCGGAAACCCCGAGGAGCCGGGGTTGGTGCCAATCGCTGCGATTGGAGCTGCCTTGACGCGGGCCGGGCTTCGGGCCGTGGACATCGCTATGGCCGAAGTGATGGAGGCCTATGCTGTGCAGGCCATGGCCTGCGTCACGGGGGCCGGCCTGCCGCCGGGGATCGTCAACATCGGCGGCGGGGCCTTGGCGCGGGGGCATCCGATTGGGGCGTCGGGCGCGATTTTGGCGGTGCGGCTCTTTCATGGGCTGCGCAGCGGTCATGGCCTTGCCGCGATTGCGGCGGCAGGAGGCTTGGGGTCGGCGCTTGTTGTGGCGCGCTCAGCTGCGTGACAGCAGCGCCTCGGGGCGCGCCTTGGCGATGGCTTGGGTCACCAGACCGGCCAGCACCGCCTTGAGGCTGTCCCCAACCAGATAGGGTGCTGCCAAAAGCGCCGCCTCGGCCAAGGTTTTGTCCAGCATCACGGACATGCCAACAATGCCCATCGCATTGAGCACCACAATGCCCCCCAGCGCCGCGCCGATAGCCGCCGCGATCCCCACCGGTGCGCGCAATTGCGATGTGACCAGCCCGGCCACAAACGCGGCAATCGGAAAGCCGATCAGATAGCCCACGGTGGGCGAGGCCAAAACGCCCAATCCGCCACGGCCTCCGGACAACAGCGGCAGGCCGGCCAGTGTCACCAGCAAGAACAACCCCACGGCCAGCGCCCCGCGTCGGGCGCCCAAGACGGTGCCACACAGCATGACACCCAAAGATTGCGCCGTGATCGGCACGCCCGAAGCAAGATCGATCTTTGGCACCAGCCCAAGCACCGCAATCAGCGCGGCAAACAGGGCGATATGGGTCAGATTGCGTTCCATGACGGGGTCCTTGTGATGATGCGTCCCTTTAGCCCGCGCCACCCCGGGCGCGCAAGGCGTCTGCCACGCGCTCAGCATCGTCAAGCGCTGCCAAAGTGGCGGGCATCAGGATGCGCCAACCCGCGCCGCCTCGGCTGCGGGCGCGGCAGGCAACTGAGATCGCCTCGATCCGCGTCAGCATCACTGGGACAAACCGGATCACAAGCGCAAGTGCCAAAGCCAAGGGGCGGGTGCGCAGGCCAAGGTACCTGAGTGGCGACAACAGCCTCTCAATCACCCCCAACATATCGGAAAGCCGCGTGGTCATGGTGACAAAATTCGCAGCGGCAACAGCTGCGCCCATGCGCAAGATCACCACCGCACCGCCTGAAATGTCGCCTGTGATGAGGTGCCACAGCCCCACGATCAGGACAAAGGGCCAAAGGGGGCGCAGCATGGTCATGCTTTCGTGCAAGAACACGCGCCCACCACTCGCCACCAGCACCACGACGGCCAGCGCTGCCCCTCCAAGCGCGAGTGGGGTGCTCAGTTGAAACAGCCCCACTGTCGCCCCGGCCAGCGCCAGAAGTTTGGCCCCGGCCGGCACCCGATGTGCCCAGATCTCAACCGAAGAGGTCAGTGTCAGCATCGGCCGCCCCCAACCGTGCCATCTCGGCAGTGAATTCGGCAATCACGGGCCGAGCGGGCCCATCGGCGCGGATCTGTCCAGCCTCAAGCCAGATGACCCGCTGGCACTCGGCCACGGCGGCCGGATCATGGCTGATGGTCACCAAGCGCTGCGATAGCCCCTGCAGCCGCCGGGAAAGCCGCACCTGCGTCGGCAGATCCAGGCCGGCAAAGGGTTCGTCCAGCAACAGCGTGTCAGGCGCCATCAACAGCACGGCCAGCAAGCACAAAAACTGCCGCTGACCCTGCGAGAGCCGATGCGTTGGTGCGGTTTGCCAATGCGCCCGCCCTTCCGCGGCAAGGGCCGCGTGCACCTTGGCCTCCGCCTCGGCCCGGGTCTGGCCCATCTGCCGCAGGCCAAAGGACAGTTCCTCAATCACCGTGGGAAACAGGATCTGATGGTCGGGGTTCTGAAACAGGATGCCGATCTTGTCGAGCATCGCCTTGCGTTCACGCGCCGGATCCAGCCCCGCCACCCGAACCGTGCCAGAACTGGGTGCAATCAGCCCCGCCATCAACCGCAAAAGGGTGGATTTGCCCGACCCGTTGCGCCCCAGAATACCGATCCGGGGCTCGGTCAGATGCAAGCTCAGGCCGGACAAGACCCGCTTGCCGCCCAGATCCACATGCACATCCTGCAGCACGATTCCGTCCATGGCTCGGCATAGACCGAAACACCTGCAGTCTGCAAACCCTGGCCTTGGGGTTCATCTTGGCGCAAATACCCCCGCCGGAGGCATCCGACCGTGGCAACAGGCGTGGCCCTTAGCCGCCCTGTCCCCCAACCGTCAGCCCGCCGATCAACAATGTCGGTTGGCCCACACCCACCGGCACCCATTGGCCCGCCTTGCCGCAATTGCCGATGCCGGGGTCCAGCGCCATGTCATTGCCGATGGCGCGGATCTGGCGCAACGCGGTGGCGCCGTCGCCAATCAGGGTCGCGCCCTTGACCGCCTCGCCCACCTTGCCGCCCCGGACGCGGTAGGCTTCGGTGCAGGAGAAGACGAATTTGCCATTGGTGATATCGACCTGACCGCCGCCAAAGCCGACGGCATAGATGCCATCTTTCAGGCTAGCCACGATGCCCGCCGGGTCATCCGTGCCGCCCAGCATATAGGTGTTGGTCATCCGCGGCATCGGGATATGGGCAAAGCTTTCGCGCCGACCATTGCCGGTGGGGGCCACACCCATCAGCCGCGCGTTCTGACGGTCTTGCATATAGCCCACAAGGCGGCCGTCTGCGATCAGCACATTGCGGGCCGAGGGCGTGCCTTCGTCATCCACCGAGATCGAGCCACGGCGATCGGGCAGCGTGCCGTCGTCCAGCACTGTCACACCCGGGGCCGCGATCATCTGGCCCATCAAGCCGCAGAAAGCCGAGGTTTTCTTGCGGTTGAAGTCACCTTCCAACCCATGACCGATGGCCTCATGCAAAAGGATGCCGGGCCAGCCGGGACCCAAGACCACATCCATCATCCCCGCAGGGGCAGGGGTTGCGCCAAGGTTCACCAGCGCAATGCGCAGCGCTTCATGCAAAAGCGGCTTCCAGTGGCCGGGCTCCAAAAGACGCGCCAGCCCATAGCGCCCGCCGCCGCCGGTGCCGCCTTGTTCGCGCCGACCGTTCTCTTCGACGATCACTGCGACATTCAGCCGCGCCATGGGCCGGATGTCGGCCAGCCGCAACCCTTCAGGGCGCAGGATTTCCACCTCTTGCAGCCCGGCCGAAATGGTGGCCGAGACCTGCACCACACGGCGGTCCATGGCGCGGGCATAGGCGTCGATCTCTTTCAGCACGTCGATCTTGGCCGCAAAGCTTGCATCCGCCATCGGGTCCGCATCCGAATAAAGCCGCGCGTTGGTGCCCTTGGGCGCCGGAGCGAGTACGCCCCCACCATCCCCAACCGCAAGGCGGGCGGTTTCCGAGGCCCGGCGCAAGGCTTTTTCGCTGATCTCGGTGGAATGGGCATATCCGGCCACCTCGCCCTTTACCGCGCGCAGGCCAAAGCCTTCCGAGGCGTCATAGCTGGCCGTTTTGATGCGGCCGTCGTCCAAAACAATGGCCTCGGACCGCTTGCGTTCCAGATAAAGCTCTCCATCCTCGGCCCCTGATAGGGCCGCGCGCAGCACGGAAAGCGCTGTGATTTCGTCAAGTTGTGTCTCGAAGGGTCTGAAGGGGGCGTCGGTCATCGGGGCCTTTCGCGGGCGCGTCCTTGACCTGTGTCAATTCGCGCCGCTTTGTCGCACGGTTTCACTTGAGATAATGCGTTCAATGTGGTTTCACCTTGCGCATAATCAACGGGATTCTGCCCACGCTTCGGGCAGGCCTGACAATAGGGCGCAATGTCGCCAGACGAAACGGGAATCGAATATGCGTCAGCTCATCTCACGCGCTGGTCTCGCCGCTACGGGGCTTGGTGGACTTTTCTCAACGGCCGCTTACGCGCAGTCGCTTGAGGTTATCGGGGCGCCGACGCCCAAGGGCACGGGCTTCCAGCCCGCCTCGACCGAATTGGCCCAAGGCGCCCAAAGCCTTGACCATATGATCAACATCATCATCTTCTTGGTGACGCTGTTTGTGACTGGGCTCCTGATCTATGTGATCGTGCGCTATAACCGTCGCGCGAACCCGACGCCTGCCCGCTTTACGCACAATTCGCCGTTGGAAGTGGCTTGGACGCTGATCCCCGTGTTGATCTTGGTGTTCATTGGCTCGTTCTCTTTGCCAGAACTGTTCAAGCAGCAGGATTTCAAACAGGTTAAGGCCGATATCACGATCAAGGCGACCGGCAACCAGTGGTTCTGGTCCTATGAATACCCCGACGACGGGATCGCGTTCGACAGCTTCTTGCTGCCCCGCGAAGAGCTGGCAGCCAATGGCTATGACGACAGCCTGTATCTGCTGGCCACCGACACCGCCGTTGTGATTCCTGTGGGCAAGACGATTGTGGTGCAGGTCACCGCCGCGGACGTGATCCACGCGTGGAAGGTTCCCGCGTTTGGCGTGATGCAAGACGCCGTTCCCGGCCGTCTGGCGCAGCTGTGGTTCAAGGCTGAGAAAGAAGGCATCTATTTCGGTCAATGCTCGGAAATCTGCGGCAAGGACCACGCCTACATGCCGATCACCGTCAAGGTGGTGTCGGAAGAGGCTTATGCAAAGTGGGTTGAGGGTGCGAAGGCAGGCAATCTGCAACTCGCGTCGAACTAAGCTTTACGTTTAAGGCATGGGGGCGGCCCGGGTCGGGCCGCTTCTCTCCCAGAAGGAAGTTAGGCAGAGATGGCCGATATCCGGTCTTTTGAGGGCAGCCATGATGCCCGCTTTGGCGATTATGTGCAGCTGTTGAAGCCGCGCGTGATGTCGCTGGTGGTGTTTACGGCGCTGGTTGGCCTGTTGGTCGCCCCTGTAAGCCTGCATCCGATCGAAGCCTTCACGGCCATTTTGTTCATCGCGCTGGGCGGCGGGGCCTCGGGCGCGCTGAACATGTGGTGGGATGCCGATATTGACGCTGTGATGCGCCGTACGCAAAGCCGCCCGATCCCGTCGGGCCGCGTCCAACCCGGCGAGGCGTTGGGCATTGGTCTTGCGCTGTCGGGCATTTCGGTGGTGATGCTGGCCTTGGCGACCAATCTGATGGCGGCGGCCCTCTTGGCCTTTACCATCTTCTTTTATGTGGTGGTCTATTCAGTCTGGCTGAAGCGGATCACGCCGCAGAACATCGTGATCGGTGGGGCGGCCGGGGCCTTTCCGCCAATGATCGGGTGGGTGGCAGCGACGGGATCGGTGTCGATCGAAGCCTTCTTGATGTTCATGCTGATCTTCATGTGGACGCCGCCGCATTTCTGGGCGCTGGCCTTGTTCATGAAGTCGGATTACGGCGATGCCAAAGTGCCGATGCTGACCGAAACCCATGGCCGCAAATCCACACGGGCGCATGTTTGGTGGTACACGGTTCTGTTGGTGCCGTTCTCGATGGCGCTTGCCTTCACCTCAATCGGTGGGCCGGTCTATATGGCTGCTGCGGTGATCTTGAACCTGATGTTCCTGCGCGGCGCATGGTCCATTTGGCGCCGCGATGAGGCGGTCGCCGAGGGCGACCGGTATCGCGTTGAAAAGTCTGTGTTCCGCTTTTCGCTCTTGTATCTTTTCTTGCTTTTTGTGGCGTTGCTGGCGGATGCCGCGCTGCGCGCGATGGGGGTGTGACGCCATGGCCCTGCGCGTCGAGCATGAGATACATCACCGCCGGTTCGGTCGGAACCTTGGCCTCGGCTTGGTGCTGGCGGCCTTTGTCGTCTTGGTCTTTGCGTTGACAGTCGTCAAAGTCACCCAAGGTGCGCGCCCGCATGCCGATGATGCCAAAAAGAGCGCCGGTACCTTCACGCAACCTGCGACCGGAGGGAGCCAGCCATGACGCCTTCAATGACGCCGCAGAAGAAAACTGCCGCTTGGCTTGTCGTCGTGGCCGTTTCGATGCTGGGCCTCTCCTTCGCGGCAGTGCCGTTTTATGACTGGTTCTGCAGGGTCACCGGCTTTGGCGGCACAACTGGTGTCGCCGCGGCGGCACCGGACCAGATCCTTGACCAGACTGTCTTGATCCGGTTTGACGCGTCAACGGCGATTGATATGCCGTGGGAGTTCAAGCCGCAGCAGCATACCATGACGGTGCGGCTGGGCGAAAACGGGCTGGCCTTTTATGAGGCCTATAACCCCACCAGTCGGCCGATTGCCGGCACCGCCAGCTATAACGTCGCCCCCGATCAGGCCGGTGGCTATTTCATCAAGATCGCATGTTTCTGCTTTACCGAGCAGATCTTGCAGCCTGGTGAGCGGGTAGTAATGCCGGTGTCCTTCTTTGTTGACCCCACCATACTTGAAGACGCCGAGGCCGCCGGAATTCAGGAAATCACCCTGTCCTACACCTTTCACCAAACACCGCTGCCAGAGCAGCAGGCGGGCTTGACTGGCCCGACAGTTACGCCTTCTGCGACAGTGGAAAACTAAGACAAGAAGAAAACACGAGG
>JBMSKG010000057.1:0-12901 GCA_049419625.1 Paracoccaceae bacterium | reverse complement strand
CCCGCCCCCCTTTGTGGGGGTGGGATGGGGAGGGGAGCTTAGGCTGTTGCCCCTGCGGTTGCCCCGGTGGCGGCGCCTTGGGTCGCGCGGCGCAGCACCAGATAGCCCACCACCGCCGAGAGCACCGAGCCGGTCATCACGCCAAGCCGCACCATGTTCATCATCGCATCGCCCTCAAAGCTGAGAGAGCCGATGAAGAGCGACATGGTAAAGCCGATCCCGGCGAGCATCGACAGGCCCCAGACCATCATCCAGTTGACGCCATGAGGCAGCTTGGCAAGGCCGGTTTTGACCACCAGCCACGTCGCGCCAAAGACGCCGATTTGCTTGCCGATGAAGAGGCCCGCCGCAATGCCAAGAGGCAGGGGCGACAGGAAATCCGACAAGGAGATGCCCGACAGGTCGATCCCGGCATTGGCCAGCGCGAAGATTGGCGCGATGCCGTAGATCACGTAGGGGTGCAGGTTGTGTTCCAGCGAATGAAGGGGCGACTTGCCGAAACGGTCCTTCAGGGGAATGGTGAAGGCGGTGACAACGCCGGCCACCGTGGGGTGGATGCCGGATTTCAGCACCAAGAACCACATGATCGCACCGAGGAGCATGAAGGGCGCGATGCGGTGCGTGCCGCGCAGATTAAGCGCGATCAGGCCCGCGAGTGGCACCAAGGCCATGCTGAGATAGCCTGTGTCGATGCCCGAGCCGTAGAAGAGCGCGATGATCAGGATCGCGCCCATGTCATCAAGGATGGCCAGCGTCAGCAGGAAGATCTTGAGCGCCGAAGGAATCCGCTTGCCCAAAAGCGCCAGCACGCCCACCGCAAAGGCGATGTCGGTGGCCGCCGGAATGGCCCAGCCCGAGGCCAGTTCGGGGTTGCCTGCTGTCAGCAACAGGAAAATCGCCATGGGCGCCACCATGCCGCCAATCGCGGCGACACCGGGCAAGAGCACATCGCGCGGGTTCTTCAGGCGGCCCTCAACCATCTCGCGCTTCAACTCAAGTCCGATGAGGAAGAAGAACATCGCCATCAGGCCATCATTGATCCACAGAAGGAGCGGCTTGTTCAGCCCGACGCCATCGACCAAAAACGAGATCTTCGTGTTCAGAAAGCCGTAATAGGCGCCTGACAGTCCGGTATTGGCAAAGATCAGCGCCAGAATTGCGGCGGCGATCATCAACACGCCGGCAAAGGCCTCGTGTTGCATCAGTCGGGTAAGGGCATTGCCGCCCGGTGTGGGATTGGCCATGGTCTGGCTCCTTGTGTGAAAGGGGTCAGAGGTCAACCTGGGGGGCTGTATCCTCGGAGGTGTCGGGTAAGGGCGGCGGGGCTGGAGCATCAGCTTTGCGCCGGATCAGGATGTCGCCATTTTCAAGCCGTTCGGGGGCTTGATAATTGGTCAGGTCATCCACCAGCGCCAGAAGTTCCAGCATGCGGGGCTGCAGGTCTTTGAGGGCCGGTTCCAGATCGGAGAGGGCTTTGCCCATCTCGTCCAGCGCCGGTTCCATGTCCGCCATCAGCCCCTTGAGCAAGAGCTTGGCGCCTTCTTCCATAAGGCTGAACCCCTCTTCCACCTCATCAGGGGCGGGGGGGTCTTGCGCCCACGCGGGCGCAGCACATAGGCAAAGGGCGACAACCAGATGCTTCATCCGTCAGATATGGGTGGCGTCCGTGGCATTTTCAATTGATTTCAAGGTCAATTGTCACAGGAAAATGGTCTGAAGCCGTTAAAAGTGCGTCGCGCAATTCGGGAACGGCCATCACTGTGGGATCATTGAATGGATGCCAGATTCGCCAGTCGGGGGTGCGGGCGGCCAGATCGGGTGAAACCATGATGAAATCCAAGAGCGCCTCGAAATAGCGCTTTTTGGGGGCGAGCCAGAAGCGTGCCGTGGTGGGCGAGATGCCGGTCTTTTGGGCCAGCGCCATATGGGCGTGGGGATCGTAAAGGTGCATCTCGGCCACCTCGTTCAGGCCCAAGACGATTTCAACGCCGGAATGGCCGAACAGTTTTTCATATTCGTCCAAGCCCGGACCATCGTTGAGATCGCCCAGCACGATCAGGCTGTCGCCGGCGGCGAGATGGGTGTCGATCCGGCGGCGCAGCCATTGACATTCGGCCAGTTGCTTGCGGCGGTTCTCGATGGAGATGCGGATGAATTGCGCCTGTGGCATCTGGCCGTGCGGCGTTTTCGATTTGGCATGCACGCCGATGAGGCGGATGACCCGGCCCTGCACGGTCAGCGCCAGTTCCAGCGGGGGTTTGGAAAACCGGATCTGTTCGGCCACGCCGTCCAGATCCAGATCTGCGCGCAGCGTGGTGTCAAAGCGCGGGGCACCCGGTGCGCCGCCCGCAAGGGCGGGTTCGCCCACCGGGTCGTGGCGGGCGGTGATGCGGTCGGGGTCGTAGAGAAAGGCGATTTCCTGTTCGGTGTCTGAGGCAAAGCCATGCACCGCCTTGCAGGTGCGCAGGCCGAAATGGCGGGCAAAGCTTTCGAGCGCCTTGACGGTCGAGCGTTTGGAGCCCTGATCGGGGCCTTCGATGATCATCACCCCATCGGCGTTCATGGCTGTCAGAACGATGGCAATCGCGCCCAGTTGGTCGGCGCGGGTGGTTTGATATCGGGCGGACAGTTCGCGGTCCTCGAGCAACCTGCCGCGATCGTCAAAGAGCGCGTTGAACCATTCGATGTTGTAGGTCGCAAGGCGCAAAGGCCGCGTCATGCCGCAACCCGGTGACGCAGTTCCTCCCATGCGGCGTTGATGGCGATGAGCCGGCGTTCGGCCAAGACCGCCGCCTCGGGCGGGACGCCGCGGGCGATCATCACATCGGGGTGGTTGTCCTTGACCGCCTGTTTCCAAGCCGCGCGGATCTGGTCGAGCGAGGCATCATGCGGCACGCCCAAAAGATCGAAGGGATCGCGCACTGTGCCTTCGACGAGCCGGGCACGGATGGCCAGATAGCAGCGCTGGTCCAGCCCGAAGATTTCCGCCGTATGGGCCAAGAACGCCTCTTCACCCTCATGCAGGATGTCATCGGCCAAGGCGATGTGAAACAGCCCTTCGATGAGGTCGATGAAGAGGTCGCGGTTGTCGGGATGGTCGGCGTCGGTGAACATGGTCACGATCTTGCGGGCGTAGGCGTCAAAGCCCGCGACGTCTTGCCGGGCAAGGTTGAACACCCGCGCGGCGTTCGCCTCTTCTCCGGGGGGCAGGGTAAAGACGCGGCGAAAGGCGGTGACTTCGTCTTTGGTGACCTGACCGTCGGCCTTGGCGAGTTTGGCGCCGAGGGCGATAACGGCAATCGTGAAGCCAACCGAGCGTTCGGGGTCGGGTGCGCTGACGAGGTGGTCAAAGACAACCGACAACGGCTCGCCCTTGGCGAGCGATGCAAGGGCGGCGTTGATGCGGGTCCAGATCGACATGGGGTGAGTTTACGCGCTGGGCCCGCAATTGTCAGGTCAGGATTTTCTGCATGAGCACAAGATCGAGATAGCGGCCCCATTTGTAGCCCGCCTGCATCACGCGGCCACATTCGACATAGCCCAGACGGGCGTGAAAGGCTTGGCCTGCGGGGTTGTCTGACGAGACGCCCGCGACCATCACATGCACGCCATGGGCGCGGGCGTGGTCTTCCAGCGCCTGCATCAGTGCGCGGCCAAGGCCGCGGCCTTGGGTGGTGGCGGTGAGGTGGATGGAGTGTTCCATGCTGCGGGCATAGCCGGGGCCGCCGCGAAACTGGCCATAGGTGGCATGGCCTTCCACGGTGCCATCGACGCAGGCCACCCACCACGGGGTGCCGGCGGCAATCTGGGTGGCCAAGGTGTCGGGGTCTTTTTCGGCGGTGGTGAAGGTGGCGGTGGTGTCGCGGATGATCTGGTTCCAGATCGCGGCAATGGCGGGGGCATCGGCAGGCGTCGCGGGGCGGATCATTCCAGCACGCGGACCCCGTGGGGGGTGGTGAAGCTGGCGCGCATCGCCTTGGCCGGGCCTTGGAGGATGACCACGCGCGGGTCGTGGAACAGGGGTGCCAAGGCTGACTGGAGGGCCTCGGCCTTGGGGTGGGCAATCTCGAGCCGGGTCAGGCGCGCGCCGCTGTCGGGCAGGGCTTGGGTGGGGTGGAGGGTGCCTTGCCATTGGATCAACGCGGGGAAGGCGCCGTCATAGGGCAGCTTGCCATCGGACGGCACCGCCATGTGCCACCGGTAGTCGCCGCGCTGCAGGGCCAGTGGAACCCCGGTGCCATCTGGACAAAGCGCCAGATCAGCTATCAGATTTTTCGAACCTGAGACCCAGTTTGTAAGGCGCGGTTGGCCTGAAAAATTGTCCAAATCGAACCAGCGGGGCCAAGTGGGGCGCGGGGCGGCGGGATTGGGGGCGATGACTTCAAGGTAGAGATCACCCAAACCCATGAGCCGGTTGTGCGTGGCCATCAGCGGATGTTCACCGCCGCCGGACAGGTGCAAGCCCAGTGCTGTCTCGACGGCATCTACCCCTTCGGCCAGATCAACGGCCGAGATCGCGATATGGTCAAAGGCCAGCATCAGGCATCCACGACCCGTGCTGTGGCCTTGAGCGCCAGTGCAAGGGAGGTGAAGCGGGCCTGCGCCACCTCGCCAAAGAGGCCGCGGCCGATCTCGGTCAGGTTGAGTTCCAAAGTGCGCTTGCGCGGTTGCCAGTCCAGCGCGCCGGCAATGCCGGGATCGCCCATGGCAAACATGGCGCCAAAGCGCATGGCTTTGCCCAGAACCTCGGCGTCGCGGACATCTTCTTCGGTGAGAAGGCGGAACATCGGTTCCAGCCGGGACCCGGCACGGCTGTTTTTGTAGCGGTGCAGCAAGGCCAGACCCAGAAACACCCGGCCGGGGTGATCAAGGCCGCCAAGGTTGGCGCGGGTGGCGTTGTCAAAGCAGGCCTCGGCGCGGAAATCGGGGTGGGCGCGCCATGTGGTGTCATGCAAGAGGCAAGCGGCTTTGATCAGCCGCATCCGCTCGTCGCTGGCGCCTTTGAAGAGGGGCTCGAGGAAGGTGAAGAGCTTTTTGCCAAAGCCGGGCATGCGGGCCTGGGTCTGTTCGGACATGCGCGCGGCCTCGATGAGGGGATCGCGGCGGCGGAGTTTCTCGGGCATTTGTTCGTAAAGAAGCCCCTCGCGGATGCCATAGGCGGAAACATCGATTTCGGAAGGTTTCAGGATGCGGATCAACTCGCGCAGGACTTCGCAGGCCAAGGGGACCAGTTCCATCCGTTCCGGGCTGGTGCCGGTGCGGGCGCGCAGGACGGCGAGATCGGCGGTTGCGATCCAGTCAAGCGTGTCGAGAAGGCCCGTGGGCGTCATGCGGTATTCGTGCAAAACGGTCAGCGGGTAATTGCGACGCTCCATGTCGAGACGCGCGATGACGCGCCAAGAGCCGCCCACCAGATAGATCCGTTCGCCTTCGGATTTCATCTGCGTTTGGGCGTCTTTCAGGATGCGGTCGATGTGGGTGGTGCGTTTGCGGGCCGTGTCGGCCACCTGTTGCAGACGGAAGGGGCCGAGCGGGGTTGAGACGCGTTTGCCCACCTTGCCATCGCCGATGCGCGCCAGTTCCATCGAGTTGCCGCCCATGTCGCAGACGATGCCCTTGGCATCGGGCCAGCCCAAGAGCACGCCTTGGGCCGAGAGCCGCGCCTCTTCGCCGCCGTCGATCACCCACATCTTCAGCCCGGTGTCATTGAGGACCTGAAGCTGAAACTCCGGCCCATCCTCGGCCTCGCGCACCGCCGCTGTGGCCACCACGGTCAGCGTCTCGATGCCCATGCCTTGGGCCAAAAGCGAAAAGCGTTTCAAGGCCTTGAGCGCCCGCACACGGCCTTCGGGCGACAGCCGTCCGGTTTGTGCCAGCCCCTTGCCCAGACCGCACATGATTTTTTCGTTGTAGAAATAGGCAGGAGAGCGCGCCGCGCCGTCAAAGACCACCATGCGGACCGAGTTTGAGCCGACGTCCACCACGCCCACGCGGCTGAGCGCGCGGGCGGAGGGGTCGTCGAACAAGGGGCGGCCAAAGGGGCCGTGATCCTCGTCAGGGTCGGGCAGGGTATCGACGTCAGTCATTTTGGGCCTCAGGCAAGTTTCGGAACATCCTTGGCACCGGCCGTGCCACGGCCAGAGAGCGAGGGGTTTTCCATGAAGAAGCGGTGGCAGTTGAAGGCGTTGCCATCGGCGGGAGCCAGATCACGAGTATAGCGCCCATCGGGGCCCAATAGCCAGCTTTGCGCCTCGTCGGCCAGATTGGCGGCCATGATCTGCCCAACGATCTGGGCTTTGACGGTGTCATTGCGGATGTCGATCAGCGTTTCCACCCGGCGCGTCAGGTTGCGGCCCATCCAGTCGGCCGAAGAGATGAACACGCGGGCCTTTTTGCCGGGCAAGCCGTTGCCATTGCCAAAGCAGACGATGCGGGAATGTTCCAAGAACCGCCCGACGATAGATTTGACGCGGATGTTTTCCGAAAGCCCTTTGACCCCCGGTCGCAAGCCGCAAATGCCGCGCACGATGAGGCTGATCCGGACCCCGGCCTGTGAGGCGGCGTAAAGCGCGTCGATCACGTCCGGGTCGACCAGGCTGTTGACCTTGGCCCAGATTTCCGCGGGGCGGCCGGCGCGGGCGTGGTCGGCCTCGGCGGCGATCAGTTCCAAAAGGCGCGGCTTCATGGTGATGGGCGAAATCGCAAGGTTTTCCAATCCCTGTGGCTGTACATAGCCCGACAGGTAATTGAACACCTTGGTCGCATCGCGGCCCAAGGCCGCGTCACAGGTGAAGAACGACAGATCGGTATAGATGCGCGCGGTGATCGGGTGGTAATTGCCGGTGCCGTAATGGGTGTAGGTCACGAGCTGGTCGCCTTCGCGGCGGACCACGGTCGAGATTTTGGCGTGGGTTTTGTACTTGATAAAGCCGTAAACCACATGTGCGCCCGAGCGTTCGAGACGCCGCGATTGGCGGATGTTGGCGGCCTCGTCAAAGCGGGCTTTAAGCTCGACAAGGGCGGTCACCGACTTGCCCGCCTCGGCGGCCTCACAAAGGGCGCCGACGATCGGGCTGTCCCATGAGGTGCGATAGAGCGTTTGCTTGATGGCCAGCACATTGGGGTCGCGCGCGGCCTGTTCCAAAAAGCGGATGACCAGATCGAAGGTCTCATAGGGGTGGTGCAAAAGGATGTCCTTTTGCTTGATGGCGGCAAACATGTCGCCCTCATTATCCTGCACCCGTTCCGGCACACGCGGGGTGAAGGGGGGCCACAAAAGATCGGGGCGGGAAGAGAGGACGAGTTCTTTCAGATCGGCAATGCCCAGCATGCCGCGCAGTTCGACCATCTCGTCGTCTTTGACGCCGAGTTCTTCCTTGATAAGAGCGCGCAGATCCGCGGGGGCCCCGGCGGAAATCTTGAGGCGGATCACCTCGCCCCGGCGGCGGCGTTTCAGCGCGGTTTCAAATTCGCGCACCAGATCTTCGGCTTCGTCCTCAACCTCAAGATCGCTGTCGCGCAGCACGCGGAACAGGCAATGCCCCCGGTCGGTATAGCCCGGGAACAGCATGTCGAGATGCATCAAGAGCAGCTCTTCCAAGGGCAGGAAACGGTGTTCGCCGTCCTTGCTGGGCAGGGGGATAAACCGCGCGATCTGCTGGGGGATGGGCAAAAGCGCCTTGAGCGTGCGGTGATCGGTTTCGCGTTCCAGTTCCAGCGCCAGCGAAAAGCCGGTGTTGGGGATAAAGGGGAAGGGGTGGGCCGGGTCAATCGCCAAGGGCGACAGAACCGGAAAGACGTTGCGCAGGAAATGGTCTTCCAGAAACTTGTGGTCGCGCCCGGTCAATTTCGAGCGGGTGGCGATCAGGATGCCTTGGGTCTCCATCTCGCGGCGCAGGCGTTTGAGCACGGACTGCTGCATCTGCATCAGATCGCGCGCGTCGGCGTGAATGAGCGTCAGCTGTTCGGCGGGGCTGAGGCCATCTTCCGACGGGGTGGCATTGCCGGCCTTGACCAGCGCGCGCAGGCCCGCGACGCGCACAGTGTAGAATTCGTCGAGGTTGGTGGCCGAGATGGACAGAAAGCGAAGTCGTTCGAGCAGCGGAACGGAGGGGTTGGCCGCCTCTTCCAGCACGCGCCAGTTAAAGGCCAGCCATGAGATTTCGCGGTTGAAAAAGCGCCGGGGGCCGGTGGTTTCCTCGACCGGCAGGGCAACAGGCTCGGGGAAGGGGGCTTTGAGGAAATCGGCGTTGGTCATGGCAGGCAGATACCGCGGGACTATGTCATTCGGGTGACAGTGTTTCACCCCTGATCGGCACTGTCCAGAAGTTCGGCGGCCAAGGCGCGGGTGACGGGGCGACCAAGGGCCAACGCGCGGGCGTCGAGGGCGGCGACCAGATGACGCGCGGCGGCGATGGAGCGGTCCATCCGGGCGGTCAGATAGGGGATGAGGTTGGGCGGAACCGCGATCTGGCGGTCGGTGAATAGTTTGACCAGCACCGCGGACAAGAGCGCGTCATCGGGCGGATCGAGCCGGGCGATCGCGGTGGCTTGCAGGCGGCTGAGAAGGTCGGGCAGGGCAAGGCCCCAGTCGCGTGGTGGGCGCTGGGCGGTGAGCAGAAGATGCCCCCCGGCGGCGGCCATGTGATTGACAAGGTGAAACATCGCCTCCTCGTGGGCGGGTAAACCCGCCATCGCGTCGGCGTCCTCGACCACCACGGACAAGGGCAGGGCGGTGGGGTCATGATGGGGCAGATCTGCGGCGCGCAGAAGCATGGCCCCGGCCTCGACGGCCCAGATATGGGCCAGATGGGTTTTGCCCGCCCCGTCTGGGCCGATCAGCAAAAGCCGCCGCAGGGGCCAGTCCTTCCAGGCTGCGATCGACGCCAGAGCGGCGGCATTGGCGGGCGAGGGGAAGAAGCCTTCGCGCGAGAAATCTTCGTGCAGCCCAAGGTCAAAGGCCATTTGACGCGGCGTGGTCACGCCTGATCCTCATCCTCGGGGATACGCCCGGCGATGCCGACGTAAAGGAGGCTTGCGTGATACTGGGCGATGGCAAAGCGGGTCAGCACACCGAGTGCGGCCGCAACCGGCACGGCCACAAGCATGCCGACAAAGCCGAAGAGCGTGCCGAAGGCCGAGAGTGCGAACAAAAGCCAGACCGGGTGCAGGCCCACCGATTTGCCGACCAGTTTGGGGGTAAGCACATTGCCTTCCAGAAACTGCCCGGCGGCGAAGATTGCCGCGATAATGCCGATCTGCAGCCAATCTCCCCAGAACTGAAAAAGCGCAAGGCCAATCGCCAGCGCCCCGCCGATGATGGCGCCGACGTAAGGAATAAAGGTGATTGCTCCGGCAATCGCGCCGACCACAAGGCCGAACTGCAGCCCCGCCATCATCAGCGCGGCCGAATAATAGATGCCAAGCACAAGGCAGACCGAAAGCTGACCACGCACAAAGGCCGAAAGGGCGGCGTCAATCTCGCCGGCGAGGCGGCGAATGGTGGGAGCGTGATCTCGGGGCAGAAGGTTGTCGATCCGCGCGATCATGTGGTCCCAATCGAGCAAGAGGTAGACGGCCACCACAGGCACCACCAGAATAAAGACGACGATGGAGATCGCCCCTGCCAATGAGCTGAGGAGCCCTTCGGCCAAGCTGGCCCCTTTGGACTGAATGGTCTGACCGATCTGCGCGAGGCTTTGGCGAATGGTCGAGGTGTTGTCGGCAAGGTCGGGGAAACGCTCAAGCAGAACCTGTTGCAGGCGCTGGGCGATATCGGGGGCGGCGTTGATGAGGGCGGTGGTCTGGTTCACCAGAGTTGGGATCACCGCCAGCACCAGCGCCACCAGAATCAGGACGCCAACGGCGGTGATGACCGTGGTGGCGGCCACCCGGCTGAGGCCCGCGCGTTCCAAACGGTCGGCGACGGGATCCAGGAAATAGGCCAGCGCGCCGCCGACCAAGAAGGGCAAAATCACCCCGCCCAAGGCCCAGAGCGCAATGAAAAACACCAACAGGGCAAGGCCCCAGTATTTCGCCTGATCACGGATCGGAAGTGCCATGCGCCTGCCCCATTACCTGACACTCACATTGCCCATCGAGGGCAAGGATTCAAGAGGTGGCGGCAAAATGCGCGGGGTGGGTCCGGGTGCCGGGGTGGATTGCGCCTAGGCCTGGGTCGTTACAGGATGAAGATATCGGCCGTCGTGATCCGTGTGCCATCGGCTAACTCGGCCACCAGAACCTTGGCCGCCGCGCCTGACCCGTCGCGGTCATACCACAGGTTTCCGGTGGATTGCTGATAGATGAAGCGGTCGGCCAGATCGGTTGCCGCGGTGCCCAGCACAAAGCTGCTGGTGCGCAGTTGACCTGTGTAGGCAAAGGCGGTGAAGGCGTCATTGTTGAAATGCAGCGCGTCATCAACGGCGATAAAGTCGGAGATGATCTCGCGGTTGGTGGCGCCGCTGTCGTTGAAGGCAAAGACATCGGCCCCGGCGCCGCCGATCATCGTGTCGATCCCGGTGCCGCCGATCAGCGTATCCGCCCCCAAACCACCGTTCAGCCGGTCTGTGCCGCTGTCGCCAAAGAGCTTGTCATTGCCGCTGTCGCCCAAAAGGCTGTCATTGCCAGCGTCGCCTCGCAAGACATCATTGCCGAGGCCGGCGGTGAGCGTATCATTGCCGCTGTCGCCCAAAAGGCTGTCATTGCCAGCGTCGCCTCGCAAGACATCATTGCCGAGGCCACCGACGCGCGTGTAATTGCCGCTGTCGCCGAACAGTCGGTCATTGCCTCCAAAGCCGTTGATCCGGTCATTGCCCCCAAAGCCGCGCACAGAATCGGCGGCGTCGGTCATGTTGTAGGTGTCGGAGGTGTTGAAAAGAAGGGTGTTTAGGGCTGCCCAGTTGTCGGTGCGTACATAGTTGTACATCGTCACTGCTGGAACGCTGATCCCAGTCCAGCTTGCAAAAGCTTGGCCGTTGAAGGTGGCAGTGAGGCCCGTCAGCGTGCCGCCGGTCGCGGTGAGATTGCCGCCCGAGATGCTGTAGGTCAGCCCGGTACCGGTGAAGGTGAAAATGTCACCGAATTCCGGATCTTGCAGGCGCAGAACGGTGGAACTGCGGGATAAGACATCCAAATTCTCAAAACCATCATAAATCGAGGAAGACATCATCTCGATGCCATCGGGAATGCTGCGCAAAAACTGCCAAATCGCCATCGTCTACTCCGGTTTTCAAACGTCTTGTGGGTAGCCACCCATAATCGCACTGGTTGAGATTCTAGCTTGCTGCACATGCAAAAGGCAAGCGGCGATCTCACGGTGGGTAGGAGCAATTGGACGTTTGGGTTCACCGGCTTTGCGCCATCGAGCAAGGCACGACTTATGAGTGTAAGCGCAGGCTTATTCACCCCCGTCTAAGCGCCGCGGCAATAGGCTTGGGACAGAAGGTGGCGCATCTGGAGGCAGACCGGGTTGCAACTCCGCATCCCCGGCCTTCGTTGAAAAGGACTGATCCCGATGAAAGCTCTTCTTCCCGTGACCTTCGCACTTGCCTTGTCGCCCTTGGCGGCCTTTGCCTTGCCGGTGGTGGGCGATGTGATGGGCACCACCCCTGAGACCGCGACCGCCGCGCTTGAGGCGGCTGGCTGCAAGGTCAACAGCTTTGAGCCCGAAGGTGGCAAGATCGAAGCCAAATGCACCGAGACCGCGACCGGCAAGATGTGGGAGATCTACATTGATCCCAAAACCGGTGCTGTGGCCGAGGTGAAATCTGATGACTGATGTGACCTCTGCTCGCCTGCCCCGAAAGGGGCAGGCACTGCCCCATTGGGACCCGCTGTTGCGGCTGGCACATTGGGGAATCGCGGTGGTGGTCATCGCCAATTATGCCTTCACCAAGGAAGGCGGATCGGTGCATATCGCCTTTGGCTGGGCGGGGATGGCCCTTTTGCTTTTGCGGCTGATCTGGGGGTTTCTTGGCCCGCGTGAGGCGCGCTTTGCCAGCTTTCCGCCAAATCCCATGGCCGCGCTGCGCCACTTGGGCGGGTTGCTGCGTGGCAAGGCACCGCATTATCCGTCGCACAACCCGGCCGGGGCCATGATGGCCTATGCGCTGTGGGCCTGTCTGGCGGTTATCGTGCTGACAGGACTTGGTATGAGCGGCGTGAGCCCCTTTGCGCAGGCAGATCTTGAGGCGGCGGTTGCTGAAGGCGACTGGTCGGTGTTAGTTGAAGAAGACGGCGACGAAGGCGCAAGCGAAAGCGCCTACGGCAGTGTGTTGAAAGAGGTCCACCAAGTGGCGGCGAACTTGATCGTGATTTTGGCATTGTTGCATGTGGCGGGTGTTGCGGTGGAAAGCCGCGTTATGCGCCGCAATCTGGTGGCCCCCATGTTGATCGCGCGCCGGGGGCGCAAGGAATGAAAGCCCTCAGCCCACGTCGACGGCCGATTGCATGGGCAGTTTTTTTGATTGTTCAAACCCTTGCGACAGTTTTCTTCGTGGGCGATGCGCTGGCCGATTATCTGGATGGCCAGCTGAGCCCTCATCTTACGTTCGAGATGTTGGTGGCATTGGCTTTGGCGATGGGAATGGTTTTTGGCGTGCTGGTGTTGCGCCAGACGTTGGAGGAGATGCGGGCGCAGGATGTGGCCCTTGCCTCGGCGCGCGGGGCTTTGGGAGATGTGATTGCCGCGCAGTTCTCCGCTTGGGGCCTGACCCCGGCCGAGCGCGATGTGGGGTTCTTGGCCCTGAAGGGGCTGGATGTGGCCGAGATTGCCGAGATGCGGGGTGCTGCGGCGGGCACGGTGCGGGCGCAACTGACGCGGATCTATGCCAAGGCGGGCGTCTCGGGCCGGGCACAGTTTGCGGCGTGGTTCGTGGAGGATTTACTGGGCGATGGGCTG
>JBMSKG010000056.1:0-12912 GCA_049419625.1 Paracoccaceae bacterium | reverse complement strand
CGCTGCTGGTCGGCGCGCGCCCGCGCGGCCCGGCCCAGATCCTCCAGCGCCTTCAACACATCCGGCACGACAAGAAGCGGAGCGCCCGAGGAAAGCCCGTCAGGCACCCGGCTGACCAAAGCCGCCGCCGCGCCCTTTTCCAGCGCTTGGGCCACAAAGTCATGCCCGTCGCGCACATCCTTCAGCGCCACGAACAAATCCCCCGGCTGCAAGGTCCGCGTGTCAATCGACACGCCCCCCGCCGCCCAAGGCGCGGTTGTCCGACCCCCGGTTGCAGCCACCGCCTCATCCGAGGTCCACAGCATCAGATCACCCCATCCAAGGCCGCCACCGCAATGCTGGCCTGTTCCACATCGTCAAACGGATAGACCTGCCCCATGATGGTCTGGCCCGTCTCATGCCCCTTGCCCGCAATCAGCAAGGCATCCCCCGGCCCCAGCGCATCCACCCCGCGCAAGATCGCCTCGGCGCGGTCGCCCACCTCATTCGCCTCGGGGCAGGCAGCGAGAATGGCCGCCCGAATGGCCGCAGGCTCTTCTGACCGCGGATTGTCGTCGGTCACATACAGCACATCGGCATAGGCGCGCGCGGCAGCCCCCATCAAGGGGCGCTTGGTGGTGTCACGGTCGCCGCCTGCGCCAAAGACAATCACAATCCGGCCCAAGACATGCGGGCGCAGCGCCTTCAGCGCGGTTTCAACCGCATCTGGGGTATGGGCATAATCAACATAAACCGCCGCCCCGTTCTTGCGGGTGGCGGCCAGCTGCATCCGGCCCCGCACCCCCGTCAAACTGGACAGCGCGCGAAACACATCGCCGGGGGCGGCCCCCGCCCCAATCACCAGACCCGCCGCCACCAACACGTTTTCCGCCTGAAACCCACCGACAAGGTTCAGATGCACCTGATAGGGCTGGCCCTGCCAGTCAAAGCGCAAGTCTTGGCCGGTCGCATCATAGCGCTGGCCCCGGATCCGCAGATCCGCCCCTTCTTCATGGCCGATGGTCAGCGTGCGGATGCCACGCGCGGCGCAAAGATCCGCCATCGCCGCCCCGCCTGCGCCATTCAGATTGATGACCGCCACCCCATCCTCTGGCAACAGGCGGCTGAACAGCCCCGCCTTGGCCTCGGCATAGGCCTCCATCGTGTGGTGATAATCCAGATGATCCTGCGTCAGGTTGGTGAACCCCGCCACGCGCAGACGCACGCCGTCCATCCGGCGCTGATCCAACCCATGGGACGAGGCTTCCATCGCCGCATGGGTCACCCCCGCCGCCGCCGCATCCGCCAGCATCGCGTGCAGCGTGATCGGGTCCGGGGTGGTATGGCTCGATGGGGCCTCCCACGCGCCTTCGACGCCCGTGGTGCCGATGTTGATCGCCCCATGGCCCAGCGCCATCCAAATCTGGCGGGCAAAGGTCGCGACCGAGGTCTTGCCATTGGTCCCGGTCACTGCAACCATGGTCGCGGGCTGCGCGCCAAACCACAGCGCCGCCGCATAGGCCAAAGCCTCGCGCGGGTCATCGGCAATGACCAAGGCCGCCTCTGCCCCCGCCAAAGCCTCTGCCGCCAACTTCGCGCCCTCGGCGTCGGTCAAGATCGCAGCCGCCCCCATCCGCAGGGCGGGGCCGATGAACTCGGCCCCATGCATCCGCGCACCCGCAAGGGCGGCAAACAACATGCCCGGACGCACCGCGCGGCTGTCAACCGTCAGACCGGAAAGCACGGGATCCCGGCCACCGCGCGCGGTGAGCCCAAGTTCCGTTAAGTGCTTTCGCGCCATGCCTTGACCCCAAATCTATTGATTGACGGCTGTTAACCCATCAAGGGCTGGGGCCGCAATGGCCGGGCGCAGGCCGAGCAGGGGCGCGCTGCGACGCACGATTTCCGCTGCTACGGGCACAGCCGTCCAACCGGCTGTGCGGCGCACCTCGGGACCGGTGCGGTCCACCGGCTCGTCCAGCGTGACCAAAAGCACGTATTTCGGCGCCTCCGTCGGAAAGACCGAGGCGAAGGTGGTGATCACCTTATCCTGATAATATCCCCCGCCGCGCATCGGCTTGTCGGCGGTGCCGGTTTTGCCGCCAATCGCATATTCATCCATCTTCGCCATCGAGGCCGTGCCGTTGGTCACCACCCGGCGCAACATGGTGATCGAATCCAACGCTGCCTTTTCCGACACGACACGCGGACCGACCGCCACCTCATTGCGCCGCAACAGCGTCGGCGTCACCTTGACCCCACCATTGGCCAGCGTCGCATAAGCTGCGGCAAGGTTCAGCGGGCTCGAGGACAGACCATGCCCAAAGCTTGCGGTCACCGTCACCACATCGGGCCATTTCTTCGGCACCAAAGGCCGCGCCCCCGGGGCCTCAATCAGTTCCACCGGCGACGGGTCCAAAAGCCCCAGCGCCTTGTAAAAGGCTTGCTGGCGCTCCGCACCAATCATCAAGGCCAAATGTCCGGTGCCGATGTTGGACGACACCTCCATCACTTCGGAGACCGTTTTCGTCGGGCCGTAGTTCTTGTTGTCAAATTCCGAAAACCGCTTGCGGCCCACGCTCAGGCTTTGCGTGTCCACCAAGGTGTCAGGGGTGACCAGCCCCAGATCCATCGCCTGAGCTGCGGCAAAGATCTTGAAGGTCGAGCCAAGCTCATAAACCCCCTGAACCGCGCGGTTGAACAAAACACTGTCGCCCGGCTCGGCCTTGGGGTCGGCCAAAGGATTTGGCCGATCATTGGGGTCAAACGACGGATATGAGGCCATGGCCGCAATCTCGCCGGTGCGCACATCCATCAAGATCGCCGCGCCACCCTTGGCCTCATACTGACGCACCCCAGTTTCCAGAACCTCCTCGACCGTGGCCTGCACCGTCAGATCCAGCGACAATTCCAGCGGCGTGCCAGCCTGTGCAGGATCACGCAGCCGCGCATCCATCGCCTTCTCGATGCCCGCCGTGCCGATCACCTCTGCACTGTGCACCCCCTCAGCCCCGAACGAGGCCCCGCCAAGGATATGCGCGGCCAACTGCCCATTGGGGTAAAGCCGCATCTCGCGCGGGCCAAACAACAGGCCGGGATCCCCGATATTGTGGACCGCCTGCATTTGCTCGGGCGACATCACCCGGCGCACCCAGAGGAAGCTGCGGCCATCGGTAAAGCGGCGCTCCAGCGTGGGGGCGTCCAATTCGGGAAAGATCACCACCAATTCGCGCGCCACGCGGGCCGGATCGATCAGGTCTTTCGTTTGCACATAAAGCGCATGGGTCAGCATATTGGTGGCCAGCACCCGTCCATTGCGGTCGACGATATCGGCACGGCCTGCGGTGATGGTGTTCGTGGCCCCCGCACTGCGGGGCTCCATCGGTTCGGACGCGGCCAGCATGCCCATCCGCGCGCCAACCACCGTGAAGGCCGAGAAAAAGCACATGCACAAGAACAACAGCCGCAACTGCGCCCGCCCGCGGGCGCGCTCACGCAGCGCCTCATTGCGCTCGCGCAGATTGTCACGCTCAATTGCATCAGGACTGCCACCCGTGGCGCGGGCGTGCAGGATGCGGGCAAGCGGGCGGAGGGGCGTGCGGATCATGGGGTTTGCACCTCGGGGTCGGCATCAAGAGTGCCAGAGATATCGACAGGGGCCTCGATGGCCAGATCAGACACGCTATCCGCCAGCGCGGGCGGCGGCGGATAGGCCACTTCGGTGCCGCGGCCAAACTGGTGCGGCTCCATCGGCATCAGCCCCAGCCGGTCAAAATTCAACACCGCCAGATCGCGCAACCGCTCAGGCCGGTTCAAATGCGCCCATTCGGCGCGCTGGATCGCCAGAGATTCATGCAGCGTGGCAATTTCATCTTGCAGATCAGCCACATCGCGCAGCGCAGACTGGGTGGTGTAATTCTCGCGGTAGGCCCAAAAGCCAAGGCCCAGCACAGCAAGAAACGACAGAACATAGAGAAGCGGGCGCATGTCAGCGGCGTCCTTTCTTCGGCAAGGTCAGTTGCGGCACGCCCAGATCGGCGGGGTTGACCGCCTGCGGCGGGGCTGTGGTGCGGATGGCCACGCGCAGCTTGGCGCTCCGGGACCGGGGGTTTTGCGCCAGTTCCGCCTCATCCGGCCCCACCGCGCGGCGGGTGACAAGGGTAAAGCGCGCCGTGGTGTCCGCGCGGGCAGGCGCATATCGGTTGGTGTTGGATTCGTTGCCCGAGGCCAATTGCAAGAACCGCTTCACGATCCGGTCCTCCAGACTGTGAAAAGTCACAACCGCCAGCTTGCCGCCGGGCTTCAGCGCGCGTTCCGCCGCCATAAGCCCCATCGCAAGTTCGGAAAACTCGGTGTTCACCGCGATGCGGATCGCCTGAAAGCTGCGCGTGGCCGGATGGCTTTGCCCCGGCTTCGGGCGCGGCAGGCATTTCGACACGATCTCGGCCAAGTGCAGCGTGGTGGTGATCGGCGCCACTGTCCGCGCCGCCACAATCGCCCGCGCGATGCGACGCGAGGCGTGCTCCTCACCATAATGATACAGAATATCAGCCAGCACCGCCTCGTCGGCGGTGTTGACCAGATCCGCCGCCGACGGGCCATCCTGGCTCATCCGCATGTCCAAGGGGCCGTCTTTTTGAAACGAAAACCCACGCTCTGCCAGATCAAGCTGCATCGAGGACACGCCCAGATCCAAGACGATCCCATCCAGCGCCACATCCGAATACCGATCCAGATCCGAGAAATTGCCCGCCACCAGCCGCAACCGGTCGCCATATTCGCCCGCCCAAGCCTGTGCCATCTGCAAAGCCAACGGGTCCCGGTCAACGCCAATCACACAAGACGCACCAGCCGCCAACAAGCCCTTGGTATAGCCCCCGGCCCCAAAGGTGCCGTCCAACCAAACCCCCTCAACAGGGGCAACGCTCGCCAAAAGCGGAGTGAGAAGAACCGGAATATGCGGGGCGCGGTCGGGAAAAGCGCTGTCTGGCAGGGCTGCGCTGGGGGTCATGCCTTACCCGCTCCGCGTCGCACGCCCCACCAGGGCCAAGGGATCAACGCCGTCATCATCGTCGTCGTCGGCAAGTTCCGCCTCATAGACTTCGCGGCGATACAGCTTAAAGCGGTTGGTGAACCCGGCAAAAGCGGCCTCGCCGCCGCTGGCCAGATCTTCACCCACAAAGCCCATTTTTTCCCGCACCTTGACCGGCAGCACGATGCGGCCATCAGGCTCAACCTCGATCATCACCGACCGGCTGATCAGGTCCCGCTCGGCACGGTCACGCTCGGGCGAACCCAGTTCCATCGCTTCGATCTTGGCGGCCAGCGCATCCGCGCCTGCGCGCGAATAACATTCCACGAACCGGCGGGCCTTGCCGCCGTAGACCATGTAAACGCGTGCGCGGGGGTTATGTTCAGAGACGGGGTCTTCAGCTTCCAGAATCCGGCGAAAGGCCGCCGGGATCGACACCCGGGCCTTACCATCTACCTTCTGGTAGAATTCGCCTCTGAACGCCTCGCTCGCCATTGGCCTTGCGGCTCCGTTGTTGGGGCGCGAACCCCGGAAATAGAAAAGGCGGATCGGGTTGATGCCACTACCCGATCCGCCCACTGTCCCATCGCTGGGCGTCCTACGCGCTTGCCACCTGGGGGAGATGTCTGCTCGCTCGCGCGCCGGATCTCGTTGTCTCAATCGACGAAGGCGGTTGCCTGTATGAGCCTGTCTTTTTCGCCTTGTTCGGGGTCTTGCGCCGCCCCTCGCGTTTTATTGACCGCTTCGTCTTTCGATGAACAAGGGATGCCATGGGAATTCATGGGATGCAATGGAAAACTTTAGATAGCGATGGGCATATCTTGTGCAGATAGGGGCCAGAAAACAGGATTTTGTGGTGTTTTGGCCGCAACCCATCCAACAGGTTGACCTCACGGCAGCGTGAACCGCTAGATATAGCGTTAGGACTTTGCCGCTCACCTACCCACAAAATCCGAAGTTTTTTTCATTGCCCCAGGCAACGATTGGGACATAACAGGAACATATGGGCGACAACATGCCAAACCGCAGATATCATCGGCATCTTTTCCAGATTTTCCCGTGAAATCCCGTCAGGTGATTCGCGGCACCCGCACCGCGTCGGGCCCAGCCAACCACCTCGCGCCCACCTCAGCGCATGCCACAGCTCGGCCATGGGCCAGCCAACAGTCTAGAAGGAACTGGCCTCAGGCCACGCCTTGCGCGATCAGGCCGCGCGCGATGCGGGCATAGGCCTCGGCCGCGGGGCCATCATCGGCCGCCACCGGCCGCCCGGCATCACCGGCCAGACGAACCTCCAGCGCCAACGGCAACTCGCCAAGCAAGGGCACACCCAGCCGCTTGGCCTCAGCCGCCACCCCGCCATGACCGAAAAGATGCTCTTCATGGCCGCAGTTCGGGCAAACATAGGTCGACATATTCTCGATCAGCCCCAGGATCGGGGTCTTCAGCTTTTGGAACATGTCGATCGCCTTCTTGGCGTCCAGCATCGCCACATCCTGCGGGGTCGACACCACCACAGCGCCCGACAGCTTGGTGCGCTGGCCCAGCGTCAGTTGAATATCCCCCGTCCCCGGCGGCAGGTCGATGACCAACACATCCAGCTCGCCCCACAGCACCTGCCCCAACAGCTGCTGCAAGGCGCCCATGATCATCGGGCCGCGCCAGACCACCGCCTCATCTTCTTTCAACATCAGGCCCAAAGACATCATGGTGACGCCATGGGCATGGACCGGCTCGATCAGCTTGCCATCGGGCGAGGCGGGGCGCTTGTTCACCCCCATCATGCGCGGCTGGCTTGGGCCATAGATATCGGCGTCCAGCAACCCCACCCGCCGGCCCTGCCGCGCCAAGGCCACCGCAAGGTTCGACGACACGGTCGATTTGCCCACGCCCCCCTTGCCCGAGCCGACGACGATGACATTGGCGATCCCCGCAATCGGCTGCGGCCCGCCCTGATGCGGCGTCGGGTGCTGGCCGATCTTCAGACTGGGCGGCTGCCCCTCGGGGCCGGGTGTCGGCGCCTTGGGCGCAGGCCGCCCCGCCGGGCCATGTGCCGTCATCACGATCTGCACCGAACTTGCCCCCACCGCGCGCAACGCCGCTTCGGCGGCGGCCTGCACCGGACCCAGCGCGCGCGCCTCATCCGCCGAGGCCGCTTCCAGCACGAATCGCACCGTGTCCCCATCGACGCTCAACGCCCGCACAAGGTCCCGGCTGACAAGATCGCCCCCGCCGGGGCAAGACACGCCCGCCAGAACCCGGTTCACCGTCGCCAGATCAAGTGCCATCTCAGCCCCCGCAGTTTTCGCCCATCGCCCGTCGTTTAGGCACAGTTGTGTGCTTTCAGGCAAAGGGCAAGAGTGCGTTGACCAAATGCTCAAAATTTCAGCGAAGGTGTTGTAAAATTTATCATTTTTATGACGCCAAGTCATGCAATTGCTGCATGGCAGCATTGCGCAGGCAGGCCATTGTGCAACTGCAGCATTTGCCCCATGTTTGCACTAACACGAAAAAGGGTCGGTGCAGATGCCAAGTGGCAAACGCAGTTAAACCGCCCCCAAGAACAAAAGGAATTGAGGCCGTCATGGCATTTGTGAATTCTACTGTCCGTCCCGCCAGTTGGTCGCTTCGCGATTTGGTGCAACATCAAGTGCACAAGCTGCAAAAAATGGCGCAACGCCGCCGGGTCTATAGTCAGACGCTGACCGAATTGAACGCCCTGTCCGACCGCGATTTGGCAGATCTGGGCCTGCACCGCTCGATGATTTCGGCGGTCGCCAAGGATGCCGCTTACGGCAAATAAGAATTGACGGCCCCCCTCCCGGGGCCTGAGGACCAAACGCGGCACCCAGACCTCTTTCGCTCCTGCTGCCCGTTTCACAGCTTCGACCGGCCCTCTCCTCCTCCCTCGGGCCGATCGGATCAGCGGCACCCCCTCTCCTCCTCCCTCGGGGGTGCCGCACCCGAATTCCGCTTGGGCTCTTCCCTTCCCTCGGGGGCCCGGCGGCAGGGCGGTGGTTCAACCTTCGTTGAACCCCGTCACCTCATCCGCTGGCCCTCTCCTCCTCCCTCGGGCCAAACGGACAGGCGGCACCCCCTCTCCTCCTCCCTCGGGGGTGCCGCAGCCCGTCTTCCCGCCCCTTGCATCCCCCCAAAGACCCCGCAATAGTCGCCCCGAATTCAGGAGCGGTCATGCGGGCATCCGTCATTTCATCGGCCCTTGTGGCGGCACTTGTCGGCTATGGCTCGACCATCGCTCTGGTGCTCTCGGCGGCAACCGCCGTCGGGGCCAGCCCCGAACAAACCGCAAGCTGGGTGCTGGCGGTCTGTCTGGCCAAAGCCATCGGATCCGCGCTGTTGTCTTTCACCACACGCGTGCCGGTGGTGCTGGCCTGGTCCACACCGGGGGCCGCCCTGATCGCCGCCACCCAAGGGGTGACGCTGGCCGAGGCGGTCGCCGCCTTTGTGCTGGCCGGGCTCTTGATCGCGCTGACCGGGGTCATCAAACCCTTGGGCCGGGCCGTGGCGCTCATCCCCGACGGGGTGGCGGCGGGCATGCTCGCCGGGGTTCTCTTGCCGTTTTGCCTCAAAGGGGCCGGGGCCGCCCAAACCCTGCCCGCCCTCATCTTGCCCATGATCGCAGTCTTTGTGCTGGTGCGGCTGAAGAACCCCGCGCTCGCGGTTCTCGCAGCCCTTGGTCTGGGCCTGGCCTTGGCCTTCACGCTTGGCGGGGCGGTCTTTCCGCCACTGACACTGCCCGCGCCGCACCTGACCTTCATCGCGCCAGAGTTGCGGCCTGACGTGCTTCTGGGCCTTGGCCTGCCGCTTTATCTCGTCACCATGGCCTCGCAAAACCTGCCCGGCTTTGCCACGCTGCGCGCGCACGGCTATACGCCCCCGGTGCGGGCGGGGCTGGTGACAACCGGGCTTTTGTCGGCACTCTCCGGGCTCTTTGGCGCGCATACCACATCCATGGCAGCCATCACGGCGGCCATCTGCATGGGGCCGGACACCCATCCCGACGCGGGCCAGCGCTGGAAGGCAGGCATGGTCTACGCCGGGTTCTGGGCCGCGCTTGGGCTTTTCAGCCCCGCCATTCTGGGGCTCTTGGCGGCCCTGCCGCCCGCGCTGATGGTGGCCTTGGTGGCGCTCGCGCTTCTTGGCCCGCTGATGGGCGCGCTCAGCGGGGCCTTCGCCGCACCCGACACGCGCTTTGCCGCCACGGTAACGCTGGTGGTCACCGCCAGCGGCGTGGCCGCCTTTGGCATCGGCGCGGCCTTTTGGGGGCTGATCGCCGGGCTTGGCGTTCACGCGCTGGAAAAGGCCCGGCGCTAACCTCTCCTCGTCGGCTCCGCCACGCGTCGAGACACCCCCGACGAGAAGCCGAAGGCGCCCGAGGAGGGATCAGAAGTCCGTCGGCGCCCCGCCCTCTTGCTTGCGCTTGGCGACAAAGCGTTTCAGCTCTTCCTGATGATCGCCGTTCATCTCCGGCGCCTCGAACTCGGCCATGATCTGCTTGTAGATCCGATGCGCCCGCTCAGGCGTCCACAGCGCGCCATCGGCAGCCCAAGCCTCATAGTTGCGCCAGTCGCTGACAAACGGCTGGTAGAACGCCGTCTGATAGCGGTCTTGCGTGTGCTGGCAGCCAAAGTAATGCCCGCCCGCCCCCACTTCGCGAATGGCATCAATTGCGATGTCATCCTCGGTCGTGGCCCAAATCGGCTCTTCGAAATAGCGCTGGATCATCTGCAGGACTTCGCAATCCATGATGAACTTCTCAGGGCTCGCGATCAGCCCGCCCTCCAGCCAGCCCGCCGCATGGTAGACCATGTTGGTCCGGCTTTGCACCGCCGCCCAAAGGCTGTTCGAGGTTTCCCACATCGCCTGACCGTCCGGCACGTTGGCCGCGCAAACACCCGAGGACCGCAAGGGCAGCTTGTAATGGCGCACCATCTGCCCGGTCATCTGCGTTGCGCGCATGTATTCCGGCGTGCCAAAGGCCGGCGCGCCCGATTTCATATCAACGTTCGAGGTGAAGGTGCCCAGCGCAATCGGGCAGCCGGGGTTGACGTATTGCAACAAAGCCGCCGCCGCCAAACCCTCGGCCATCGACAGCGTCACCGCCCCCGACATCGTGACCGGCGCCATGGCCCCCGCCAGCGTGAAGGGCGTGATCACCACCGGCTGACCGCGCCGCGCCAGACGCAAGGCCCCGTCCAGCATCGGGAAGTCATGCTTCAACGGGCTGACCGAGTTGATGTTGGTGTACATCCGGGGCTTGGCGTCAAATTCGTCATGGCTCAGACCGCCCGCGATGCGGACCATCTCCATCACATCCTCAACCCGTTCCGCCCCCAACGAATAGGCGTGGCACACCTTGTCGGTCAGCGTCAGCTTTTCATACAGGCAATCCAGATGGCGGACGCTTGCGTGAATATCCACCGGCTCCACCGGATAGCCGCCCGCGATGTGGATGCAGTTGAAATACTGCGTCAGCTTCATGAATTCCTTGAACGTCTCGAAATCGCCCGAGCGTTTGCCGCGCTCCATGTCCCAAGCGTTGGGCGGGGACGAGACGTTGACGAACAGCATATGCTTGCCGCCCATGATCACTTCGCGCTCGGGGTTGCGCGGGGTGATGGTAAAGGTCTCGGGCGCATGACCGATCATTTCCATGACGAAATCTTCGTCCATGCGCACATTGGTGCCGTTCACAAGGCAGCCAGCCTGTTTCAGCAAGGACACCGCCTCGGGGTTAAGAAACTCAATCCCGATCTCGCGCAGAATGCGCATCGTGCCTTTGTGAACCGCCGCCACGCCATCGGCGTCCATCGGCTCGATGGGCCGATCGGGGTTGACCGGAATCCGCCACGGCATCTGGTCAATGACGGCCGATCCGGCGCGGATCTTGTTGCCCGCCCGGCCCCCGGCGCGGCTGCGCTTGCGTGCTGCGGAATCATCGGTCATCATCGGCTCCATCGTGACAGCCCAACTTTGGGCTTTTGGCCAAGATGGACGAAAGCCTTGCGCGGCGCGAACCAGATTACCGACATAATCTGTCGTTTTTGCATCAAGCGCAGGTTAGAGGCGGCGCTGCCCGTCAATCCACGCGGCCAGATGGCTGATATCGGGCAAGACGACATCAGCATGGGGCGCCAATTCGCCCGCTTCCGCGATGCCCGTCAGAACCGCCGCACGCTTCATGCCTGCGTCGCGGCCCGCGTGCAGATCATGCAGGCTGTCGCCCACCATGACCGCGCGCCTCGGGTCCACCCCGACCCGCTCTGCAAAGGCCAAAAGCTGGCCCGGCGCAGGCTTGCCACCCCAGCCGGAATCGCAGCCGGCGACAAAATCGAACAGGTCCAGCACCCCCGCCCCCGCCAGATGCGCCCGGGCCGGGGCCTCGGTGTCATTGGTGGCCAGACCCAGCTTCAACCCCCGCGCCTTCAGCGCCTCAAACACCGGGCGCAAGGGTGCCGCCGGGGCCTGCGGGGCGGCAACAGACAGCTCCGACAGAATGTCCAAGAGCTGCCCCTTGTCCATCTGCGGCACGAACCCGTGCATGATATCAACAAGTTCCGGCGTGGTTGAGGCAATGATCGGGCTGTCCTTGGCAAAGACCCCCGCCGCCACATCATAGCCCAACCGCCGCGCAAGCATGGCGCGATCCGCGCCATGGCCGGCCAAATGGTCAATCGCCCGCGCGGTCCAGCCGCCCCATGTGGCGCGAAAGTCAAAAAGCGTGCCGTCCTTGTCGAAAATCGCCGCGTCCATCGTCAGGCTGTCCTTGTTGCGGCCGCATCAGCGGCCCTCGTGTGATCGGGCGCCAAGATGGCGCGGCGGGCGCGTCAGGTCCAGTGCGGATCACGCCCGCCCGGCAGACCTTGGCGCGCCTCGCCCAGCGCCATGGCTGGCAGGCCCAGATCTTTGGTGCAGGCCAAAACCCGGTCATCGGTCTCCAGAAGATAATCCACCAGCGCCGCCAGAAAGACCGGATCACGCGCCAGATGCGCCAAATCCCCCGGCGCCGCCCCCGAAGCCGACAGGAACCCGCCCAGATCTTCTGGCTGCGACAGCAGCCACCCCAACGCCTGCAAGGCGACGGTTTCAGCGCCTTCTTGCTGATTCATGGCGTTTTCCCCCGAGTTTTCCACATGTTTCCCTCAAACTTGACCTGATCAATTACCTTTTCAGAAAGGTTCAGAAAGGATTTCTTAACCAGTTGATACGCATTGTGTGATCAGTCAGGCGGTTCTGGACAAAAAGGTAATGGGTGGCAAGATTCTCATAGTCGACGATGTGGCGACCAATCGCATCGTCATGAAGGTCAAGCTGACCGCAGCCGGCTATCTGCCGGTCGTGGCGGCGGATGGGGTCAGCGCGCTTGCCTTGGCCGCTGAACAGACGCCCGATCTCATCTTGCTCGACTATGGCCTGCCCGACATGCCCGGCCCCGACGTGTTGCGTCAGTTGCGGGCCGATCCTGTCACGCGGCGCGTGCCGGTTGTGGTCTTTTCCGCCAGCCAAAGCCCCGCCGCGCGGATTGCGGCGTTTGAAGCCGGGGCAGATGATTTTCTGGTCAAACCCATTGATGACCAAACCCTTTTGGCGCGCATCCGCAGCCTGATGCGGTCGCATGGGGCGCTGTCTGGGCTCAGCATGGGCCTTGACCACCGGGCCCGCTCGCCAGATCTCGACCTGCCCGATCTTGATTTTGAGGATCTCGCGCCGCACGATCCCGGTTTCGCCGACCTTGCTCAGCCCGCGCGCGCGCCGGCGAAGGCGAAGTCGATATGGCCGCCGGGGCTGGTGGTCGGCGCGATCGCCGCGCAGTCCGGGCAGAACCCACGGAAGCTCAGCATGGCCATGCGCTCGGTCGCCGCGTTGCTGCTCTGGCCGAG
>JBMSKG010000055.1:0-13056 GCA_049419625.1 Paracoccaceae bacterium | reverse complement strand
TTGACCGACTGCTGCGGCGTGCGTGAACGGCTGGCTCACACGCGACCGCGCAGGCCTTACCTCAGTGACTCTTCGATCCGCGCCCAGACCGCCTCGATGTTGGCATACATGTTGGCGGCAACCTGCCGAACAAAGGGTTCCCCTCCAATCGTAGTTCGCGAGGCGGTCGCGCCAAGACGCTTGATAACGGCTTCGGTGTTTCCGTCGACAGGCCGCCAATTCACCACTCCGGTCTCTGGTCGCTGCCGCAGCTGGCAACGTGGATCATCCTCCAAACGATTGGCGAGCTCTTCCGACACGGCAACCAGTCGCTCGATTCGCTCGGCCAGCCCCGTCTTTCCCCAAGCGAGCAATGTTCCAAGCAGCGCAACTCCTGCCGCGCCACGTGATCCCTGCACGCCCACATTGGGCACCGCCAGATAAGATCCGCCAAAGCTGATGGCACTTTGCATGGCGGGGTCGCGGAACAGGACCATGGCCGAGTCCTTCGGCTGGAAAAACCACTTATGCGCCGACACCGCGACGCTCTGCGCCCGTTCGATCCCATCCAACCGACCGGCATGGCGCGTCAGACGCAACGGACCGGCCCAGGCGGCATCCACATGCAGCCACGCCGCATCTTCCCCCAGCTGAAGGTCGTCGATTGCCCCGCGGCCCGTGGTTCCCGCCGTCAGCACAAGGGCGGCGTCCTTCAAGGACGGCATGCGGTCAGCGTCGATGCGCCCTGCCGCATCGGTCGCCACGGGCGAGAACGGCATACCCAGAATGCGCGCAGCCTTTGGCACCGAGATATGCGCATCCGCAGACGCCACGACATGCCGCGCGCCATGCTCGCGCGCGCACCACAAAGCGGCAAGATTGGCGATGGTCGACCCGGCGCACATATGCCCCGCCGCCATTCCAAAGAAGGGTGCAAGCCAGTCAATCACCTTCCGTTCGGCCTCGGTCGCAAAGGGGCTCAGATCGGGATGAAGCAAATTCTGATTCACACTCGCGTTCAGCCCGATCAGCCGCGCCGCCACCCCGGCTGGCGCAGGGTCCATATGGGCAAGCGCCGCAGGGTCCCCGAGCGCCGCCGAACGCGCGTCGACGATGCGTTTGAGGTGAATGAACGCCTCGTCCTCGCCTGTTCCATGGTCGGGCAGTTTGCGGGGGATTTCCAAATACTGCGACATGCCTCGACGATCCGTTCTTTTGCTTGGCAGATGAGGCAAGAACCTAGCCGGATGGATTCACCGGGTAAACGTCCAATAGGCTCGGTGCTTTACGCAAACCCTTCGCGGATCGCGCAACATCAGATCACTTGCCCTGATCACCCACACCCCGCATCAACCGCGCCAGTTCCGTCCGGGGTGACGGCTCTTCCCAGCCCTCCAGCCCCGCCACGGCGCCCGCCCTTTGCTCGGGCGTCTTGTTCTGCCCCAGCTTCCACGTGCCCTCGACGCCCTCGATCACCAGCCGGAACGGCAGGATCATCCGCATCATCCGCGCCATCGCCTCGTCTGACATCTTCGCACTGGTCCAGGGCCGCTTTGGCGCCAGCCGCGCCTCGAACATCGCCGACAGCTCATCCGCCATCGGGCGCAGCGCCTCGTCCGGCAAAGGCTCTAGCCGCCCGCGCAGATGCACGGCGACATAGTTCCACGTCGGCACCTGATCCACCGCGCCATACCAATCGGGCGAGATATAGCTCTCCGGCCCCATCACCGCCAAAACCGCCGGCGCAGGCAAGGCACTGCGGGCAATCGCATTGGACCGCGCCAGATGGATCAGCGCTGAAAGGCCACCGCTTTCGGTCACCACAAACGGCACATGCGCCAAAAGCGGCCCCGAATCGGCATTGATACACAGCGTGCCAAAGCCACGAGCCTTGGCAAAAGCCAGACTGTCCTCGGCGGGCACCTGTCGAAAGGCGGGGTTGGGGTGCATCGCTCGTCCCTTCGGGTCAAATGAAAAAGCCGCCCCGGGTGTCCCCATGGCGGCCCAATCATGCTTGCGGAAGCAGCACTCAGCCCTGACGGGCCTTATAGCGCTTTTGCGTCTTGTTGATCACATAGACGCGGCCTTTACGGCGCACAATCTGGCAATCGCGGTGACGCGTCTTCAGCGAGCGGAGCGAGTTCGCAACTTTCATCGGCCTTCTCCTCTACGCGGCGCGTCTGCGCCGATTGAAAACAACGTGCCCCCTTGCGGAAGCGGTGAATGGTGGGCGGTACTGGGATCGAACCAGTGGCCACTACGATGTCAACGTAGTGCTCTACCGCTGAGCTAACCGCCCACGTTCCAGCCTGATTCCACCTTGTCCCAAAGAAAAGGACGCGGGCGGAACCGCGTCGGATGGACGGGGCTATAAACAGAGTCGCAGACACGTTCAAGGGGTTTCGACATTCCTGCTTTTGGCCTTATATCAATCAAGTGACAGGAGTGTATCGGGTTCCCATGACGGCCGACGTGTTTCGCCTTGACCAACCCGCGCGGCAGACAACCGCCGTGATCTTCGCCTCGCCGCACAGCGGGGCGCAGTATGATGCGGGGTTTCTGGCCCGAACCGTGCTGTCACAGGCGCAGATCCGGTCGTCCGAAGATGCCTTTGTGGACCAGCTCTTTTCCACAGCCCCCCAGCACGGCGCGCCGCTTTTGGCCGCGCATGTGCCACGCGCCTATCTTGACCTGAACCGCGCGCCCGATGAACTCGACCCTGCGGTCATCGAAGGCATCGCCCGCGCGCCGCACAATCCCCGCGTCTCCTCGGGTCTTGGCGTGATTCCCCGCGTCGTGGCCGGGGGCCGGGCCATCTATCGCGGCAAACTGCCCCTGGCCGAGGCCGAGGCGCGGATTGCCCGCTGTTGGCACCCCTATCACCGCGCCCTGCGCGATCTGGTCGAAAGCACCCACGCCCAGTTTGGTCAGGCAGTGCTGATCGACTGCCATTCCATGCCGCATGAGGCGATTGAACATCACAGCCGCCCCGGTCGCCCCGCGCCTGAGGTGGTTCTGGGCGACCGTTTCGGTGCTTCTGCCGCCCCTTGGGTGATTGACGCGGTTCAGGCGATCTTTCAGGCCGAAGGTTTCCGCGTTGTCCGCAACACCCCATTTGCTGGCGCCTTCATCGCCCAAAGCTATGGCCGCCCCTCCGCGGGCCGCCATGTCGTTCAGATTGAAATCGATCGCTCCCTTTATATGGATGAGGCCGCAATCGAGCCCTTGCCCAGCTTTGGCATCTTTGCCGAACGTATCGAACGCGTGGTGCAGCAGATTACCGGCATTGCGCGGCAAAGCATCCCGCTCGCGGCCGAATAGTCAGCGCAAGGCGCGCCCCTTCACAATCGCATCCGGCCCGAACTTGGCGCGAATCGCATCCGTGGCGCGCTCCGCCTTGGCCCGGCGCTGGGCGTCTGGGTCCAACAAATCCCCCAGCAAATCCGCCTCCGCCTCGGATGCCAAATCGGCAATCCCCACCCCAATCAGCCGAAACGGCCCCTTCGCCACCTCGGGCTGAAACAGATCCCGCGCCGCGCGATAGATACGGTCGGTCAACTGCGTCGGATCCGACAGCGCATGACGGCGCGAGATCAGCTGAAAATCGCCCTTCTTCAGCTTAAGCGTCACTGTTCGCCCACTTAGAGCCTTGGCCTTGGCCCGGTCCGCCACCTGCTCGGCCAGCCGCCACAAATGGCCGTCCAGAATATCGGGGTCGGCGGTGTCTTGGAAAAACGTCGTTTCCTTGGAAATCGACTTCACCTTTTCATCGCGGCTGACGCGCCTGCGATCCTCGCCCCGCGCCAGATGCCACAGCCGCTCGCCCATCGACCCGAACCGCGCCACCAGATCGGCGCGGTCCCAGCGCAACAAATCGGCAATCGTCCGAATCCCCGCCTTTTCCAAGGCCGCTTGCGTCGCCGTGCCCACCCCCCAGATGATCCGCACCGGCTTTGGCCGCAGGAAATCGGCCGTCTCCGCCCGGCCAATCACCGAAAACCCACGCGGCTTGTCGAGGTCTGACGCAATCTTGGCCAGAAACTTGTTGTGCGACAGCCCGACAGACCCGGTCACACCCAATTCCACCTCCATCCGCTGCACCAACCGCGCCAGCATCACCGCAGGCGGCGCGCCATGCAGCCGCTCGGTTCCCGACAGGTCCAGAAAGGCCTCATCCAAGGACAAGGGCTCAATCGACGGGGTCATCTCCTCCATCATCGCGCGAATGGCCCGGCTGACCTCGGCGTAAACCGCCATCCGGGGCTTCACCACCACAGCATCGGGGCACAGTTTCATCGCCTGAAACATCGGCATGGCCGACCGCACGCCGTGAATTCGCGCCAGATAACAGCAGGTCGACACCACCCCCCGCTGCCCACCGCCCACAATCAACGGAACGTCTCTCAGGGCCGGATTGTCCCGCTTTTCAACGCTGGCATAAAAGGCGTCGCAGTCCATATGGGCGATGGACAGGCTGAAAAGTTCCGCATGACCAATCACGCGCGGACTACGACAGGCCGGGCAGCGCGCAGCCTCGTCAAAGACGGTCAGACAATCGCGGCATAGGGCGGTCTTGGTGGCAGGCATATGCCATTTATCTGCAACTCGGGCGCAGCTGTCCATGCCGCTTTCCCTTGCACCCGCGCCGCTTCGCACCCATCTTGGTCCGAACCTACCTAGGGGGCAGTTCGTATGGATATTGAGCAGTTCATCGGCACGGGCGCGGTTTACCTCGCCCTTGCGATTTTCCTGATCGTCACGATTTTCAAGGCGGTGCGTATCGTGCCGCAATCCGAGAAATATGTAGTGGAACGCTTTGGCCGGTTGCGGTCTGTCCTTGGGCCGGGAATCAACTTCCTTGTGCCCTATCTCGACCGCGTGGCGCACAAAGTCTCGGTTCTGGAACGCCAACTCCCGAACGCCCGCCAAGACGCCATCAGCGCCGACAACGTGCTGTTGCAGGTGGAAACCTCCGTTTTCTACCGCGTGACCGAACCCGAAAAGACCGTCTACCGCATCCGCGATGTCGATGCCGCCATCGCCACCACCGTGGCGGGCATTGTGCGGTCCGAAATCGGCAAGCTGGAGCTGGATCAGGTCCAATCCAACCGCGCCCAATTGATCGAACGCGTGCGCGAACAGGTCAAGGCCATGGTCGATGACTGGGGCGTCGAAGTGACCCGCGCCGAGATTTTGGATGTGGCCCTCGATGAAGCCACCCGCAACGCCATGCTGCAACAACTGAACGCCGAACGCGCGCGGCGCGCACAGGTGATGGAGGCCGAGGGCAAGAAACGCGCCGTCGAACTCGCTGCCGACGCCGATCTCTATTCGGCCGAACAGGCCGCCAAAGCCCGCCGCATCACCGCCGATGCCGAGGCTTATGCCACGGGCGTGATCGCCGGGGCGATCAAGGAAAACGGTCTGGAAGCCGCGCAGTTTCAGGTCGCCCTGAAACAGGTTGAGGCGGTGCAGGCCATCGCCGCAGGCGCAGGCAAGCAAACCATCCTTGTGCCCGCCAACGCGCTTGAGGCCTTTGGCGACGCCTTCAAAATGCTGAAAGGGCGCGCATGATGTGGAATGTCTGGTGGGTCTGGATCGTGGCCGGCTTTTCGCTGGGGGTGCTAGAGATTCTGGCCCCCGGTTACATCTTCCTTGGCTTCGCCATCGGCGCGCTGGTGACCGGGGTGCTTTTGGGCCTTGGCGTCTTGGGCGGCTCCTTGCCGCTCCTCTTGGTGATCTTTGCTCTTCTGTCGCTGGCCGCGTGGTTCGTCCTGCGCCGGGTGGTGGGCGTGGCACCGGGGCAAGAGAAGATCTGGCACAAAGACATCAATGACTGACTTCGTCGGCGCCAAGGCCGCGCTCATTTGCGGCGATGCGGTGCTGACATACTTGCGCGATGACCACGAAGGCCTGCCCTGGCCCGCCCATTGGGACTTGCCCGGCGGGGGGCGTGAAGGGGCAGAATCCGCCGAACAGTGCCTGTTTCGCGAGGTGATGGAGGAATTCGCCCTCCCCCTCACCCCCGCCCACCTCACATGGCGCGGCACCTTCCCCGCCCTGCACAGCCCCGGCCGTCACGCGATCTTCTTCGCAGGTCAGATCACCGCGGCTGAGGTATCAGCCATCTGCTTTGGCAGCGAGGGCCAAACATGGCAGATGATGCCGCTCGCCCAATGGCTCACCTACCCCCGCGCCGTGCCAGACCTGCCGCGCCGCACCGAAATCTCCCTGCGGGAACTTGCGCGTCAGGCCAGAAACTCGTCCCGCCGATAGCCTTGCAGATACAACAGCGCCGTCAGATCGCCGTGGTTCACCCGCACCTGACATTCCGCCTGCACCGATGGCTTGGCATGCAGCGCCACGCCCATCCCGGCGATCCCCAGCATCCCCAGATCATTCGCCCCATCCCCCACGGCGACAGCCTCAGCCGGTGAAACCCCCAGCCGCGCCGAAATCTCCTCCAGCGCCTGCACCTTCGCCGCGCGGCCCAAAATCGGCTCCGCCACCGCACCGGTCAAACGCCCAGCCTCAACCAACAGCCTATTGGCCCGGTTCTCATCAAACCCCAACACCCCCGCAATCGCCCCGGTGAACGCCGTAAACCCACCCGACACCAGCGCCGCATAGCCCCCATTGCCGCGCATCGTGGCGACCAAGGCCCGTCCCCCCGGCATCAGCGTAATCCGGTCGCGGATCACCCGGGCAATCACTGCCTCCTCCAGGCCCTTCAACAGCCCCACCCGCTCGCGCAGCGCGGCCTGAAAGTCCAACTCGCCATTCATCGCTCGCGCGGTGATCCCGGCGACATAGGCCCCCACGCCCGCCTCATCGGCCAATTCGTCAATGCACTCTTGCTGGATCATCGTGCTGTCCATATCGGCGATCAGCATCCGCTTTTTCCGCCCCACGGCGGGCTGCACGGCAAGGTCGATCCCCATCGCCTGAAACCCGTCCCACACCTCCCACAGGTTCGCGGGCACCGCCTCCAGCGCAAATTCCGCCGCCACGCCCGGATCCAGCCAAACCGCATCGCCACCCCCCCAGGCATTGCGCAAGGACTCCACCGCCACGCGGTCCAGCTTGGGGGTTTCCGGGTTGGTCAGAAGGGTAGCAATGAACATCAAAGGTTTCCGATAGTGGAGAATTGCGTCGTTTTTCGGGGATGATGCGGCGCTTTAGCGCGATTTTTCCGCTTGTGCCACCCCGAAAGCCCCGCTACCCCCGTCGGTGGGACACCCTTCCCCAACGAAGGGCTTTTAGCTGAGAGGCTACCATGACTGATCTGACCGCACCGGCATTGCGCCCGGCAAATCCGCGTTTTTCCTCTGGCCCTTGTGCCAAAATCCCCGGTTACACTCTTGATCTGCTTGGCGACGCGCCCCTTGGCCGCTCGCACCGTGCCGCTGTCGGCAAGGCCAAGCTGAAAGAAGCCATCGACCTTACCCGTGAAATCCTCGGCGTCCCCGCCGATTACCGCATCGGCATTGTCCCCGGCTCTGACACTGGTGCTGTCGAAATGGCCATGTGGTCGCTATTGGGCGCCCGCCCTGTTGAAATGCTGGCTTGGGAAAGCTTCGGCGAAGGCTGGGTCACCGATGTGGTCAAACAGCTCAAACTGGATGCCATTGTCAAAAAGGCCCCCTACGGCCAGATCGTTGACCTCGCCACCGTCGATTTTAACTCCGATGTCGTCTTCACATGGAACGGCACCACCTCTGGCTGCCGCATCCCCAATGCCAACGCCATCCCGGCAGACCGCAAGGGCCTGACCATCTGTGACGCCACCTCCTCGGCTTTCGCGATGGAGATGGACTGGACGAAACTCGATGTCACCACCTTCTCCTGGCAAAAGGTACTGGGCGGCGAGGGCGCGCATGGCATGCTGATCCTCTCCCCCCGTGCAGTGGAGCGGCTGGAAACCTATACCCCCGCATGGCCGCTGCCGAAAATCTTCCGCCTGACCTCCAAGGGCAAAGTCACCGAAGGCATCTTTGTCGGCGAAACCATCAACACCCCCTCGATGCTGGCGGTCGAAGATTACCTTGTGTCGCTGAAGTGGGCGAAATCGGTCGGCGGACTGGCTGGCCTTGTGGCCCGCGCCCGCGCCAATGCCCAAGTGGTCTGGGATTTCTGCGCCCAAAACCCCTGGCTGCAAAATCTGGCCGAGACGCCCGAGATTGCCTCGACCACCTCGGTCTGCCTCAAGTTCAATGACGCGCGCATCAAGGACGGCGAGGCTTTCGCCAAAGCCGTCGCCAAGCGGCTGGAAAAGGCCGGGGTCGCCTATGACATCGGCGCCTACCGCGACGCGCCCGCAGGCTTGCGCATCTGGTGCGGCTCGACGGTGGAAACCGCCGATGTCGCCGCGCTGATGCCTTGGATCACCCACGCATTTGAGGCCGAACTCGCGGCGCAGGCGCAAGCCGCCTGACCCTCCCCTCTCATCGCGCCCGCGTCGGGTATCTGTCGGGACAGATGCCAGACGGATATCCGACGCAGGCCATACGCAAACCAGACAGGAAATTCCGCCATGGCACCCCGCGTTCTCGTCTCTGACGAACTCTCCGAAACCGCCGTTCAAATCTTCCGCGACCGTGGAGTCGAGGTCGATTACATGCCCAAACTTGGCAAAGACAAAGAGAAACTGGCCGAGATCATTCACCAATATGACGGCCTTGCGATTCGCTCGGCCACCAAGGTGACCGACAAGCTTTTGGCCAATGCCACGAACCTGAAAGTCGTAGGTCGCGCCGGGATCGGCGTCGACAACGTCGACATTCCGGCCGCCTCCAAAAAGGGCGTGATCGTGATGAACACGCCTTTCGGCAACTCGGTCACCACCGCCGAACATGCCATCGCGATGATGTTCGCCGTGGCCCGCCAACTGCCCGAGGCCAACGCCTCAACCCATTCCGGAAAATGGGAAAAATCGCGGTTTATGGGAGTTGAACTCTTCAACAAAACCCTTGGCGTGATTGGCGCTGGCAACATCGGTGGCATCGTTTGTGACCGCGCGGTGGGCCTGAAGATGAAGGTGATCGCCTATGACCCCTTCCTCTCCGAAGAGCGCGCCAAGCAGCTTGGCGTCACGAAGGTGGAGCTTGATGAGCTTTTGGCCCGCGCCGATTTCATCACCCTGCACGTGCCGCTTACCGACAAAACCCGCAACATTCTGGGCCGCGAAAACCTTGCCAAAACCAAGAAGGGCGTGCGGATCGTCAACTGCGCGCGCGGTGGCCTGATTGACGAAGCCGCCCTGAAAGACGCGCTGGACACAGGCCACGTCGCCGGCGCCGCGCTGGATGTGTTCGAAACCGAACCCGCCACCGAAAACCCTCTATTTGGTCACCCCAACGTGGTCGTCACCCCACATCTTGGGGCATCCACCACCGAAGCGCAGGAGAATGTGGCGCTGCAAGTGGCCGAACAGATGTCAGATTACCTGCTGACCGGCGCAGTTCAAAACGCGCTCAACATGCCCAACGTCACAGCCGAAGAGGCCGCCGTGATGGGCCCCTGGATCAAACTTGCGGCCCATCTTGGCGCCTTTATCGGCCAGATGACGGATGAACCGATCAAAGCCATCAACATCTTGTATGATGGCACCGTCGCCGGCATGAATCTCGCCGCTCTTAACCAATCGGTAATTGCTGGTGTGCTAAAAGCCCATAATCCGGATGTGAATCTGGTTTCTGCTCCGGTTGTGGCAAAAGACAAAGGCATCCAGATTTCCACCACGCGCCAGGATAAAACCGGCACCTTCGACGCCTATATCAAGGTCACCATGGTCACCGACAAACGCGAACGCTCGGTGGCAGGCACGTGTTTTTCCGATGGAAAACCGCGGTTTATCCAGATCAAGGGCATCAACATCGACGCCGAGATTGGTGCGCATATGCTTTACACCACCAATGAGGACGTGCCAGGCATCATCGGCCTTTTGGGCATGACCATGGGCAAGAACGGCGTCAACATCGCCAACTTTACCCTTGGCCGTTCCGGTGTTGGGCAAGATGCGATTGCCATCCTTTATCTTGATCAGGCGATTGACCCGAAGGTCGTCGAAACCCTTGAATCCACAGGCATGTTCCAGCAGGTCAAGGCCTTGCAATTCGAAGTGGCATAAGCCAGCGTTCTGCGGCCGGGGGCCCACCCCGGCCAACATCACAAGGCACCCATGCCAACCCTGACCCCGCTCCTTCTCGCCCTCGCCGATCTGACCGAAGCCGAGCCTCGGGCGGCCGCGCAGGCCACCGCCGACATCTTGCGCGCGGCGGCAAGCACCCACAGCTTTGCCCCGGCCCCGCGCTCGGTTCTGGATGCGGAGATCAAGGCGGCAGCGCTTGGCGCAAATGCCTTGCCCTGCGCGGCTCTTGTAGCGCAGGCGGCCGCTTTCCTGCCGTGGCAGGCAAGCCCGGCTGCGGCGCTGCAACCCGGCCACCTTGCGGCCAGCAAAGCCGTGGTCACACTGATCAGTCCCGAAGGCCCGATCCACGCGCCAGACCTGCGTTTTGGTCTGTTTTATCAGGCACCTGGCGTCTACTACCCGCTCCACGCGCACGAGGCCGCCGAAACCTACACGCTTTTGGCTGGAACCGCCCCGTGGCAAGCGGGCGACACCCGCCGTGTCCTTGGCCCCGGCGACAGCATCTATCATCCGCCCCAAATGCCCCATGCCATGCAGGCAGGTCCCGAAGGCTTTTTGGCGATGTGGCGTTGGTCTGGGGATATTGGCTTTGACAGCTACCGCATGCTGCCCGATCCAGAAGTCACAGGCCCATAGGATGCCCCCTTGCCCCCTTTACCCTGTTCACTTAATCCGACGCTCCGAGGGCCAATGCCCCGGTTTTGCGGTTAAGGTCAGCGCGCGTTCATGAGAACTTATGCCATAGGTGACATCCACGGTCAGTTGGGGCTTCTCAAGGATGCCCATGCCCGGATTGCTGCCGATCAGGCCCGCCACGGCCCCGGTCCCATCGTTCACATCGGTGATCTGGTGGACCGTGGTCCGGACAGCCCCGGCGTGATTGATTATCTCATGCAAGGTCATCTCCGGGGAGAGGATTGGATCACCCTGTTGGGCAATCATGACCGCATGTTCGCGGGATATCTGCGCGATCTTGCTTGGCACGACCCCCGCCTGCGCATCGATGCCAGCTATCTGCACCCAAAGATTGGTGGGGCCGTAACCCTTTCAAATTACGGCGTAAAGAACCCCGCCGACCGCCCGCTTGCCCCGGTTCATGCCGAGGCGGTTGCCGCCGTTCCGCGCGCGCATCGTGACTTCATCGAAAGCCTGCCCACCAGCTTTGCCCGGGGTGAGGTGTTCTTTGCCCATGCCGGGATTCGCCCCGGTGTTCCCTTTGACCAGCAAAGCGAAGATGACCTGTGCTGGATCCGCGATGGCTTTCTTGACGACCGCCGCGATCATGGCCGGCTGATCGTCCACGGCCATACCCATCTGGCACAGGTTACCCACTACGGTAACCGCGTGAACCTTGATTCCGGCGCGGCCTATGGCGGGCCGCTTTCGGCTGTCGTGATCGAAGGGCGGACGGTGTTTCTACTGACCGAACAAGGCCGCGAGGCGCTGCCCATCACCCCTGACGCCCCAATCCGTTAGGCCCCGTCACGAGCCAAGGCCAAAGCCGCATCAAGTGCCGCGATGTCCCCCACATGATTGGCCAAAATCAGCACCAGCCGCGCGTTCAGCGCGTGGCTTTGCGCCTCGGTCAGACCGCGATGGCTGGCCAGAAGCTTGGCGTAAAAGCCATCCGCATCCGCGATGTTGGGTTTGGTGACCAAAGCCATCTCATGCCCCCCAAGCTGCTGCCAAGGCCGCGGTGATCTCATCGGCACTGGCCGAAATCCAACGCGCCGCCACCACCTGATCTGGCCGGATCAGGTAGATCGCCTGCGTCTGATCGCCCAGATAGCGCCGCCGAAGGTGGTCGTTCAGCGCGGGCGCAAGGCCGCGCGCGCCTGGAACGGCCGGGGCATCCTGACCCAAGGTGAGCACTATGAAATCCCGGCCCAAAGCATCCAGAAGCCAGCCCTCGCCCAAGGGCGCATCGGGGGCCACAGCACCCGGCCGCGCTCCTGCGGGCAGATCGGCGTCCGGTGCGGTGAGCGGATAGGTGCAAGGCCGCGACAGGCGGCCCGAGTTCACCATCGGCCGGGCAAAATCAGCGCGGGAGGCGAGATGCAGCACCGCATCGCGGAAGAGCCGCTCCACCCCATCTTCGGGCGACATGAACCGGGTGGAGCGGGATGAGTTCAGGAGATTCTCATCTGCCCCATAAACACGCTCCCGGTCATAGCCGGCCAGAATCTCGGCCCCTTGCGTGCCTTTGACCACGGCAGCCAACCGCCAGCCCACAGCGTCGACATCCTGAAGCCCGCCATTGCCACCCCGCGCACCGAAGGGGCTGACAATATGGGCAGAATCGCCAACAAACAGCACCGGACCATGCACGAAACTGCGCAAACGGCGGCATTGGAACGTGTAGATCGAGGTCCAATCCAGCGTGAAATTCTTGTGACCAACCACCTTCTCAATCCGCGGGATGATCCGTTCTGGCAGCTTTTCCACCTCGGGGTCGGTGTCCCAACCCAGTTGCAGGTCGATCCGGTAGATGTTGTCAGGCTGCTTGTGCAGCAAAGCCGACTGGCCGGAATGAAACCCCGGCTCGAACCAGAACCAGCGTTCTGAGGGAAAATCAGCTTCCATTTGGATATCGGCGATCAGGAAGCGTTCTTCAAACAACTCGCCCTCAAACTCCAGCCCCAGCATCCCCCGAACCGGGCTGCGCGCGCCGTCACAGGCGATCACCCAATCGGCCTCAAGCTGATAACTGCCGTCGGGGGTTTCCAGCGTTAGCACCGCATGATCGGCCTTGCGGTCAACCGCGACCACCTTGTTTTTCCAGCGCAGATCAACACCCAACGCCATCGCGCGTTCGACCAGATACTGCTCGACGTAGTATTGCTGCAGGTTGACGAAGGCGGGCATCTTGTGCCCGTCCTCGGGCAGAAGGTCAAAGTTGAACACCTCCCGGTCGCGGTGGAAGGTGC
>JBMSKG010000054.1:0-13098 GCA_049419625.1 Paracoccaceae bacterium | reverse complement strand
TGCATGCCAAGGTCTTGCAGCGCCTTCACCGCCTGCGGGATACAGGCCAGAATGGGCATGCCGACATGTTCAATGAACACATCTTGCGTGGCGGCGGTGCCGCCCTGCATGCCGTCCAAGACCACCACATCTGCGCCGGCCTTCACAGCCAGTGCAGTGTCGTAATAGGGACGCGCGCCGCCCACCTTGACGTAGATCGGCTTTTCCCAATCGGTGATCTCGCGGATTTCCATGATCTTGATTTCCAGATCATCCGGGCCAGTCCAGTCAGGGTGACGGCAGGCCGAGCGTTGGTCAATCCCTTTGGGCAGGTTGCGCATGTTTGCCACGCGGTCCGAGATCTTTTGGCCCAAGAGCATGCCGCCGCCGCCAGGCTTTGCCCCTTGGCCCACCACCACTTCGATGGCGTCCGCACGGCGCAGATCGTCGGGGTTCATGCCGTAACGGCTGGGCAGATATTGATAGACCAGCGTTTTGGAATGGCCGCGCTCTTCTTCGGTCATGCCGCCGTCACCGGTGGTGGTCGAGGTGCCTGCCGCCGTGGCCCCACGGCCCAACGCTTCTTTGGCCGGGCCCGACAGGGCGCCAAAGCTCATGCCCGCGATGGTGATAGGAATATCTAGATGGATCGGCTTTTTCGCAAAGCGGGTGCCCAGCCAGACGTCGGTTGCACATTTCTCACGGTAGCCTTCCAACGGATAGCGCGAGATTGACGCACCAAGGAACAACAGATCGTCAAAGTGCGGCAGGTGGCGTTTGGTGCCACCGCCGCGAATGTCATAGATGCCGCTGGCCGCAGCCCGGCGGATTTCCGCGTTGATCGCCGGGGTGAAGGTGGCCGAGAAACGGGGCGGGGTTTTCGGGAATTCGGTCATTCTCTCGCCTCAGTAGGCCGACGCATTGTCGATGTTGAAGTTGTAAAGTTTCCGGGCCGAGCCATAGCGCTTGAACTCTTCGGGCTTGGCCTTGCCGTCGGCTTCGCCGCGCTTCAAGAGGTCAGCCAACAAGGCGATGTGTTCGGGACGCATCTCTTTTTCGATGCAATCCGCACCCAGGGATTTGACCGAGCCGCGCACAAAGAGACGCGCCTCATACAGGCTGTCGCCCAGCGCTTCGCCCGCGTCACCCAAGACAACCATGTTGCCCGATTGCGCCATGAAGCAGGACATGTGGCCGATGTTGCCATGCACGACAATGTCGATGCCCTTCATCGAAATGCCGCAGCGGCTGGAGGCATTGCCTTTGATGACCAACAGGCCGCCGCGGCCCGTGGCCCCGGCATATTGGCTGGCATCGCCGTCAATGATGACGGTGCCCGACATCATGTTTTCGGCCACACCCGGCCCGGCCGATCCCTTGATGCGGATCGTGGCCTGCTTGTTCATGCCCGCGCAGTAATAGCCCGTGGAGCCGCGCACGGTGATGTCCACCGGCGCATCAACGCCTGCGGCAATCGCATGCGCACCCTTGGGGTTGATCACCTCCCACGAGGTCATGTTGGTCTGACCCTTCAGCGCGTGCAGGGACGAGTTCAGCGCGCGCAGGCCCTCTTTACCCAGATCGAAAGTCTGCATTCTCTCAACGCTCCCAGAAGTAGACAGTGGCGGGCTCGGGCTCCCAGACGCGGGCGTCCTCGATGCCCGGCAGGTTGACCAGCGCGCGGTATTCGCTGCCGAAGGCAACGTATTGATCGGTTTCCGCCATGACGGCAGGCTTGCAGGCGATGGGGTCACGCACCACGCCAAAGCCGTTGTGGGTGCCCACGACAAAGGTGAAGAACCCGTCCAGATCGGTGAGCGTCGCCTCAAGCGCATTGCCCAGCGTCTCGCCGGTTTGCAGCTTGTGGCTGATGAAGGCCGCACCGACCTCGGTGTCGTTTTCGGTTTCAAACGTCATGCCCAGACGCTTCAACTCGCGCCGTACGCCGTTGTGGTTCGACAGGCTGCCGTTGTGCACAAGGCACTGGTCCGACCCGGTTGAAAAAGGGTGCGCGCCCATCGTGGTCACGGCTGATTCGGTGGCCATGCGGGTGTGCCCGATGCCATGGGTGCCGCCCATCTTGGCCACTTCAAAGCGGGCCGCCACGTCCTTGGGAAGGCCAACTTCTTTGAAAATCTCGATATTCTCGCCCGAGGACATCACCTTCATCCCCGGCCGCAGATGCGCCACGGCAGAGCGCGCGGCGTCCAACTGACCCAAAGGAACCTCAAGCACCGCATGGGTGGATTTCACCAGCATCGCCACCGGCGCGCCAATGGCCTCTTTCAGGCCACCGTCGAGATCCTTGAAATCCCGCTCAGGATGGGCCGACTGCACCGTCAGCTTGCCCAAGCCTTTGCCGGCCGAGGAATAGATCGCAATGCCCGCCGAATCCGGACCGCGGTCGGTCATGGTGATCAGCATGTCTGTCAACATGGCCCCAAGCTGGGGCTCTAGCTTTGGGTCCTTCAAGAACAACCCAACGATTCCGCACATGGATTCGCCTCCTTTTGATTTGCTTGACGGTGACGCTAGCACCGAAGATTCCGCCTATCAACTGTGAAGAAACTTTTTTTCCCTGTCGGGAAAAAATTTTCAGATCGCCCAAAGTTTGGGCAGGTTTTACTTGACAGATTGTCGCACGCAGCTTTCCTTTCAGAAAACAAATTTGCCGGACAGCGAAACGGTGTCGGGGCCCAGCCAAATTCGGCAATGCAAAAGGGCCTAAGGGAGGGAAACTTGTCAGACCTAAATCAACGGATTGAGGCGATGCACAAGCGCGATGTCACTGTGGCATGGGCGTTTGTGATCGGACTGTGGTTCTCAGTCATCTTTGTTGCAATTGCCACTTGGGGGCTCGCCCCTTCGGGTGCGGCCCGCACCGTGCTGCTCTGCGCCGGGGCGGTGATTCTACTGTTCAACACGGCCGCCATTCTGGCCATGTTGCGCCACTATCGTGAAGACCGCGACTTTATGTACGGCCTCGATATCAAGTTCCTTGACGAAGCAAAGGGGCGCTGAACATGGCACATTACACACCGCCAACCCAAGGCAAGATCAGCCAGATCATCGATGTGATCGTGCTGGTCGCATTGACCGTGGGCGCGCTTTTCGTGCCCTTGTGGCTGGGCATGGCGGGCGCGGCTAAGTCTGTCTCCACCCCGGTGGAAAACCCCACATGGGAAACCCTTGGCCAGAACGCGGCCCAAGCCGCACAATATGAGGCCCTCGGCTATACCCCCGAAAGCGCGCATGACCTGATCCTTGCGCGCTTTGACTACAGCTTCACCGGTGGGGCGCTGATCGTCATGATCGTGGTGATCGTCGCCTATTACGCCCTGATGCTGAAGTTTTCCGAATCGGAGTATCGCGAAGTGATCTCCGAGAAATTTGGCGAGAAATAGGGGGCTGCGATGGAAACCTGGAACTATATCGAATACGCGGCCTGGGGCCTTTCGGCCCTGTTCGGTCTGCACATGGTGATGGATTGGTTCAAGACCGACAGCACCTATTCAGAAGATGTCCTGACCTCCTCGCGCGAAGGCGAGCTTGAGGCCATGACCGAAGAATCCCACAAGGGCTGAGGGCATCATGGCACAAACTGACATCACATCTTCTGAGCGCGATGGCATGGGGCCGCATGGCACCAAGGTTGGCCTTCTGCGCGTTCTTGGCCCGGCCCATGTGTGGGCGCTGGGCGTCGGCATCGTTCTGGTGGGCGAATACATGGGCTGGAACTTTGCCGTCGGCAAAGGCGGGGCCTATGCCGCGCTCATAGCCTGCTGGTTTGCCGGCATCTTGTATTCCTGCGTCGCAATGATCGACTCCGAAGTAACCTCGACCGTCGCCGCCGCGGGGGGCCAGTATACCCAAGCTAAGCATATCATCGGCCCGCTGATGGCCTTTAACGTCGGGCTTTACCTTGTGTTCGCCTACACCATGCTAGAGGCGGCGAACGCGATCACGGCAGGCTATCTGATCTCGGTCGTCGCCACGATGACCGGCTATACTGGAGAGTTGGACCAGCGCCCGTTCATCATCCTTGTCATCATGTTCCTGGCCTGGCTGAACTACCGCGGCGTGCTCGCCACGCTGACGTTCAACCTTGTCATCACCGCCATCGCATTTTCCGCCATCATCGTGCTGTTCCTGTCGACCAGCGGTATCCTCGGTGGCGGCATCATGCAGCATGCGGCTCTGTTCGAAGGGCATGAGATGCCCTACGGCTGGATCGGCGTGGTTGCGGCCATGCACTTTGGCTTGTGGTTCTATCTGGGCATCGAAGGCACCACTCAGGCCGCCGAAGAAGTCCGCTCGCCCGCCCGCGCGCTGCCGTTTGGCACGCTGGCCGGCATCATGACCCTCCTCATCGCGGCAACTCTGACCTGGTACGTTTGCTCGGGCGTGCTGCCTGGGGAGTTTCTGGGTGATGGCGTGAACGGTTCGGTCGCGCCACTGTTTGACACCGCGCGGCTGTCGGGGTCGAATGCGCTGATCTGGTTCTTGGGCATAGGCACCCTTTTCGCCACCCTTGCCAGCGCCAACGGCTGCATCAACGATGCCTCCCGCGCTTGGTTCGCGCTGGGGCGTGACAAGTATCTGCCCGCTTGGTTCGGGGCCGTGCATCCGCAATACCGCACGCCCTACCGCGCAATCGTGTTCTTGGTGCCGATCGCGTTGATCTTTGCCTTGGGCGCGCCCTTGGATCAGGTGATCACCTTCTCGATCCTGTCGGGACTTTTGGGCTATACTTTCATGCCGCTGAACATCCTGATGTTCCGCAAGAAATGGCCCATGGGCACCATCAAGCGTGGCTATGAACACCCGTTCCACCCGATCCCGGCGATTGTGCTGCTGAGCCTGTGCGCGATCACCTTCTTTGCGGTGTTCCTTGGCTATGGCACTCAGCTTGTCGCGATGATCGGCTTTTACATCGTGGTGTCGCTGTGGTTCCACTTCTGGCGCTATCGCTTTGTGAACCGTGGCGCTCAGTTCACCATGCCCTGGCCGAAACCTAAGGGCTACTGATCTTGCATAACATCCGCTGGCCCGCCATTCTTTGGCGGGCCAGCGTCTTGAAAGCCCCCGATGACCTCTCTCACCCTTCTTGCCGCAGCCCTTGGCGCCACCGCGCTGTGGCTGGCTTGGACCACGGTTCAGGCCCACAAATCCCGCAAGACCGCGCGCGCCAGCTATTTCCACGCTGTGGAGCCGCTGTTCAACAAAATCACAACCCGCGTGGAACCCACCGGCTTTGCCCGGATGACGGGGCATTTTGAGGATGCCACCTTTGATCTGCAGGCCATCCCAGACAGCCTGACCTTTCGCAAGCTACCCGCCCTTTGGGTGATGCTGACCCTGCCCGCACCGATGCCGGTCAAGGCTACGCTTGACATCATGGCTCGCCCCGCCGGGAATGAGCCGTTTTCCCATTTTGCCAATCTGCCCCAGTCGCTGCCCTGCCCGCCGAGCTTGCCCGAGGGCACAGGCCTTCGCAGCGATGACGCCACCGGCGTGCCACCGCTTGAGCTGATTGCGCCGCATCTGGCCGTCTTTGCTGACCCCAAGGTCAAAGAGCTGGTGATCTCGCCCAAGGGCCTGCGCCTTGTGATCCTTGCGGACGAGGCTGAACGCGGCCGGTTCTTGATCTTCCGCGATGCCGAGGTGGGGGCTACACCCCTGCCAGCCGAACGTCTGACGCCCCTGATTTCGACCCTACTTGCGCTGCGCCACACTTTGAACGAGGCCCGTGAATGACCGCCCCCAAAGCCCCTCCCCACCCCCATCTTGTGCTGGCCGTTGCCACCGTCTTGCCGGGCATGGGGCAGGTGATGAACCGCCAACCGGTGCGGGGGCTGATGTTTGTGTTCTTCGCAGTGCTGTTGGGGGCTTTCACCCTGAAAACCGCCGCCCCCGACGTGTCATTTGTCGGCAAGACCGCAGGAGCGCTGTTTGTCTGGGCGATGGCGATGATGGACGCCTATCGCACCGCCCGCCTGCGCCATGCGATCTGGGAGCGGGACACAAAGTAACCCTCTTCGGGGTCTTTGACCCCTCATCGGTGCGTCGCGCTGCGATGCGCGCATGAATATGCGACGAAAAGCGCACCCGGCCCTCGCAGGTGTGCTCGGGCGTTCGCCGGGAAAAGGTCCACTGGACCTTTTCCTAATCCGGCTCCTCCGGCCCTCGCAGGTGTGCTCGGGCGTTCGCCGGGGAAAAGGTCCACTGGACCTTTTCCTAATCCGGCTCACCCCTGCGGGTATGAAATCACTGACAGATAGCGCGCGGGCAGTTTGACCAGTACCTCCGGCCCATGCGGCGCATCGGCGTCGAAAAACAGCGTGTCGCCGGGTTTCAGCGGGTAAACTTGGTCGCCGTGGCGGTAATCCACCTCGCCCTCCAGCATGTACAACAGCTCTAGCCCCTCATGCTGAAAGGCCGGGAAGGTGTCGCTCTCGGTGGTCAGGGTGATGAGATAGGGCTCCACCACCACGCCTGAGGAATTCGATCCGATATGGCCCAAGAGGTTATACTGGTGCCCTGCCCGCGTGCCGCGCCGCTCGATCTCCAGATGCGCGCCCGCCTTCACATGTTGCGCCTCGCGGCGTTCTTCATAGCTGCGGAAGAACGCGGTGACCGGCACGGAAAAGGCGTGGGACAGGACCTGCAACGTGGTCAGGCTGGGCGAGGTGTTGCCGTTTTCGATCTTGGAGAGCATGCCGATCGACAGGCCAGTGACCGCCGCCAGATCGGCCACCGTCATGCCCTGCTGGCGACGAAAGTTCCGCACCTCGCGGCCGATGGCGGCCTCAAGATTGCGCTCGGTGATCTCGCGCACCCGGTGCGGGTCCTGGTCAAATGCCGGTTTTGTGCGCGGCAAGGCGGTTGGATCGGGCAGGTCTTCCATCACGGGGCCTCATTCACCTTATGGCTCAAATCATACGGGTATTTTTCCTATAAGGAAACATCGTATTCATCAAGCCCGGCCCCTACGGCAAAGGGTGCATGACCTTGCGTCAAGGAATCGGCGGCCCTCCTGCCCGCTGGTGGGAGGGGGCCGGCAGCCGTCAGAGCACCGACTTTGCCGTGACCTCCAGCGCGTGCATAAGCCCTTGCGCCGAGGAGCGCGGGCCATAAAGCACAACCTTGGTCGCGGAGCGTTTGATGAGGTAAACCCCCAGATGTTCCATGACCGTGCGGCTGGCAAAGCCATCGGGCAGCTTCGCCAAATCGAGGTTCGTCAGCCGCTCGAAGAGCGCCACGAGCCCCTCGCCAGCCACATCAAACCGCACCCAAGCGTCGGTCTGTTCGGTAATCGAGGCCGTCTCGCCAAAGGTGGGCTTCAGATGCGCGACGATATCTTCGTGGCTGGCAAAATCCGCTTCGACGAACCACATCTCGGGGGTTGCCCAAAACGCGCTGAACGGCTTGCCCGCCTCATGGGATGACACCCCGGCCAACGGCACCCCAGCCTTCTTGGCCGCCGCCGCAAAGGCCTTATCCTGTCCCCGCCGCACCGCGATCGAGGCCAAGGCCACATCAAACCGCTCGGTGATCCGGTAGGGGCCGATCTGGACCGTTTCCGCCGTGTCATGCCCCAAGGCGGTCAGGCTTTTCCAATGATTAGCCACGAAGACGCTCCCCCTCAGGATCAAAGAAATGCGGGCTGACGATCTCAACCTCGGTGTCGACCTTGGTCAGGAAGTTCACCGCGCGCATCTTGCGGCCAATCTTCTGATCGCCCGCTTTGAGATAGCCCAGCGCAATATCACAGCCCAGATGCGGGCTATAGACCTTGGACGTGAGCCAGCCACCATCCGACGCCAATTCCACCGGCGCGCCGATTTCCATGAAATGGCTGCCCGCCGAGATCGACCCTTTGGGATCGACCGGCTTTACACCGACCAGACGATAGCCATCGTCACGGGTCATCCCCTCGCGCTGGCTCAGCACCATGCCGATGCTGTCTTTCTTTTTCGACACCATCTTGCCCAGACCCATGTTCAGCGCGGTGGACTGGCCGTTCAACTCGCCCCCCGCCACATGGCCCTTTTCGATGCGCATCACACCCAAGGCTTCGGTGCCGTAGACGATGGCATCAAACTCGGCCCCCGCGGCCATGAGCTTGCGGATCATCGCATCGCCATAGCGGGTGGGCACGGCGATTTCATAGGCGAGTTCGCCACTGAAGGAGATACGGAAGAGACGCCCGCGCAGGCCCCCGATGGTGATGTTACCCGCGCCCATATAGGGGAAGGCGGCGTCGGAGATGTCCTGATCGACGATCTTCTGCAAGAGCTTCCGCGCATTAGGCCCGGCGACCGAGAACTGCGCCCAAGCCTCGGTGGTGGAGATGATCTGCACGTCCATATCGGGCCAGAGGCACTGGCGGCAGTATTCCAGATGGCGGAACACCGTCACCGCATTGGCTGTGGTGGTGGTCATGACATATTCATGTTCGCCCATCCGCGCCGTGGTGCCATCGTCAAACACCATACCGTCTTCGCGCAGCATCAGACCATAACGGCACTTGCCCACGGCCAATGTGCTGAAGGTGTTGGCATAGACCTTGTCCAAGAAGGCCCCGGCATCGGTGCCCTGAATGTCGATCTTGCCCAGCGTGGTGACGTCGCAGATGCCAACCGATTTGCGGGTGGCCAGAACCTCGCGGTCCACGCTCTCGCGCCATGTCGTCTCGCCCGGTTTCGGCACCCATTGCGTGCGCAGCCAGTTGCCGACTTCGACAAAGATCGCGCCCTGTTCCGAGGCCCACTTGTGCGACGGTGTCAGGCGGAAGGGCTTGAATTCCTTGCCCCGCGACCGGCCCGCCAGCGTGCCCATGGCAACCGGAGTATAGGGCGGGCGATAGATGGTCGTCCCGGTGGCGGGAATGGATTGCCCGGTGAGTTCGGCCATCACGGCAATGCCCATGACATTGCCGGTCTTGCCCTGATCGGTGGCCATACCGAGGGTGGTGTAGCGTTTCAGATGCTCCACGCTCGTGAAGTTTTCCTTATGGGCCAGCTTCACATCCTTGACCGTCACATCATTTTGCTGGTCGATCCACGCCCGGCCTTTGCCTTCATGCACATACCACAAGGGGCTGATCGCAATCGGCGCGTCCTCGGCCTGTGGCAGATCGCCTGCCGTGGAGGCAATCCCCAGATCGGCCAGCACCGCAATCGCCTGAGCCTGGCCTGACCGCAGCGCGCCGTGGGTCGAAAGATCGCCCCCTGCCGCGCCTGCTGCTGTCAGCCCGGCAGGACCGCCCGTGCCCGGCACAAAGGCCGCGATATCTTCGCGCCATTCAGGACGTGAGCGGTGGTGCGAGGTGATGTTGACGTTCGGGTTCCATCCCCCAGACACGCCCAAGGCCGTGCAGGAGATCGTCTCGGTCTTGCCATTGGCCAGCCGCACCGTCACCGATTTCAGGCCCAGCCCGCCCGATGAATCGACCACCTGCGCGCCTTGCAGATGCCGGATGCCGGGAAGAAGATCGCCGCCTTGGCGGCTGTCGATCACCGCCGCCACGTCAACGTCCTTGGCCTGCAAATCACGCGCGGTGCGCAGGCCGTCATCGGTGTTGGTGCACACAGCGCCCCGGTCGCCCGCCGCCACGCCCCCGCGGTTGGCATAGGCGCGCAGAGCACCCGCCAGCATGATGCCGGGCCGGTCGTTGTTTTCGAACGCAATCGGCCGCTCGGTCGCGCCGCCCGTCAGAATGGCGCGCTTGGAGTAGATGCGCCACAGGGTCTGGCGCGGCTTTCCGGCCATCGGCACGGGCAGGTGGTCCGACACCCGCTCCACCGCCGAATAGATGCCGTGGTCAAAGGTGCCAACAATCGTGGTGCGGTTCATCAACCGCACATTCGGCATCGCGGCAAGTTCGGCAACGACGCCTGCGGCCCAATCGGCGCCCGACTTGCCGCCAACTTCGAAGGTCTCGGCATTCAGCCGCCCGCCCATGCGGAAATCTTCATCCGCCAGCACAACCCGCGCGCCCGCGCGGCCCGCTGTCAGCGCCGCCATCAGGCCAGCGGGCCCAGCCCCGATGATCAGCACATCGCAATGCACGAAGCCCTTGTCATATTCATCGGGGTCTTCGTCCTTGGTCAAAGCACCCAGACCAGCCGCGCGGCGGATGATCGGCTCATAGACTTTTTCCCAAAACGCCGCCGGCCACATGAAGGTTTTGTAGTAGAACCCGGCGGCGAAAAAGCTGTTCAGCTTGTCGTTGATCGCCATCGCATCCAGCTTGAGGCTGGGCCAAGCGTTCTGGCTGGTGGCCTCCAGCCCGTCGAAGAGTTCGGCCACTGTTGCGCGCGTGTTCGGCTCTTGCCGTGCGCCCGAGCGCAGATGCACCAGCGCGTTCGGCTCTTCCGAGCCCGCCGACAAAGGCCCGCGCGGGCGGTGATACTTGAAGCTGCGCCCCATCAACCGCACGCCATTGGCCAGAAGTGCGGAGGCCAGCGTGTCGCCCGGATGGCCGATATAGCTGTGCCCGTCAAAGGTGAAGCGGAAGGTTTTGCTGCGGTCGATCTGGCCGCCCGAAATGCGATTGGACTGGCTCATTTGCTGCGCCCCTGCGCTTTGGCCACATCGCGGGCCAGTTCCACCTTGGTGATTTCATGGGTCACGGTGTTGCGGGTGACCACCAGCCACGACCGGTCGCCCTGCTCGTGATACCACAGCTCGCGATGCTCCCCGGCGGGGTTGTCGCGGTTGTAGAGGTAGTCGTGAAACACCTCGATCCCGGCGGTCATGCTGTCGGGGCGGTTGATGAGGTTGGCATCGCCCAGATAGACGAATTCCTGCGCATCGCGGGGGCCAAGGATGGGGTGATTGATAATCATCTTAGGTCCTCAATGCAGGTTCGGCTGGGCGCCTTGGCCCTTTTCGTCGATCATCAACCCCTTGAGGAAGCGATCAAACCGGTAGGCCGTGGCGGTCTTGTGCGGCTCGTCTTTCGCCAGCAGATGCGCGAAACACCAGCCCGATGCGGGGGTCGCCTTGAACCCGCCATAGCACCAGCCGCCGTTGAAATAGAGGCCTTCGACATGGGTCTTGTCGATGATGGGGCTGCCGTCCATCGACATGTCCATGATCCCGCCCCAGGTGCGCAGGAGACGCGCCCGGCCAATCGCGGGCATCAACGCCATGCCGCCTTCGGCCACATCTTCGATCACCGGCAGGTTGCCGCGTTGGGCGTAGGAGTTGTAGCCGTCGATGTCGCCGCCGAACACAAGGCCGCCCTTGTCGGATTGCGAGACGTAGAAGTGCCCGGCGCCAAAGGTCATCACGCCATCGATAAAGGGTTTCAGCCCCTCGGAGACAAAGGCCTGCAACACATGGCTTTCAATGGGCAGGCGCATGCCCGCATGCGCCATCACCTTCGACGAGGATCCGGCCACGGCCACGCCAACCTTTTTCGCGCCAATAAACCCACGCGAGGTTTCCACGCCCCGGATGCGGCCGTTTTCAATCCGCATGCCGGTGACTTCGCAGTTCTGGATCAGGTCCACCCCGCGCATATCCGCGCCGCGCGCATAGCCCCAGGCCACCGCATCATGGCGCACCGTGCCACCGCGCCGCTGCATCAGTGCGCCCTTGATCGGGAAGCGCGCGTTGTCGAAATTCAGGAAGGGATACATCGCCCGCACCTGATCGCGGTTCAAAAGCTCGGCATCCGCGCCGTTCAGGATCATGCCATTGCCGCGCCGGGTGAAAGCGTCGCGCTGCGCGTCGGTATGGATCAGGTTGATGATCCCGCGCTGGCTGACCATGGCGTTATAGTTGAAGTCCTGCTCCAACCCTTCCCAGAGTTTCAGCGAAAACTCATAGAAGGGTTCGTTGCCGTCCAGAAGATAGTTCGAGCGGATGATCGTGGTGTTGCGGCCCACATTGCCGCCACCCAGATAGCCCTTTTCCAGAACCGCGATCCGGGCCTGTTTGAATTCCTTGGCCAGATAATAGGCTGTTGCCAAGCCATGCCCGCCGCCGCCGACGATGATGTAATCATACTCGGCCTGCGGGGCCGGGTCGCGCCAGACAGGCTTCCATCCCTTATGCCCGGTCAATGCCTCGGCAATGACGCGAAACCCCGAATAGCGCATGAACGGCCCTCCTGCTTTGTCAGGAACCTAGGCCGAACCCCCGCGAAAGCACGCGCCATTTTCGCCACGAGTTAGGCGATTTTCGCCATCGGACAGCAGCGTCAGGGTTTTGGCGATACCCCCAGCGCTGCGCCGGGGTTGGGTCACTTCAGCTTGATGCAGAAATGCTTTTTCACCGGCTTTTCAATCGTCCATGTGCCCGAAAAGCCCGGCTCGACGACAAAGCCATCGCCGGGGGTCAGTGTCACGGGTGCGCCGCCGTCGGGGGTGATGGTGATCTGGCCTTCGATCAGGTGCACGAACTCATAGAACTTGTAGACCGCATGCCATGTGCCCAGCGTCGCCTCCCAGGTGCCGCTGATCACCGAGCCGTCGATCGAGGTGTGCTGCACCCAGGTTTTCATCGTGGGGGTGCCCACGGTCTTGGTCCAGCCGTCAAGGTCGGTGGTCATCGGGTCAGCGCCGGGGGCGGGAAAGCGGAAAACCATGTCGGTCATGTCGGTCCTCATCAGGTTTGGATTGGCCACAGTGGTAGGCGGCAGCGCCGATGGTTGCAAGCGGGCCGAGATTTTGGTTTCTGTCACGCCAAGGGCAAAGGGGGAACGATCATGCTGATCCGCAAGGCACAGGCCAGAGACGCAGCGCATCTGGTGCGGTTCATCAACATGGCGGCGGATGATCTGCCGATGCATTTCTGGCGCAAATCGGTGGGCCCTGAGGGCGACCCCATCGCCTATGGCATGGAGCGTGCGGCGCGCGAGACGGGCAGTTTTTCGTTCACCAACGCATGGCTGGCTGAGGTGGACGATGCGGTGGCGGCCTGTCTCTTGGGCTATCCGGCCGAGGATGATCCCGGCCCGATTGCCGCTGACACCCCACCCGTTTTTGTGCCGTTGCTGGAGCTTGAGGCCCTAGCCCCCGGGTCGTGGTATCTGAACGTCCTGGCCACCTATGACGGCTTTCGCGGCCAAGGCTGTGGCAGCGCGCTTTTGGCCGAGGCCGAGGC
>JBMSKG010000053.1:0-13260 GCA_049419625.1 Paracoccaceae bacterium | reverse complement strand
TTTTCGGTTCCGGGCACCGGGCCGCCCACATCGACATGATGTGCGACGGTCGATGTCACGGCGACCAAGCGACCCTCCACAATCACAGGCGAAAACAGCACGATGTCGGGTGTGTGCGAACAGCCCGCAAAGGGATCGTTGCAGATGATGATGTCACCGGACCGCCAACCGCTGATTGGGATCGTTTGAGTGATGTGGCGAAAGGCGGTGGACATGATGCCAAGCTGCGCCGGGATGGTCGGGGCTTGGGCGATCAGCTGGCCCTCGCCGTCCAAAAGCCCGCAGGCATAATCGATCATGTCCCAGATGATCGGCGAATAGGCCGCACGGCGCAGGGTCGAGGACATTTCCTCGGCGATCGAGGCAATCTCATGCTGAAAGACATCGCGGTCGATGGGTGACACGGTCATGCGCGGCCCTCCAAAACCAAAAGCGCGCCATCGTGCAAGACCTGCAAAGACTGGCCCGGGAACACGACTGTGGTGCTGTCCTTTTGCGAAATCAGAAGCGGGCCGTCCAGCCTTTGGCCAGGCCCCAGGCTGGCACGGTCAAAGACGGGGACAGGCGTGGGGTTCAGCGGATCATCCAAGATGATCGACCGACGGCGAGCGTTCGACGCAGGCGCCACTTCAACCGGCGCAGGCGCATTGCGCGGCAGGGTACCGGTCGCCTCAATGGACAGGCCGCGAAACTCAATCGGAGCCGCAGGGTCAGAATGGCCGTAAAGCTCGCGGTGCTTGCGGTGGAACAGGGTGGCAAGCCCCGCGCGGTTCAACCCGCCCTTCAAGAGCCGCTTGGGAATGTCGATTGCCAGATCATGCCACTGTCCGATGTGGCGCATATCGGCCTTGCAGCGAAAGCCTTGGTCACGGCGCGGCACGCCGTCTGCGTCCAAAAGCGCCGCGGTGCGCCGTTGCAAGGTTTCAAAACCTTCAAGCACCGCCGCATCCGCCACAGTATCCAACGGGTGATGAAAGTGCATCTGGTCGCGGTGGCACAGATCGGCGGCCAAAAGCCCCTCGGCGGCAAAGATGCCGGGATAGCGCGGCACAAGAAGCCCCGCCATCCCAAGATCACGCGCAATCATCGCGCCATAAAGTGGGCCCGCGCCCCCTGCCGGGATGAGGTAATGACGGCGAAGGTCCAACCCCCGCTCAACCGCAAGTTTGCGCACTGTTTGCACAAGGGCGGCGTTGGCAACCCGGATCACCCCAAAGGCCGCCGCCTCGACCGTGATGCTCAAGGGGGCCGCGACATGGTCCGACAGGGCCTGACGCGCAAGGCCCTCATCCAACGTCATCTCGCCGCCCAGATAGTCTTTGGGCGCGAGCCAACCCAGCACCACGGCCGCATCCGTCACCGTCGGTCGGGTGCCACCCATACCATAACAGGCGGGCCCCGGAACCGCCCCAGCCGAGGCGGGCCCAACCCGCAAGGCCCCGCCCGGATCGACCCAGGCAATCGACCCACCACCGTTCGAGACCGTTTCAACATCAATTGTCGGCAGTCGGATCGGCTGGCCATCCATCACCCGCTCGCGCCGGATGCTCGTGCGCCCAGCCTTCACTGCCGCCAGATCGGCCGAGGTGCCGCCCACATCCAGGGCGATGGCGGCCTTGAGCCCTGCGCGTTGCAAAAGCGCTTCGGCGGCAATCACGCCGCCAGAGAGGCCCGAGGTCAAGAGATGCCCGGGGTTGCGCAAAGCGGCCTCGAAGGTTGCCACGCCCCCGTCTGACCGCATCAGCAAAAACCGTCCCCGAAACCCCATGCGCTGCAGCGCGGCCTCAAGCCCCCGAACATAGGTCGACACGATTGGGCCGATATAGGCCACCGTCGCCGTGGTCGACGCCCGGCGCCATTCTTCGGGGCGTGGGTCGGTCTCATGCGACAGAAAGATCGGCAGATCGGGAAATCTGGATCGGATGTGTCCGGCCAGTGCCTGTTCGTGGCTGGGGTTCAGGAAAGAAAAGCTGAGCGAGATCGCCACGGCCTCCGGCTTCAGTCGGTCGATGTTGTCCAGTGTGGCCGTGATCGCCGCCGGCGTCAGGCTGCGCGTGACAGTGCCGAAGGCGTCAATCCCTTCGTCAATCTCAATCACCTGCGCGCGGGGGATGACAGGGGCAGGCTTGTCTTGAAACAAGGCATAGGTGCGTGGGCGAATTTGATTGCCAATTTCAAGCACATCGCCTTGGCCCTGCGGCACGATCAGCACCGCGCGCGCACCGGCCCGGGTGAGCAGGGCATTGATACCAACCGTAAAGCCATGAACGAAAAGCTCGACATCACTGACAGACAGACCCGCAGCTTGGGTGATCTTGGCGATCCCCGCTTCAATACCCGCCGTACTGCCGCGCGCCCCGGTCGAGACTTTGTCGACATGGGTCGATGCTGGCCGCCTCGCACCCGCGCCAATCGTCAAGATTAGGTCCGTAAAGGTTCCGCCGACATCGGCAGCAAGGGTGATCATGGTGCGCCTTTGGTGCCGCATGTGACCATCAACTTGGCATGGAATTGCAATAAGACCACCTCACCTCCAGATGCGCGTCACGCGACCTAACCGCCCTTGAGGCGCTGAAGCAGGTAAACCTCGCTTTGCGGGCCAACGGCGGCGGCGCGGTTGTTGGCGATCACCTCGCCATCCACCGCCACCGAAACGCCTGCCTTGATCGCGGGGGCGAGGCCTGGATGCGCTTTTTCAAGCGCATCCAGCATTTGCCCTACGGTCGCGGCCTGAACCTCCACCACCTCTTGCCCGTCGGTGAACCGCCTTAGGCTGGCCCAAAGATGGACCTTGGCCATCAGCCCTTCGCCGCCTTGATTGCCGCCAGAACCTTGGGTGGCGATAAGGGCAGGCTGCGGATCCGTGCGCCCGTGGCCCCGGCAACTGCCGCAGCAAGGGCTGGCAGCGGCGGGGTGATGCCCGTCTCGCCCACACCGCGCACGCCGTAGGGGTGGCCGGGATTGGGCACTTCAACAATCACCGTGTCGATCATCGGCAGATCCGAGGCGACCGGGACACGGTAGTCAAGGAACACCGGATTCTGCAGCCGCCCATCGGCACCGTAGACATATTCTTCGTTCAGCGCCCAGCCGATACCCTGCGCCGCGCCACCCTGATACTGGCCTTCAACATAGGCCGGGTGAATCGCGGTCCCTGCGTCCTGCACCACAAGATAGCGCAGAACGGTGGTCCGACCGGTCTCGGGATCCACCTCGACATCCACCACATGGGTGCCAAAGCTGGCACCAACACCTTCGGCCGTCACCTCATGGTGGCCCGAGATCGGCCCACCGGTCGAGCCCATCTTGGCACCGATCTCGCCGATGGACATGGGCGGGAATTTGCCCGCGTTCGGCCCCGCGGGATGGGCGGCGCCATCCTTCCATTCCACCGCCTCGGGGTCGATGCCCCAATCCGCAGCGGCGCGGCGGCACATCTCGCCAATCGCCTGACGCGCGGCCTCCACCGCCGCTTTACCGCTGGCAAAGGTGGCCCGGCTGCCGTGGGTGGGTTCATTGACGCCCAGCGCGCCGGTTTCCACCACATTCACCCGGACATTTTCGTAGGGAATTCCCAAGAACTCGGCCACCATCAGCCCGATCGAAGCCCGGCTGCCGCCAATATCCGGCGTGCCGATGGACACGGTTGCCGTCCCATCCTCGCCCACCGCCAGCGACACCGAGGTTTCGCCGCCATGGTTGAACCAAAAGCCCGAGGCGACGCCCCGCCCTTGGTTCGGGCCCAGCGCAACCTTGTAATTCGGGTGCGCCTTGGCCGCCTCAAGCGTTTCTTGCAGGCCGATGACATTGTAGACCGGGCCATAGCTGGACTTTGACCCGTTCTTCGCACCGTTCTTGAGACGCACCTCGATGGGATCGAGCTTCAACTCGCGGCACATCTCATCGACAAGACTTTCCACCGCGAAGGCCGCCATCGGCGAGCCGGGCGCGCGATATGCTGCTGCCTTGGGCCGGTTGGCGATAACCTCCACCGCCTCATGCTTTAGGGCTGGAATGTCATAGCAGGCAAAGGCGCAAGGCAGCGCCTCGCCAATGGGCGACATGCCGACGAAGGCCCCGCCCTGCATGCGGAAAAAGACCTGACCGGCCGTGATCGTGCCATCACGCTTCATGCCCAGTTTGACATCCATTGAGGCCGAGGCTGTCGGCCCCGTCGCGCGCAGCACTTCAGACCGGGTCATGACCAGCTTGACCGGGCGCCCACCCGCCTTTTTCGACAGCGCCAAGGCCAAGGGCTCCATGAAGATCGTGGTCTTGCCGCCAAAGCCGCCGCCGATCTCGGACGGCGTCACCCGCAGGTTTGCCGCCTCAATCCCCAGAACCGAAGCGCACATCCGGCGGATGTACCAATGGCCCTGCGTGCAGACCCACATCTCGCCGCGCCCGTCCTCGCCCATCTGGCCGACACAGGCATGCGGTTCGATATAGCCTTGGTGGGTGGCTTCGGTTTTGTAGGTATGTTCGCGCACGATATCGGCGGCGGCAAAGCCCGCCTCCAGATCGCCGTGTCCAAACTCCATATAGCGCGCAACGTTGGGATGCATGCCTTCGGGAACCGAGTAATCGGCCACCCCCTCACGAATGACCGGAGCGCCCGGTGCCATCGCAGCATCGACATCGGTCACATGCGGCAGGATCTCATATTCTACCTCAATCAGCCGTGCGGCGTCCTTGGCCAAAAGGGCCGATGTCGCGGCCACGGCTGCGACCGCATGCCCGTCGTAAAGCACCTTGTCGCCGGCCAGCGTGTTGTCCTGCAGGTTCAAATCCTCGCCCGAAAGACCCGTGGGCAGATCGGCCCGTGTGACCACAGCCTTGACCCCGTCCAAGGCCAGAGCCTTTGACGCGTCGATCTTCTTGATCCGCGCATGGGCGTGGGGTGAGCGCACCACGGCTGCCCAAAGCATGCCGGGAAGCGAGAAATCCGCGCCATAGCGTGCCCGACCCGTGACCTTATCCAGCCCATCCGGGCGGTTCGGGCGGGTGCCGATCAGTTTGTAGCCTGTCTTAAGCTCATCCTTCGCCATCACGCAGCCCCCCGCATTTCTGCCGCCGCGTCCTGAACCGCGCGGATGATTTTGTCATAGCCCGTGCAGCGGCACAGGTTCCCGGCCAGCCAATAACGAATCTCGGTATCTGTCGGATCCGGGTTGCGCTCTAAAAGGGCCTTGGCGGCGACCAAGATGCCCGGCGTGCAGAAGCCGCACTGCAGGGCCGCGTGTTCAATGAACTGGCGCTGGAGCGGGTGCAACTCTTCACCCGTCATGCCTTCGATGGTCTCTACCTTCTTGCCCTCTGCCTCGGCAGCCAGCATCAGGCACGAACACACAAGCACACCGTCCACGATCACCGAGCAAGCCCCGCAATCGCCCGTGCCGCAGCCTTCCTTAGTGCCCGTCAAACCAAGCTGGTCGCGCAGCGCATCCAAAAGCGTCTCACGCGGGTCGGCAAGGAATTCCGCCGGATCGCCGTTGACAGTGGTGGTCACATGAATCTTGGTCATTTGCCTTGTCCTTTCGCCCGGTCATAGGCGATTTTTGCCGCCCGTCGGGCCAACACGCCCACAACTTCGGTGCGGAATTCCGCCGTGCCGCGCTTGTCGGAAATCGGTTTTGCACTGGCTTCCGCCGCAGATGTCAGTGCCTGAAGCGCGGCCGCGTCGAGTTTGGTGCCGATGATCGCCTTGGCGGCGGCCTCGGACAGGATCACCGTCGGCGCCACTGCCCCCAGCGCCACACGGGCCTCAATGATTTTATCGCCGTCCAGCCGCAGGTTGACAGCGCAGCCCACCACGGCAATGTCCATCTCGGTCCGGGGGATAAAGCGCAGATAGGCATCCCCGCCATGCTTGCCGCGCGGCGGCAGGATGAGGGCGGAAATCACCTCGCCCTTGGCCAGATTGATCCGCCCGGGCCCTGCTGGGATTTGCTCCACCGGAATTTCCCGGCTGCCGTTTGGCCCCGTCACCGCAACCTTTGCCCCCGCCGCGATCATGCCCGGCACCGAATCTGCCGCGGGCGAGCCGTTGCACAGGTTCCCCACCAGAGTTGCACGGCCCTGCACTTGGGTCGATCCGACCAAGTTCATCCCTTCAACCACGCCAGGCCAATCGCGCGTCAGCCCGCCATGCGCGCCCAAAACGATTCCCGGCACGGCAACACCAATGCGCCAGCCGCCGTCGGGCGTTTGGCTGATCTGGTCAACATCGGGGATGTTTTTCAGATCAATTAGATCGTCTGGCTGAACCATCCCGGCGCGCATTTGCACCAGAATATCTGTCCCCCCGGCCAAGAACCGTAGGGTTCCTGTGGCAGCAGCGGCAATCGCCGCCGCGTCCGCAAAGCTTGTTGGCTTGTGGTATCGCATCTCGCGGCTCCATTGCAAAAGGCAACGGGCTTGCGGTGCCGCGTTGCTGTCCCAATCCTGAGCAATCTGTAAGCCGCCTTCAAGCAGTTTACGATGCTCAGGCGCAAAATTTCTGTCGTCGAGCGCACGAGACCGCGTCTTGTGCCCGAGTCTCTTGCCGGAGCGCAAGACGAAGCCAAAGCGCCAGATGAAAGGCATACCGTCCGCGCTTTACAACTTAGGCGTCCGTGGCTACGAATTCGGGCTGTTGCAGGTGGACAGCAGCGTCATCTCGCGTGCCATCGGGGCGCAATCGGCAAAGGTGGCGCAAAGCGGTGCACGCAAAGACGGGCCTTTCACCAAGAAGCATGGCCATTCCGGGACGGCCAATTGAATAAGGATCCATTGCGTTATCCGCCACGGTTTTGGTTGATACAGGTGATCCATAAAACAGAGCGATCAGGATCAACCCCTGATCTGACATAGGCCTAAGACCCATTGGCTTGGCATCATTGCCGGTCCAACGGGGCCTGACATGACAAAGGGCGCGAAAAGACCATGGGACGTATGCACGGGAAAACGGCACTGGTGACGGCGGCAGGGCAAGGCATTGGCCGGGCGTCTGCACTGGCGATGGCGCGCGAAGGCGCGCACGTCATCGCCACGGATGTGAACGAGGCGGCGCTGGCGGAGTTGACCAAAGAGGGCCTGCAAACCCGCGTGCTCGACGTGCGCGACCCGGCGTCGATTGCCGCCACGGTGGCCGCAGTTGGACCTGTGGATGTGCTGTTCAACTGCGCGGGTTTCGTCGCGGCCGGCACGATCCTTGACTGTGATGAGGAGCAATGGGCCTTTTCGCTCGATCTGAACATGACGGCGATGTATCGCATGTGTCGAGCCTTCTTGCCGGGGATGCTGGCAGCCGGGTCGGGTTCGATCATCAACATGGCCTCGGTCGCCTCGTCGGTCATCGCCGCCCCCAACCGCTTTGTCTACGGTGCCACCAAGGCGGGCGTCATCGGCCTGACCAAAGCGATCGCGGCGGATTTCGTCACCAAGGGCATCCGCTGCAACGCGATCTGCCCCGGCACAGTGGAAAGCCCCTCGTTGGAACAGCGCCTGCGCGACACCGGCGATTATGAGGCCGCCCGCAAGGCGTTCATCGCCCGCCAGCCCATTGGTCGCATCGGCCAGCCCGAAGAGATTGCCGCTCTTGTGGTCTATCTGGCCAGCGATGAAAGCACCTATACGACTGGCGTCGCCCATATCATTGACGGCGGCTGGGCCAACATCTGAGGAGACGGAAATGAAACTGTTGCGGCATGGCCTCTCGGGTGTGGAAAAGCCCGGCCTTTTGCACACGGACGGCACGATTCGGGATCTGACCGGTCTGGTGCCTGATATCGGCGGGCATGTTCTGTCAGATGCGGGCATCGCGATGCTGCGTGGAATTGATGCCAGCACGCTGCCGATCGTCCCATCCGGCACCCGGCTTGGCCCTTGCGTGGCGGGTACGGGAAAACTCATCTGCATCGGCCTGAATTACTCCGACCATGCCGCCGAAACCGGGGCCACCGTGCCGCCGGAACCCATCATATTCATGAAGGCCACCTCGGCCATCTGCGGTCCGAATGACCCCATCATCATCCCACGCGGGTCCGAGAAAACCGACTGGGAGGTGGAACTGGCCGTGATCATCGGCACCCGCGCCAAATACGTGACCGAAGCAGAGGCGCTGAAGCACGTGGCAGGCTATGCCGTGACCAATGACGTGTCAGAGCGCGCCTATCAGATCGAACGTTCCGGCCAATGGACCAAGGGCAAATCCTGCGACAATTTTGGCCAGATCGGCCCGTGGCTGGTGACGCGCGATGAGGTGGCTAATCCGCAAGACCTGCCAATGTGGCTGACGGTGAACGGCAAGACCTATCAGAACGGCTCGACCAAGACGATGGTGTACGGTGTGGCGCATCTGGTCAGCTATCTGTCGCAGTTCATGACACTGCATCCCGGTGATGTGATTTCCACCGGCACCCCGCCCGGCGTGGGGCTGGGCCAAAAGCCGCCGCACTACCTGAAGGCCGGGGATGTCGTCGAACTTGGCATCGCAGGTCTTGGCCAGCAGCGCCAAGATGTGATCGCGGATCCGGAATAAGCTTGACGGTCCGGCCAAGCACAGCGAGATTTTGGGGGTGAAATCCCCCTCAGTCTTGCGTGTTCACATGCAAGGCGGCGGCGTGTGAAGCGGCTTTGGCAGCCTCGTGCAAAGACTGTGACCGCACCAAGGCGGCACAAAGCGCGCCAATGAACGCGTCGCCCGCACCATGGCTTGATACCAGTTTGACCTTCTCAGCGGGCACGGCAAAGCCCTGCCCGTCGACATCCACCGCCGCCAGACCTTTGCTTCCCGCCGTCACAATCACCGCAGGGAAGCGTAAGGCAAGCTGTTTGGCGGCATCGGCGGCATCGGACAGGCTGTCCACCGATTTCGCCCCCATCATCTCAGCCTCGACGGCATTGACCACCAAGATATCGATCAATCCGATCAAGTCATCCGACAAGTCCCGCGCAGGGGCCGCGTTCAGAATAGTCCGGATACCGCGCGCCTTGGCTTGCCGTGCGGCGGCGATGTTCAGCGCCTCGGTCACTTCATTTTGCAAGATCAAAAGGCCAATCCCATGCCAGAGGGCCGGGTCAGCCAAGGCCGCCGGATCAGATTGCAGATTGGCCCCAGAAACGATGGTGGCCGCATAATCGCCCTCGGCGTCCATGATCGCCACGCTCATTCCAGAGCCAACGCCCGAAAGGGTGGTGACAAAACCATCCTCGACCCCCGCCCCCCGCAAGGCGCGGCGCAGGAAGGTGCCAAAGTCATCTTCACCCACGGCCCCGAACATACGGCTGGGCACGCCCGCGCGGGCCGCCGCGACCGCCTGATTTCCCCCCTTGCCCCCGAATTTGGGATACCACCGGGACCCGACAGAGGTCTCATCTTTGCGCGGCAAATGGTCGGCCTTGACCATGATGTCATAGTGCAGGCTGCCAACAGTCAAAACGGTGGTTGGGGGCATTTCGCGCCTCGGCTTAAGATTGGTCCGGCGCGTGATGCGCGCGCCGGAGGTCATGGGTAACGCGTCGGTTGGCCAAGATCAGGCTGACGACCAACAGGGCTGCATCATTAGGAGCATCTGCACCAGAGGCAACCCTGTGATGCACCCCGAAAGCACGGTCGCCACAGCGATCAAATCAAGGGAAAGGCCAGCGGGCGGCTATCGCGCGCGGTGCCAAATGTGTAGCATCCGCCGCACTTCGGCAGACCACAGGACCGCACATGCCAAATTTTCCCATCATCGACAGCCATTTGCACCTTTGGGACCCCCAGCACCTGACCTACCCTTGGCTGTCAGGCCCGCTGGATCAAGCCTTCCTGCCCCGCGACTTTCAAGCCGCAACAGGCCCTGTGCTGGTCGAGTCCATGGTGTTCCTGGAATGTGCCGCTGCACCCCATCAATCGCTGGATGAGGCGCGCTGGGTTCTGGACCAAGCCAAAGTCGACCCCCGCATCGCCGCAATGGTGTGCCATGCGCCGCTGGAACAAGGTGACGCGGTGCGCCCGCATCTTGAGGCATTGGCCAGGATCGACAAAGTCAGGGGCGCGCGGCGCATCTATCAAGACGAACCCGACGCCCATTTCTGCCTGCAGCCCGATTTCATTGCAGGGGTTAAATCCTTGCCAGACTATGGCCTGTCTTTCGACATGTGCATCAAGCACTGGCAATTGCAGGCCTCTATCGCTTTGGCGGATGCCTGCCCAAAGACAATGATCGTTCTCGACCACATCGCCAAGCCTGGCATCAAGGCCGGCCTGATGCAGCCGTGGGCCGATAAGATGTTTGACATGGCCAAGCGGGACAATGTGGTGTGCAAACTGTCAGGTGTGGCAACCGAAGCCGCCGCCGATTGGACCGCAGACACCTTGCGCCCCTATCTCGACGTGGCCCTAGATGCCTTTGGCCCGAACCGGATTATGTTTGGCGGCGACTGGCCGGTGTCGACCTTAGCGATCACCTATCCCGCCTGGGTCGAGATCGTCGATCGCTTGATCGCGGATCTCAGCGAGGATGAACAGCGCCAGATCTACCGCAACACCGCGCGGCAGTTCTATCGGATCGCCTAACTACATCACCGCGCCCAACTGCCACGGAACAAACTCGGCTCCACCAAACCCAAGTTGCTCGGACAGCGTCTGTTCGCCTGAGGCGACTGCGATGATTTTCTCCAAGATTTCAGCACCTTTCGCCTCGATGCTCACACCGTCGATGATGTCACCGCAGTTGATGTCCATATCCTCGGCCATGCGCTGATACATCTCATTATTGGTGGCAAGCTTGATGCAAGGGCTGGGCTTGTACCCGGAAACCGAGCCCCGTCCGGTGGTGAACACGATCATGGTGGCACCGCTGGCAATCTGGCCAGTGACCGAGCAAGGGTCGTAGCCGGGGCTGTCCATATAGACAAAGCCCGGCGTGGTAATCGGCTCGGCGAACTTGTAGACCCCGGCCAAAGGCGCGGTGCCCCCCTTGGCCACCGCCCCAAGCGACTTTTCCAAAATGGTCGTCAGGCCACCGCGCTTGTTGCCGGGGCTTGGGTTGTTGTCCATCTCGCCGCCGTTGATCGCGGTGTAATGTTCCCACCACTTGATACGCTCAATCAGCTTTTCGCCCACCTCTGTGCTGACCGCGCGGCGGGTCAGCAGGTGTTCGGCGCCATAGATCTCGGGCGTCTCCGACAGAATTGTCGTGCCCCCCATGCGCACCAACATGTCACTGGCCACCCCCAAAGCCGGATTGGCGGTGATCCCGGAATAGCCATCAGAGCCACCACATTGCAGGCCGATCGTCAGCTTTGACACCGGCGCAGGCGCGCGCGCGACCTTGGCGGCCACCTCGGCCATCTCGCGCAGCACCTCAAGCCCCTTGGCAATGGTGGCCCGTGTGCCGCCAGTACCCTGGATGGTCATGTAGCGAAAGTTGCCATCCGGGCGCAGTCGGCCCTGCCCCACAAGATCGGGCACCTGCAAGACTTCGCATCCCAAACCGACCAGCAAAATGCCACCGAAATTGGCGTTGCGGGCATAGCCCTTGAGCGTGCGCATCAGGGTGTCATACCCCTCATTCACCCCCGACATACCGCAGCCAGAGTTGTGAACGATGGGCACAAACCCATCAATATTGGGCATCGATGACAAAATCGGGTCTTTCTCGGCAGCTTCGGCGATGAACCGCGCCACTGATCCCGAACAGTTCACCGAGGTCAGAATACCAATGTAATTGCGCGTGCCGACCTGCCCGTCCGAGCGGTGATAGCCCATGAAGGTGCGTTCCGCCAAAGGCGGCAAGGGCGTGACATGCTGGCCAATGGCATAGTCGGTGCTGTGCGGGCCCATGCCAAGGTTGTGGCTGTGAATATGCCCCCCCGCTGGAATATCCTCGGTCGCCTGACCGATCGACTGACCATAGCGCAAGACAGTTTCGCCTTTGGCAATCGCGCAGGCGGCAATCTTGTGACCGCGCGGAACCGGGCCGGGAAGCGCGGCACCCAAGCCCGTCGGCGTTGCGCCCTTGGGCAAATCGGTCAGCGCGATGACGAGGTTGTCAATCGCGTGCAATCGGATAATAGCATCTGCCATAACGTCATCCCATTCCTTGCAGCCGCCTGAACGCTTTCTTGACAGGCGGACCACCAAGCCTAACATGTTAGCATGCTACAAGCACCCACGTCCGGATCACAAGAGTTGAATGGCGCGTCGCGGCTGTTGCCACTGGACCGTTTTATGGGGACTTTGGGACATCGGGTGTACCAAAGCCTGCAGCATGCAATCCTGACGCTGGCTTATCGGCCGGGTGAGATCATTCGCAAGCCTGAGATTTGCGATTTTCTGGGCGTCTCGCGCAGCCCGGTTGCTGATGCTGTCGCGCGCCTTGCCACCGATGGTTTGGTTGACGTGGTGCCGCAAGCGGGCACCTTCGTCGCCAGATTGTCGATGACCGATATCCGAGAAGGCTCTTTCATCCGCGAGGCGATCGAAGTCGCTGCCGCAGAGCTGGTGGCGCCCAAGATCACCGATGACCAATTGCGCGAATTGCGTCGCAACCTGTTGATGCAAGAGGCGCTGGTAGCAGATGCCGATCAGCAGGGCTTCATGCAATTGGATGGGCAGATGCATGATATGATCTTGTCCTTCACCGGCTTTCCCCGCCTGCCCCATGTGTCGCAGACAGCATGGCTGAACGTGCATCGTGCGCGCCAGTTGATCTTGCCAGTTGTGGGCAGATTGCAGACCACGCTTGACGAACATCGCACCATTCTCGCTGCATTTGAGGCGCGCGATCCGATGGCGGCGCGCCATGCTGTGCAGCAGCATCTGCGCCAGTTGCTGACCTATCTGCAGCCGCTTGAACGCGAGCGGCCCGACCTTTTCTTGACCCAAGGACAGTCATGACCCTGCCCAATCGCCCGCGCTATGCCACCCGGCTGAATGCCTTTAAGAAAAAGGGCGATACCGTGGCCCAGATGATCGCGGCAGCGGGTCGCGTTGGCGGGCTGGATGCGGCCGATCTGAACTATCCGGACCATTTCGACCATCATTCTCCGGCAGAATTGTCGCGTCTGCTGGCAGACAATGGCATGGCGCTGAACGGCCTTGCCATGCGCTATTACACTGACCCCGGCTTTCGGCTGGGTGCCTTCAGCAACCCTGACGCCAAGGTGCGCCGCGCCGCGATTGATCTGACCAAACGCGGCGTTGACGCCCTGGCCGAGATGGGCGGGCGGTTGATGACGTTGTGGATGGGGCAGGACGGTTTCGACTACAGCTTTCAAGCCGATTACGCC
>JBMSKG010000052.1:0-13381 GCA_049419625.1 Paracoccaceae bacterium | reverse complement strand
AGGCGATAATTCATCGGGTGAATTTTATTCAATTGCAATTACTAATAATTATCAACGCCTTGCGCAGGGGCATGAACAACCCCTTGCCCTTGCGGCCCGTCGCCTCTTTCACCGCCGTGGTCCAGTCGCCCCAGGTGGCTTGGGTCCAGGGCTGAGCCGGCAACATGGTCAAAGCCGCGGCCACAAACTCGCGGTCCTCATCAGCCACAAGAGGGGCGGCCCCATCGCGGAACAAGGCCCACCACTCGGCCAGATCAGCCAGCACGGTGATATTGCCCTTTGCCACCGACCAGAAAAGTTCCGCCTTCTCTGCTGGCACGCCAAGCCCGGCAATCCGCGCCGCAACGGCCTCAAAGGGCAGGCTTTGCACGTGTTGACGGGTCAGGGGGAACAGATCTTCGGCATCAAACTTGGTCGGTGCGGCACCAAAGCTGCCCACATCGAACCCATCCACCAGATCCTGCATCGATGTGGCAAGTTCCACCGGCTTCGAGGACCCCAGCCGCGCCATCAGCGACAACAGCGCCATCGGCTCCACCCCCCGCGCGCGCAGATCGCGCAACGACAGCGTGCCCAAACGCTTGGACAATTCCTCGCCCCCCGGCCCAGTGAGCAAGCTGTGATGCGCAAAACTCGGAGGCGTGCCACCCAAAGCCTTCATGATCTGGATCTGTGTGGCGGTGTTGGTCACATGATCCGCCCCGCGGACGATATGCGTGACACCCATGTCCACATCATCCACCGAGGAGGCAAAGGTGTACAAAACCTGCCCATCAGCCTTGATGAGCACAGGATCGCTGACCGACCCCGCATCAATCGAGATATCTCCGATGATCCCGTCTTTCCATTCGATGCGCTCAATATCCAACCGAAAGCGCCAATAGCCTTGCCGCCCCTCGGCCCGATAGGCCGCCTTCTGATGTTCGGTCAGATGCAAGGACGCGCGGTCATAAACCGGCGGTTTGCCCATGTTCAGCAATTTCTTGCGCTTGAGGTCCAATTCAACGGGCGTCTCAAAACATTCGTAAAACCGCCCCGCAGCCTTCAACTGCTCGGCCGCCTCGGCATAGCGCGCCATGCGCTTGGATTGCTGCTCAATCCGGTCATACTTGATGCCGAGCCAAGCCAGATCCTCGATCAGCCCGTCGATGTATTCCTGCTTGGAGCGCTCTTGGTCGGTATCATCCAACCGCAAAATGAACGTACCGCCGGTTTTCTGGGCGGTCAGGTAGTTCATCAGCGCGGTGCGCAGGTTGCCGACGTGGATATAGCCGGTGGGCGAGGGGGCAAAGCGGGTGATGGTCATTGGGCGGCTCCTTCAACCGCCCTTCCCTGTCACAAGGCAACGCCATTGTCCAGTTTGGCCCAGCACCGTTGGCCCTTCCCCTACTCCCGCCCCGCCGCTATCTATCGCACATGACATTACCCGCCCCCAACAGCATCGCCCCGCCCCTTGAGTTGATCGAGGCCCTTGCACGCGACGCAGTTCTGGCCTTGCCTGAACCGCATCGCAGGGCGGCCTTGCAAGTGGGCCTGCAGGTGGTTGATTTCGCCCCTGACGACATGCTTGAAGCCATGGGCATCGACAGCCCCTATGATCTGACCGGCCTTTACGAAGGCATTCCGCTGACCGAAAAATCGGTGTCAGACCAACCGCAACAGCCCGATACCGTTTGGCTATTCCGCCGCGCCATTTTGGAAGAATGGGTCGAACGCGGCGACATCGGTCTGGCGGATCTGGTCACTCATGTGGTGGTGCATGAATTTGCCCATCACTTCGGCTGGTCAGACGAGGACATTGCGACAATTGACCCGTGGTGGGAGTGAGCCTGCCACCGACAAGGTCCGCTGCACCGGCACTCCCACGCCCCTCCCCGGCCTGCGATCTCTCGCCCTCGGGCGCTCCGGTCCCGTCCGAGCACTCGGGGGCGATCACCTCGCCCATAGATCAGACCCCGAAAATGGGGGCAAAGACTGCGGCGTTACCCGAAAAAGCGCAAGGGAATCTTCCCACTTGGCCACAGCACCCCGCTGCCGCTATCATGGACCCGCCTGATCCGGCATGTGACCAAGGACCTGCTCATGACGTCTGCCCGCGCGCTGTTCTCGATTGCTCTTGTCGCCCTTGCCCCCTTTGCCGCCCATGGCGGCCCCCTGACGGACAAAGCAGCCGAGGTAGAAACCCTGCTCAGCGCAGGCGACGACAAGGGAGCGATTGAGGCAGCACGCGAGCTTTTTGGCACAGTTTGGAATTCCACCACGGGCCTTGCAATTGGTGAGACCGTGCTTCTGGCCGAACCGGCCTCCGGCTACGGCATCTACAACCCGCGCCCGACGGGCACCTACAAACTGGGCGAGCCGGTGTTGATCTATGCCGAACCCATGGGGTTTGGCTATGGCAGCCCCGGTGAGGGTCTGTATTCGATCGGCTTCTTTGTCGATCTCAAGGTGATGACCGAAATGGGCGAGATCTTGGGTGATTTGCAGAACCTGACAGAGTTGGACCTGACCTCACGCTATCCAAACCGCGAGTTTCAGGCCAATCTGACCTATAACCTCGAAGGCATTGCGCCGGGCCGCTACATTCTGCAGACCACGCTGCGCGACAAGAATTCCGCCAAAAGTGGCACGTTTGAAAACACCGTCGAATTCGTCGAGTGAATGGCGCAGCGGTCAATCCTGACGCTGACGCTGAACCCCGCCTTGGATGAATCCACCCATGTCGCGCGCGTCGTGGCAGGCGAAAAGCTGCGCTGTGCCGTGCCAAAGGTTGATCCCGGCGGCGGTGGGATCAACGTGTCGCGGGCGATCCATCACTTGGGCGGGCAGTCCTTGGCGCTGGTCGCTTTGGGCGGTGCGGTTGGCGATGAAATCGCGGCCCTTTTGGCGGCTGAGGGCATCCGCTTTCAGGCCTTGCACAGCCCCGGCCCCACCCGGCGCTCGCTCACCGTCACCGAAGAGCGGACAGGTCAGCAGTACCGCTTTGTAATGCCCGGCCCAGCCTGGGGAGCGCAAGATCAGGCGCGCGCCTGCGCCGCACTGGCGCAGAAGGCTCAAAGTGGCGGCTTGGGCGTCATCTCTGGCAGCCAGCCACTCGGCGTGCCCGACGACTTCCCCACGCATCTGGCCGCCGCCATGGCGGGGATGGAGCTGGTTCTGGACACCTCAGGCCGTGCTTTGGCCCACGCGGTGGCCCAACCCATCGCGGGGCTTGCCGCCCTGCGGATGGACAGCAACGAGGCAGAAGCCTTGGCTGGGGCAAGTCTGACAACCGCGCGCGACACCGCCGATTTCGCCCAGCGCCTTGCCCGCTTGGGCGCAGCGCAGGTGGTCCTGATCGCGCGCGGTGCGCAAGGCAATGTTCTGGCCACCGCCGAACACCGCCCGCCCACCCTTGGTGCCCGTGGTCAGCGCTGTCGGCGCGGGTGACAGTTTTGTCGCCGGGTTGGTGCTGGCGCGGGCGCGCGGGGAAGATTGGCCTCAGGCCCTTGCCCTTGGCACCGCGGCCGCGGCCGCCGCCGTGATGACGCCCGCGACGGAACTCTGCCGGGCCGAAGATGTGAACCGTCTCTTGCCGAAGGTCACCCTGTCGCCGGTCTGACCTTAGCTTTCATCCCGCCAGCGCATCGCCATCGGATAGCGCCGGTCCAACCACAGCGCCTTTTTGGTCAACCGCGTGCCGGGCGCGGATTGGAAGCGCTTGTATTCGCTGATATAAAGCAAGTGCTCCACTTTCTTTACTATCGCCCGGTCATGGCCCTTGGCGACGATATCAGCCACCGACAACTCCCGTTCGATCAACCCATCCAAGATGTAATCTAAGACTTCATAGGGCGGCAAACTGTCTTGGTCTTTCTGGTTGTCGCGCAGTTCCGCCGAAGGCGGCTTTTCGATCACCCGGGGCGGGATAACCACGCCCGCAGGCCCCTGCATCCAAGGCCGGTGGTTCTCATTTCGCCAACGGCAGGTTTCAAACACACGGGTTTTATACAGATCTTTCAGCGGGTTATACCCACCGTTCATGTCACCATAAATCGTGCAATAGCCCACGGCCATTTCCGACTTGTTGCCGGTTGTCAACAGCATCTCGCCGAACTTGTTCGACAAGGCCATCAGCAAAACACCGCGCAACCGGCTTTGGATGTTCTCTTCCGTAATCCCCGGCGCGGTGCCCGCGAACAACTCGGCCAAGGCTCCACCCACCGCCTCTTGTGGGCCCGAGATCGGCACCGTGTCCAAGCGGCACCCCAAAGCGCGCGCGACACCTGCGGCGTCTTCCAATGAATGGGCCGCCGTAAAGCGCGACGGCAGCATCACACAGCGCATATTCTGCGCGCCAATCGCATCGGCCGCAATCGCGGCCACCAGCGCGGAATCCACCCCACCCGACAGGCCCAAGAGCACCTTTTTGAACCCGCACTTGGCCAGATAATCCCGCGTGCCCAAAACCATCGCGTGATAATCGGCCTCGACGATGCGCGGCAGCGTCTCCATCAGTCCCGGTCGCGCGCGCCAGCCATCCGCCGTTTCCTCAAAATCGACATGGGTGATGCAGGGCAGAAACTGCGGCATCTGCACCGCCAAGGCCCCGCCGGGGTTCAACACGAACGACGCGCCGTCAAACACTTGGTCATCCTGACCACCGATCATGTTCAGATACACCAAGGGCAAGCCGGTTTCGACGACCCGCGCCACCATCAGATTGGTGCGCACCGAAGGTTTGCCGCGGTGATAGGGCGACCCATTGGGCACCAACAGGATCTCCGCCCCGCTTTCGGCCAGCGTCTCAGCCACATCCGCGTGCCAAGCGTCCTCGCAAATGGGCGAGCCAATGCGCAAGGGCCCCACCCGATAGGGCCCCTGCAAAGGCGCGCTGGCGAACAGGCGCTTTTCGTCAAAAACCCCGTCATTGGGCAATTCGTGCTTCAACACGGTCGCCGCGATCTTGCCGCCCTCAAGGATGTAATAGGCGTTGTAAAGCTGCCCATCACGGGTCAGAGGGCCGCCAATGCCCAGCGCAGGACCATCGACGATCTGCCGGGCAAGGTCTGCAACCGCCCGTTCGGCATCAGCGGCGAATGCCGGTTTCAGGATCAGATCCTGCGTCTGATAGCCCGTGACGAACATCTCGGTCAGCGCCACCATCTGCGCACCCGCCGCCCGGCCCTGCCCCCAAGCCTCCAGCGCCAGCGCGATATTGGCCTCAATCTCCCCAACCGTGGGGTTCAACTGGACAAGGGTCAGGCGAAAGGTCTGGGACATTCGGACAATCCGTTCGGGCACATCAAAGGGTTTAGCAGGTTCGCGGCCAGAGGAAAGGCCTGGCCCCCTCAGACACTGCCCTGAAAATGCGCGGCCACCCGATCAACCTTGGCGCGGCTGCCAAAAACAAAAGGCACGCGCTGATGCAAGGCACTTGGCGCCATGGCCAAGATCTCACGCTGCCCATCGGTGGCCCCACCGCCCGCCTGCACCGCCAGAAAGGCGATCGGCGCACATTCATACAAAAGCCTGAGCCGCCCCGCCTCATAACCCTTGCGCTGATCCGCCGGATAGAGAAACACCCCACCACGGACAAAGATCCGATGCGCCTCGGCCACCAAAGAGGCGATCCAGCGCATGTTGAAATTCTTGCCCCGCGGCCCCTCGGTGCCTGCCAGACATTCATCGACAAAGGCGCGAACAGGCTCCGGCCAATGGCGGTAGTTCGAGGCATTGATGGCAAACTCCGCCGCCTCAACCGGCAAGGTCACGGCAGGGTCGGCCAAAACGAATGCCCCAGCCACCGGGTCCAGCACATAGCGCTGCACCCCTGCCCCAAAGGAACAGACCAGCGCCACCTGTGGCCCGTAAATCACATAACCCGCACCGATTTGCTCGGCCACCGGACGCAAGAAACTCGCCTCAGGGCGGGGTGCCGCCGGATAGACTGAAAAGATCGTGCCCACCGACACATTGGTATCAATGTTGGACGACCCATCCAAAGGATCAATCGCCAAAGCCCAACTCCCTACCCCCAGATCAACCACGCCCTCCTGCTCCTCCGAGGCATAGTGGCGCACGCCCCCCACCTTGGCAGCCTGCAAGAACAATTGGTCCGCGATCACATCCAGCGCCTTTTGCGAATCGCCGTCGCTGTTGGTCCCCGCCGCCGCTCCAAGGTGCTCGTCCACCCCATTGCGGGCAATCCGCGCCGCAAGCGCAATGGCCGCCTCGGCAAGGGCCTGCATCAAAGGGTGCAGTTCGGGGGGCACGTGGGCCATCGGGAAAACGGGCATCGACGGGGTTCCTTTTGCAATGTCACCCTAGATGCCGCGATCCTTCGGCGCTTGCCAGAGGCTTGCGGGCCACCTACTGTCCGACCGGCAGTTTTTCCATCAAAAGGCGCAGTCATGCGGCAGCTTGGCCAATTCTTTCCCGCAGTTATGCTTGCCATTTCGTTTGCTGGCTTGCCCAACCTCGGTCTGGCCCAAGCCGACGGTGAGGTCATCACCAAGCAATACAACGACGGCTCGGTCTATGAAGGCACCTTCAAGGATGGACTGCAGGATGGGATCGGCACCTACCGGCTGCCCTCGGGCTTTGAATACGAAGGCGAATGGGCCAAGGGCCAGATCGAGGGCAATGGCCGCGCGCGCTATCCCAACGGGTCAGTCTATGAAGGGCGGTTCTTGGCGGGCAAACCCGACGGGCAAGGCAAGATCACCTATGCCGATGGCGGCAGTTATGAAGGCGTATGGACTGCGGGCGAGATCACTGGGACGGGACGCGCCAGCTACGCCGATGGGTCCAGCTATGAGGGCGAGTTTCTCGCCGGCAAGCACCACGGCACCGGCACCTACCGCGATGGCCGCGGCCTTGTCTATCAAGGGACTTGGCTGAACGGCGTGAAAGACGGCAAGGGCCGGCTCAGCTACGCCGATGGCGCGGTCTACACCGGTGATTTCAAGGCGGACCAGCGCGAAGGCACCGGGACGCTGACAATGCCAGACGGGCTGACCTATGTTGGCCAATGGCAGGCTGGCCAGATTAACGGTACCGGCAAGCTGACCCAACCCTCGGGCGATGTCTATGAGGGCAGCTTCACCGACGGCATCCGCAGCGGAGAGGGTCGGGTCACCTATGCCAACGGATCGGTCTACGAGGGCAGCTTCAAGTCCGACCAGCGGCACGGCCAAGGCCGATTTACTGGCGCGGATGGCAGCCGCTACCAAGGCGCTTGGCTCGATGGGCGGATGGAAGGCATCGGCCAAATGACCTATCCGGGAGGCGCGGTCTATCAAGGCAGCTTCAAAGCCGACCTGCCCGACGGCACGGGAAAGATCACCTATCCCGATGGCTCCAGCTATGATGGTCAGTGGAGTGCTGGGCAGATAACCGGTCGCGGCGTTCTCACCCATACCAATGGCACCACCTACACCGGGGCTTTGCTGAACGGCCAACCCGAGGGTAAGGGCGTCATGACCTATGCCGATGGCTACAGCTATGACGGCACTTGGAAGGCAGGCCAGCGCGAGGGGCGCGGCAAGGCGACATGGGCCGATGGCACCACTTATGAGGGCGGCTTCACATCCGACCAACGCCATGGCAAGGGTATCTTGATCCAGCCCGACGGCTTTACCTATGACGGCGAGTGGCTTGAAGGCGAGATGCATGGCATCGGCAAAGCCACCTACCCGACCGGCGATCTATATGAAGGCGGTTTTGCCAAGGGCAAACGTCAAGGCCCGGGCAAGCTAACGTACAAGACCGGCGAGGTCTCTGAAGGCCTTTGGGAAAACGGCATGCTCACCGCCCCGCTTCCCGCTGCCCCGGCACCTTCCGCCACTCCGTAATGCGCCTTTCATCTTGGCCCGAAATACCCCCGCCGGAGGCTCCCGCCCTCGGCCAAGGGGCCTTGGGGTTTCAAGGCTTATCCCACCCAGACCGCCCCGATCAGCCCGCGCAGGGCATTTCCAACCCAGAGCCGCACATGGGGCAAGTCCTGCGCCAACAGCACCTCCTCAGGGCAGCCCAGTTCGGCACGCAGCACCCCTGGCAACAATCCCGACGACAAGGGCGGGGTCCGCATCCCCTGCCCACGGTCAAAAAACACCGTGGTGATCGAGCCGTCACAAACCTCACCGCGCTCATTGAGGAAGACCACCTCTTCCACCCCCTCGGGCAGGGCAGCGCGGGCCGTGTCATAGACCACACGGTTGGTGGATTTCACGGCCAGCCAAGGATCATCAGACCGTAGCCGCGCCTTGGCCAGCGCCAAGCGCCATTCGGGTTGGCCCTCCGGTAAGGCGGCCTGCGCCACCTCGAACCGGCCCGCCGCGTCATAGGTCAGCCGCAGCCGCAAACCGGCCGCCGGATCGACGTCGACGGAAGCCTCAAACCCCGCCGCATCGAACCCCCAGCCCAAGGCCGCCGCCCCGCGCGCCATGCGCGCCCGGTGCAAGGCCAGCCGTGCGGGCGTCGAATCCGCTCGCAGCGTCTCGATCAGCCTTAATCCCGGCGCACCAGCCCCTGCACGTAACGCGCTTTCCACAAGGCCTCCTCCCACTCGCCAGCGGCCGTGCTGTCCTGCACCACGCCACCGCCGACATTCAGCACAATATCCCGCCCCGTCACTGATAGGGTGCGGATTGCAACGTTGAAACTGGCCGCGCCATCCGGCGCCATCCAGCCGATCGCTCCGCAATAGGCACCGCGTGCAAAGGGCTCCACCTCGCGGATGATCTCCATCGCGCGGATCTTCGGCGCCCCGGTGATCGACCCACAGGGAAAGAGCGCCGCCATCACCCCCGCCATCGAGGGGGCTTCGACCAGATCACCGACCACGGTCGACACCATCTGATGCAAGGTCGCATAGGTTTCCACCGCAAAAAGCTTGGGCACCTTGACGCTGCCCACCTTGGCCACGCGCGAAATGTCGTTGCGCAGAAGATCCACGATCATCAGGTTTTCCGCCTGACCCTTTTCGCTGGCACGCAATTCCTCGGCCAATTCCCCATCCCGCACCGGATCGGCATCGCGCGGCGCGGTGCCTTTCATCGGGCGCGCCTCAATCCGGCCTGCGGCGGTCACATTGACGAAAAGTTCGGGGCTGCGTGACACCAGAACCGGCCCCGCGCCCAAATCAACATAGGCCCCCCGGCCGACCGCCTGACGCGTGCGCAAGGCGCCGTACAGGCCCAAAGCGCTTCCCTGCAAAAGCTGGGTCTGCATCGGAAAGGTCAGGTTGATCTGATAGCAATCGCCCGACGCGATATAGCCCATCACCCGCGCCATGGCTTCGTCATAGGCCGCACGGCTGATCATCGGCTCGACCGGCGCGATCTGAACGCCGCGCGCCTCAGCTGCTGCCACATCAAGAAGCGCAGCCGCATCCTCGGGTCCGGCAAACACCCCAAACACCGCGCGCGGCCCGCCGCCCTCAGGCTCTTGCGCGGCAAGCTTTGGTTCCAAGGCATAGCCTGCCTCATAGGACAGATAGCCTGCGACCCAGAAACCCTTTGCCCTTGCCTCGTCCAATGCAGCCAAAACGGCCGGAACCTCGCCCCCCGTCTGCGCCACCAACACGGCCTGCGCAGCCCGGAACAAGGCCGGACGGCCCCCTGGGCCGTCTTCAACCAAAATCTGTTCCTGACCCTGAGGCGATCGCGTTTGCATGCCCCTTAGCTAAGCCGAAGCCCGCCCGCTGACCAGAGCGACTGCGCCGTCTTGGCCACAATTTGCGACCCCCATCGCTGCGTGCCGGGCAACGGCATCCGCCATGCCGGACCTTGCGAAATCGCTCTGGCCCCATGGTGCGGCTCATGCCCTGACACATATCCCAGCCGAACCCGCCCTGACCCTTGCAAACCCCGTCCGGGCTTTGGCCCAAAACAGCCCCGAATCCCCTTGCACACCGGCGCGCGCTGTCTATAACCCCCGACAATTTGCCAAAACCCAAGGGGGCCGCCATGCCAAAGAGAACCGACATCCAGTCGATTATGATCATTGGCGCCGGTCCCATCGTCATCGGTCAGGCCTGCGAGTTCGACTACTCGGGTGCCCAAGCCTGCAAGGCGCTGCGCGAAGAGGGGTACCGGGTCATTCTGGTCAACTCCAACCCCGCCACCATCATGACCGATCCAGGCTTGGCCGACGCCACTTACATCGAACCGATCACCCCCGAAGTCGTCGCCAAAATCATCGAAAAAGAACGCCCCGACGCATTGCTGCCCACCATGGGTGGGCAAACCGGGTTAAACACCGCGCTCGCTTTGGCCGACATGGGTGTGCTTGAAAAGTTCAAAGTCGAGCTGATCGGCGCCAAGCGCGAGGCCATTGAAATGGCCGAAGATCGCAAACTCTTCCGCGAAGCGATGGACCGCATCGGGCTTGAAAACCCCAAGGCCACCATCATCGCCGCCCCCAAGGTGAACGGCAAATTTGACATCGCCGCCGGCATCCGCGAAGCGATTGCCACGCTCGACTATGTCGGCCTGCCCGCCATCATCCGCCCCGCCTTTACCATGGGCGGCACCGGCGGCGGTGTGGCCTATAACCGCGACGACTATGAGGCGATCATCAAGTCAGGCCTCGAAGCCTCGCCCGTGGCGCAGGTTCTGGTGGATGAATCCCTCCTCGGCTGGAAAGAGTTCGAGATGGAGGTTGTCCGCGACAAGGCCGACAACGCCATCATCGTCTGCTCCATCGAAAACATCGACCCGATGGGTGTGCACACCGGCGACAGCATCACCGTGGCCCCGGCCCTGACGCTGACCGACAAGGAATACCAGATCATGCGCAACGGTTCGATTGCCGTGCTGCGCGAGATCGGTGTGGAAACCGGCGGATCCAACGTGCAATGGGCGATCAACCCGGTTGATGGCCGCATGGTCGTGATCGAGATGAACCCGCGCGTCTCGCGCTCCTCGGCGCTGGCCTCCAAGGCCACGGGCTTTCCCATCGCCAAGGTCGCCGCCAAACTGGCCGTAGGCTATACGCTGGATGAATTGGACAACGACATCACCAAGGTCACGCCCGCCAGCTTTGAGCCGTCGATCGACTATGTCGTCACCAAGATCCCGCGCTTTGCCTTTGAAAAGTTCCCCGGCTCTGTCCCGAACCTGACCACCGCGATGAAATCGGTGGGCGAAGCCATGGCGATTGGCCGCACCATCCATGAATCCATGCAAAAGGCTCTGGCATCGTTGGAAACCGGCCTGACCGGATTTGACGAAATCGCCATCCTCGGCGCGCCCGACAAGGCGTCGATCATGAAGGCGCTTGGCGATGCCACGCCCGACCGCCTGCGCGTTATCGCCCAAGCCATGCGCTTTGGCCTGACCAATGACGAAATCATCGCAGCGACATCCTTTGACCCGTGGTTCCTGAACCGCATCCGCGAGATCATCGATACCGAGGCCGAGGTGCGCAAAGCGGGCCTGCCCGTCACCGCCGCCGGTCTGCGCAAGCTCAAGATGATGGGCTTCACCGATGCCCGGCTGGCCAAGCTGACCGGCCGCGACGAAGGCCAAGTTCGCCGTGCGCGCCGCAATCTGGGCGTCACGGCCGTTTTCAAGCGCATCGACACCTGCGCCGCCGAGTTCGAGGCGCAGACGCCCTATATGTATTCCACCTATGAAGCCCCCGCGATGGGCGATGTGGAATGCGAGGCCCGGCCGTCGAATGCCAAAAAGGTCGTCATCCTTGGCGGCGGCCCGAACCGGATTGGTCAGGGGATCGAGTTCGATTACTGCTGCTGCCATGCCTGCTATGCGCTGACGGCGGCGGGCTATGAAACCATCATGGTCAACTGCAACCCCGAAACCGTGTCGACCGACTATGACACCTCGGACCGTTTGTATTTCGAACCGCTGACCTTGGAACACGTTCTGGAAATCCTGCGTGTCGAGCAGGAGAACGGCACCCTTCACGGCGTGATCGTGCAGTTCGGCGGACAGACGCCCCTGAAACTGGCCAATGCGCTTCATGCCGAAGGTATCCCGATCCTTGGCACCACCCCCGACGCCATTGATCTGGCCGAGGACCGTGAGCGGTTCCAGGGCCTGTTGCAATCGTTGAACCTGCGCCAGCCCCACAACGGCACCGCCCGGTCGCGGGATGAAGCTTTCGCAGTGGCCAAAGACGTGGGCTACCCCTTGGTCATCCGCCCGTCCTTCGTGCTGGGCGGCCGGGCGATGGAAATCGTCCGCGATGATGCGCAGCTGGAACGGTATATCACCACCGCCGTGCAGGTCTCGGGCGACAGCCCGGTGCTGCTGGACAGCTATCTGTCCGGCGCGGTCGAGGTGGATGTTGATGCCCTGTCAGACGGGACAAACGTCCATGTCGCGGGCATCATGGAACATATCGAAGAGGCCGGCGTTCATTCGGGCGACAGTGCTTGCTGCCTGCCGCCGCACCAGCTTTCGGCCGAGATTGTCAACGAGTTGAAACGCCAGACCGTTGTCATGGCGCGCGCCCTGAACGTCGTGGGCCTGATGAACGTGCAATTCGCCATCAAGGACGGCACGATCTATGTGCTGGAAGTGAACCCGCGCGCCTCGCGCACCGTGCCCTTCGTCGCCAAGGCCACCGACAGCGCGATTGCCTCCATCGCCGCGCGCCTTATGGCGGGCGAGCCGCTGACCAACTTCCCCATGCGCGCGCCCTACCCCGCCGGAGTGGGCCCCGACAGCGCCTTGCCGCTGGCCGATGCCCATACGCTTGCCGATCCGATCACGCCTTGGTTCAGCGTCAAAGAGGCCGTGCTGCCCTTTGCCCGCTTCCCCGGCGTCGATCCGGTGCTTGGGCCAGAAATGCGCTCTACCGGCGAAGTGATGGGCTGGGACCGCACCTTCCCCCTCGCCTTCCTCAAGGCGCAGATGGGCGCAGGCGTGGTGCTGCCTGAAACTGGCCGGGTCTTTGTCTCGATCAAGGACATGGACAAGACCCCGACCTTCGCCGCCGCCCTGCGTGATCTGATCGCGCTTGGCTTTGAACTGGTCGCCACCAAGGGCACCGCCACATGGCTGACCGCCGAGGGCATTGCCGCGACGCAGGTCAACAAGGTCTGGGAAGGCCGCCCGAACATCGTTGATCGGCTCAAGAACAACGATATTGCGCTGGTGATGAACACCACCGAAGGCACGCAAGCCGTGTCCGACAGCCGCGACATCCGCCGGGTCGCGCTCATGGACAAGATCCCCTACTTCACCACCGCCGCCGCCTCCATCGCCGTGGTTGCGGCGCTGAAGGCCCGGGGTGAGGGATATGGGGTGAGAACGCTGCAGGGGTAAGGGACGACGGTACCTTTGGTGCCGGGAAAACGCTCCAGTGGAGCGTTTTCAGTCCCGAACGCCCCCGAATGCATTCGCGGGCTGAGTAGCGTCTTTCAAGAGCC
>JBMSKG010000051.1:0-13451 GCA_049419625.1 Paracoccaceae bacterium | reverse complement strand
CTTTCTTGTGGAAGGGCCGTTTTGCTGTCTGCCGCCGCCTGAACTTTGCCAGACAACTTAGCCGTGAAGCGAAAAAAAACGCCGGCGTAAAGCCGGCGTTAAGTCGTTGAGGCAGGTTTCATACAGGCAAGAAACCTATCGAGCAGTGGGTGTGTTATAAACCTCATCGAGGGCCAATCCAAGCCAAAAGTTTGCTTTTGGGTGGAGGGCCACGTAACAAGTGGTCTGAAAATGCAGGCAAAAAGGGATTGTTGCCGGAATGAAACAGCTTTTTGCACACCACGGCTTGAGTGCCTTGGTGATCCTCGCCCTGGCCGCGTCTGGCGTGATTTCGACTGGAGCCGCCCATAGTGAGCCCACGCATGGCATAGCTATGTATGGCCAGCCTGCCCTTCCACCCGATTTTGTGTCTTTGCCCTATGCCAACCCGGATGCACCCAAGGGAGGCGAACTGATTCTGGGCGAATCGGGGGGATTCGACTCGTTGAACCCCTTCATCGTGAAGGGTCAGGCCCCAAGCCAGCTTTCGGCGCTGACTGTTGAAACGCTGATGGGCCGCTCGATTGATGAGCCTTTCACGCTTTATGGTCTGTTGGCCGAGACCGTTGAGACAGATGAAGCGCGCACATTCGTGGAATTCACCTTGCGCGAGGGTGCCCGATTCTCGGACGGCAATCCGGTGACCGTCGAGGATGTTCTGTGGTCGTTTGAAACCTTGGGCACGCTTGGCAGCCCGCGCTATCACGCGGCTTGGAAAAAGATCGCCAAGGCCGAAACGACTGGACCGCGCAGCGTGCGGTTCACATTCAACACCCAGGATCGTGAGCTGCCATTGATCTTGGGCCTAAGGCCGATCTTGCAAAAGGCACAGTGGCAAGGGCGCGCCTTTGACGAGACGAGCCTTGATGCCCCCATCGGGTCTGGTCCCTATGTGGTGGCCAATGCCCAGCCCGGCCAGTCAATCACCTACCGGCGCAATCCAGATTGGTGGGGCAAAGACCTGCCGTTCAACCGCGGCCTGCACAATTTCGATGAGATCACCGTAGAATATTTTGGCGGTGCGGGTGTGGTGTTCGAGGCGTTTCGTGCGGGCGAGTTGTCACTTTGGCTGGAAAGCAATCCCGCCAAATGGCTGACGAACTACACCTTTCCCGCTGTGAGCGAGGGAAAGGTCAAGCTGGCTGAATTGCCCCATCAGCGCCCTTCGGGGATAGAGGGTTTTGCGATGAACACCCGCAAGCCACTCTTTGCAGATTGGCGTGTGCGTGAGGCGCTGACGCTGGGCTTCAACTTTGAACTAATCAACAGCACGTTGAACGGGGGCGCCTTGCCCCGGATCACGTCTTACTATTCCAACTCGCAACTGGCGGGCGATGTGGCCAACCCGGCGACTGGCCGCGTGTTGGAACTCCTGACACCCTTTGCGGCCGATCTGCCTCCTGGCACGATCGAGGGCTATGCACCGCCGGTATCAGATGGCAGTGAGGCCAATCGCAAGAACTTGCGCAAGGCGGTCGCTTTGCTGGAAGAGGCGGGTTGGACCGTGCAAGACGGTCGGCTGGTCGATACGGCAGGTGCACCCTTCGCCTTTGAAATCCTGTTGCAAAATGGGTCAGATGATCTGATCGCGGCCGCCAATATCTATGTGCAGGCTCTGAGGCGGCTGGGGATCGAGGCGCGGATCGCAACGGTCGATGCGGCGATGTACAAGCAACGCATCACCGATTTCAATTTTGACATGACCCATTATGTGCGGTCCTTGTCGCTGTCGCCCGGCAACGAACAGGCGCTTTACTGGGGCGCGGCAGAGGCGTCGGTGCCGGGGTCGCGCAATCTTGCCGGCATTGCATCGCCCGCGGTTGATGCCATGATCACCACCATGCTTCAGACTGGCGATCCAGACGAATACCGTGCGGCTGTGCAGGCGCTGGACCGGGTCTTGACGGCGGGGCGCTATGTGGTGCCGATGTGGTATTCTGACCGCGCCCGGCTTGCACATGAAGCGCACTTGACCTATCCGACAAAGCTGCCCATTTATGGGCTGTTCCCCGGGTTCTATCCCGAAACCTTCTGGATCCAAGAATGAAGAACATCTGTCTTTCGTTGGCTGTCTTGTTCAGCCTTTCGGCCTGCAACACAATCTCGGGTGTTGGCGAGGACGTCTCCAACGGGGCGCGCACCGTTCAGGGTTGGTTCGGTAGCTAACTGACGTGGCCGCGTGCCGCGTTCTTAGCCAGTTTAGACGCGCTGCAATACGATTGCGATCAAGGTCTCGACCTTGGTCGCCTTTCAGTTTTTGCGTGGGTATCAGCTCAGAGAAGTGACCCACAGCAATGTGGCGTCATCATCCGATAGCGAGATCACGTTATGGCCCATCGAGGCGTCATAATAGGCGCTGTCGCCACGACGCAGATCAACGGGTTCATAAAACTCGGTGTAAAGCCGTACAACGCCGGTCAGGACGTACAAAAATTCCTCGCCGTCGTGGCGCACCCAGCCGTCGAACTCGTCCAAATCACGGGCGCGGATCGTGGCGCGGTAGGGCAGCATCTGTTTTTTGGTCAGTGCGCCGGCCAAAAGCTCGTGCTCATAGGTGGTGGTGGCATGGCCCTGCCCCTCGCCCGCCTTTGTCACGGCCATGCGCGCGGTGGCTTGGGGTTTGGCGGGCGGCGTGAACAATTGCGGCACCGACATGCCCATGCCCTGAGCCAGCTTTTTCAGCGCCTCATAGGTGGGCGACATCTGACCGTTTTCAATCTTCGACAAGGTCGAGCGAGCAAGCCCCGCTTGTACCGCCGCTTGCTCGAGCGTCCAGCCCTTTGCCTTGCGCAGATCACGCACCCGCAAGCCAAGGTCAAGCGCCTCGGCTCCGGCCGGATCGCCGCTTTCCCGCGCGATGCGGATCAGCTTTTTGGGGTCAGTCGACATGGGGCACGCCCTAGCCTGAAAGGCCATTCGGTTCAACCCCCAGTGCATTGGTGGACGGCTTGCTGTGCCAAGACCCATTGAAGCCCGCCAAGGGCCAAGCTAGCAATGGCGCATGCAAAGCCCAAGCAGTCTAACCCCTTTTAATCTGGCCGCCCATGCGCTGCGCCATGCCGTAGATCTTGGCGACAAGCCAGCGCTCGAGATCCTGCATACGGATCGCGTCGAGGTTTGGAGCTATGCTCGCGTCGAAGCGGCCGTGCGGGGCATTGGGACCGGGCTTTTGGCGCTGGGTCTTGTGCCGGGCAGTCGGGTCTTGTTGCGTTTGGGCAATTCGGCGGTGTTCCCGATGGCCTATCTTGGGGCGATTGCGGCGGGTCTGGTGCCTGTGCCGACCTCCGCCGCGTTGACCGAGGCCGAAATCACGCGGATGGCCGGTCTTGTAGACCCGGCGCTGATCGTGGCGGATGTCGGAATTCCCATGCCCGTTTGCGCCGCGGCGGTTTTGCCTGCGGCTGAGTTGATGGCGATGCAGAACCTCGCGCCCTGCACATATGACATGGGCGATCCAGACCGGCTGGCCTATATCGTGTTTACCTCGGGCACCTCCGGCACCTCGCTGGCTGTTCAGCACGCGCATCGGGCGCTTTTGGCGCGGGCGATGATGCATCAGGGTTGGGAAGGGCTGGGCCCTGAGGACCGCCTGTTGCATGCGGGGGCAATGAACTGGACCTTTACGCTCGGGACCGGGCTCTTGGACCCTTGGGTGAACGGGTCCACGGCACTGGTGCCAGCGCCCGGCACGGCGGCGGGTGATCTCGGGGCCTTGGCCGCACGCCATGGTGCGACGATCCTCGCCGGTGCGCCGGGCATCTTTCGCCAGATGCTGAAATCAGTTCTGCCGCCCCTGCCTGCCCTGCGTCATGGCTTGTCTGCGGGAGAGGCGCTGGCTCCGGCGCTGCGCCATCAGTGGCAGGCCGCAACCGGAACCGATCTGCACGAGGCGCTTGGCATGACCGAGTGTTCCACCTTCATCTCGGGCAGCCCGAAGCGACCGGCACCCGAGGGCACCTCGGGCTTTGCACAAGAGGGGCGCCGGATTGCGGTTCTCGATGCCAATGGCACCCCACTGCCCGCAGGCCAGCCCGGCGTTCTGGCCGTACATCGCAGCGATCCGGGGTTGATGTTGGGCTATCTTGGCGCAGAGGCGGAAACCGCCAGCCGGTTCCAGGGCGACTGGTTCGTGACCGGCGATCTGGTCGAGCAAACCCCTTCAGGCGCCTTGCGCCATCTGGGGCGGGCCGATGACATATTGAACCCCGGCGGCTTCCGCGTCGCCCCGCAAGAGGTTGAGGCGGCCATGGCCACCTGTCCCGGCCTGACCGACTGCGCGGTGAGCGAGGTCGAGGTGGCCCCTGGCACCCGAGTTCTGGCCTGCGCCTATCTTGGCCCTGCCGAGGCCCCTGCCCTTGCCGCCCATGCGGCCACACATCTTGCGCGCTACAAGCAGCCAAGACTTTGGACCCGGCTCGACCAATTGCCGCGCAATGCCAACCTGAAACTCAACCGCCGCGCCCTGCGCGCCGCCCTGCAGGACGCTCATGATGATAAGGCTTGATATCTTCTCCGATCCGGTTTGCCCCTGGTGCTATATCGGCAAGGCCAATCTGGACCGTGCATTAGAGGCGCATGCCGACCACCCTTTCCGCATTGAATGGCATCCGTTCCAACTGAACCCGGACATGCCCGCCGAAGGCGTGGGCAAACATGACTATCTGGCCGCAAAATTTGGCGAGGACCGCTTGGTCCAAATGCATCTGCGGTTGAAAGAGGCGAGCCGTGCGGCCGGAGCCGAGATTGACCCGGACACACCCCGGCGGATGCCGAATACGCTGACCGCACACCGGCTGATCCATTGGGCGGGGCTTGAGGGGCGGCAGACGGCCGTGGTGTCTGCCATCATGCGTGCCTACTGGCGCGAGGGGCGCGATATTGGCAATGCGGCTGTGCTGGCCGATATCGCGGCGGCGGCGGGTATGGACCGGGCGGTGACGGCGCGGCTTTTGGCCAGTGATGCCGACGCCGACGACATTCGCGCCCGCGACAGTGACGCCCGCGCCAAAGGGGTCAGTGCCGTGCCGACCTTTCTGATCGCCCAGCAATATGTCGTGTCGGGCGCACAGCCCCCGGAGGTTTGGACCCGCGTGATTGAGGAACTGGTCGAAAAGGCAAACTCCGCTGACTAAGGCGCGTGCGTTTCCGCTGGACCTTGGCGGCGGATGCGCGCATTTGGCAGGCGGATTGGGGCCGCAGGGTTGGCCCAAGGTGAGACGATGACCAAGACCCCCTCGCGCAACGAGTTTATCGCACTTCTCGCGCTTTTGTTTGCCACCATCGCGCTGTCGATCGACGCGATGTTGCCCGCGTTGCCGCAGATTGCGCTGGCCCTCTCGCCCGAGGATCCAAACAAGGCGCAACTGGTCATCACCTCGTTTGTTTTGGGCATGGGGCTGGGCACGCTGTTTGCTGGCCCCTTGTCCGATGCCTTTGGCCGCAAGGCCACCATCCTTACGGGGTTTGTGCTTTATATCGTGGCAGCCCTGGCCTGCTGGGCGGCCCCCAGCCTGGAGACCTTGCTGATCGCCCGCGTCTTTCAGGGCTTCGGGGCGGCGGCACCTCGGACAGTGTCAATCGCCATGGTGCGCGACATGTTCAAGGGGCGTGAGATGGCGCAGATCATGTCCTTTGCGATGATGATCTTCACCTTGGTGCCAGCGGTGGCGCCGCTGATGGGGCAAGGCGTGATCGTGCTGGCCGGGTGGCAGGCGATTTTCGTGGCCTATGTCGCCTTTGCACTTTTGGTGATGGGATGGCTGGCGCTGCGCCAGCCCGAAACCTTGCCGCGCGAGGCGCGCAGGCCCCTGTCATGGGGTGCTTTGGTCGCAGCATGTGGCGAGGTTCTGTCGCACCGCGTGGTGCAAATCTCGGTCCTGGCGCAGGCGCTGACCTTGGGGATGCTGTTTGCCACGCTCTCCTCGATGGAGGGGATTTTCTCGGAATTGTTTGATCGGGGCGACAGTTTTCCACTGTGGTTTGGCGTAATCGCCGTGGCCTCGATGATCGGGTCCATCCTGAACGCCCGGCTGGTCATGCGCCTTGGCATGCGGCGCATGGTGACTGTGACCTATGCCGCGCTTTTGGCGGTGACGCGCGGATATCTGGCGCTGGTGCTCGTGCTGCCCGAGGGCAGCGGCTTTGCGTTGCACATCCTGTGGTCGATTGTGCTTTTTGCAGTCATGGGCCTGACGCTGGGCAATCTCAGCGCGCTGGCGATGGAGCCTTTGGGCCATGTGGCAGGGCTCGCGGCCTCGGTCACATCAGCGATTGCCACCGTTTTGTCAGTGATGCTGGCTGTGCCGGTCGGCCTGATGTTTGACGGAACGCAAGTGCCGCTTTTGCTGGGCGTCGCAGGCTATGGTGTGCTGGCCTTGACCTTGACCTTGCGGTTGAAGGCGGCGCCTTAGTCCTTGGCGGCGGCTTCCATCTCGGCGGCCTTGGCCTCGACCAACTCGACGATGTGCTCCACCATGCGATCATTGCCAAGCTTATGGTCTTGCTTGCCCGCAAGATAAACCATGCCCGACCCCGCCCCGCCTCCGGTAAAGCCGATGTCGGTCATCAGCGCCTCACCGGGACCGTTCACCACACAGCCGATGATCGACAGCGAAATTGGGGTCTTGATGTGCTCAAGCCGCTTTTCCAAAATCTCGACAGTCTTGATGACGTCAAAGCCTTGGCGCGCGCAAGAGGGGCACGAGATGATCTGCACGCCACGGGTGCGCAGGCCCAGAGATTTCAAAATCTCGAACCCCACCTTCACCTCCTCCACAGGATCGGCCGAAAGCGACACACGGATCGTGTCGCCAATGCCAAACCACAAGAGGCTGCCAAGACCGATGGCCGACTTCACCGTGCCGGAAATCAAACCACCCGCCTCGGTGATGCCCAAATGGATCGGGGCGTCGGTGACCGTGGCCAATTGCTGGTAGGCGGCGGCCGACATGAAAACGTCCGACGCTTTCACGCTGATCTTGAACTCGTGAAAGTCATTGTCTTGCAAAAGCTTGATATGATCGAGCCCGGATTCCACCATCGCATCGGGGCACGGCTCGCCATACTTGTCCAAGAGGTGCTTTTCCAAAGACCCTGCGTTCACGCCGATGCGGATGGAGCAACCATGATCTTTGGCCGCCTTCACCACCTCGGCCACACGCTTTGCGTCGCCAATGTTGCCCGGGTTGATGCGCAGGCAGGCAGCGCCAGCTTGGGCTGCTTCAATGGCGCGCTTATAGTGGAAATGGATGTCGGCCACGATCGGCACCGGGCTTTCGCGGCAGATCTCACGCAGCGCGGCTGTGGATTCCACATCAGGCGTGGACACCCGCACAATATCAGCCCCGGCAATCGCGGCGCGCTGGATTTGCTCCAACGTGGCCTTGACGTCATGCGTCAGCGTGTTGGTCATGGTCTGCACGGCAATCGGTGCATCGCCGCCAACCGGCACCTTGCCCACATGGATTTGCCGCGAGACGCGCCGTTCGATGTTGCGCCATGGACGGATGGGATTGTGCGTCATGAGGAAAGCCCTTTTGGTCTTGCCCCTAGATAAACAGCAAAAGGCTCCGGGGCAATGCCGCCAGAGCCGTTCGCATAGGTCACAAAGGGATTATTCGATGGGCGCTTCGACAGGTGCGGCGGCGCCCGTGGTGTCCCCGGCATCGGCGACGTTCAGAATATCAGCAAGATCGGCATCCACGGAAAGGTCGGCAACCGTGTAGGTCGTGCTAAGGTTTTCGGCCGTTAGTGCGACGTTCCTCACAACATTGGCCCCCGGTGCAGCCGGACCAAAGGTCTGGCCGTTGACCAGGAAATAAACCGAACCCGAATTGCCCGAACGCAGACGCGGCGCATCTTCCAAAGGCGGAACCGTGTAGCGTTCTCCGGAATCTAGGATCTTTTCGAACAGAACCGTACCATCGGCGGCCGACACTTGCACCCAAGACGGACGGACGGCCAAAAGCTCAATCCCGGGATTGACTTCGGCCACGACCTGAACCGCTGCGGGTTCACCCATTATTGGTTCAGAATTCGGTAGCGCCAAATCAGCACTGGCCAGCATGCCTGCGCGGTCAAGCTCAATGGACGCAATCGGGCCATCGCGAGACGTCATGACCGGCACGTCCAAAACTTCAGGCCGCGCCAACCGTGCCAAAGGATCGGCGGTCACACCAGACGACGCAATCTCGACCGTCGCGGCAGGCGCCTCTTGAGGTACGGGGGTCACCTTGCCCAGCGGGTCAATCTCGGCCACAACGTTGGGCGCCTGATCCACCGGCGCAAGTTGCACGCGCTGCACCTCTTGCAGAATAGACCATCCGCCATAACCAAGCGCGCCAATCAGAGCCACCAAGACCGCAAAAGATCCAAGCGCTCCGGGTTCCACCCGGCTGAACCAGCTTTCTTGGTTTTGTCCAAAGACGATCGCGCCCGTCGAGAGCGCATCGCGACCGGCCTCAGTCCGGGCCCGCTTGGCCGTCAACGTGCTGGACGACGCCGCCGCCGACATGCCGTGGGCCACTTCGAAATTTGCCTCAGCGCAAAAGCGCGCAAAGGATGCGTCAGGATCCATCCCAAGGTAGCGGGCGTAAGACCGCACCAATCCGGCAATAAAACCAGGCGCTTCAAATGCAGAAATATCCGCGTTTTCAATGGCTGCAATATAGCTGGCTTTGATCTTCAGATCGCGCTGAACGTCCAAAAGCGATTTGCCCATGGTCGCGCGCTCGCCGCGCATCAGGTCACCAAGCCGCACGTCAAAGTCGTCATAGCCTTTCGGCCCTTCAGCCTCAGGTGTTGTGGGTTTTGCCCACCGCCCGATCATGCAACCAACTCCATCGCCACGCTTGCCCCCCGCCGCCGCTAAACACCGCGACACGCTTTTTGTCGTATCGAAGATTTTTTAGCACGTGGCAAGCGATTTTACATGCCCAGAAACAACTTAGGCCGATATCTCGGCACGATTCAGCGCACAGTGCCGCCAAAGGCTGTCCATCGCATGAACCAGATGATCTATCTGCTTGGAATCATGGACGGGCGAGGGAGTAAACCGCAACCGTTCGGTGCCGCGCGGAACGGTCGGGAAATTGATCGGCTGGACATAGATTCCGAACTGATCAAGCAACATATCCGACAGCATCTTGCAATGAACCGGGTCGCCCACATGCACCGGTACGATGTGCGAGCCGTGATCGATCAACGGCAGTCCCAACCCCTTGAGGCGCATCTTTAGAATGCGGGCGTTGGTCTTTTGGGCATCACGCAGATGCTGCGCGGTTTTCAAAACCCGAACCGAGGTTGCCGCGCCGGCTGCGACAACCGGCGGCAACGAGGTTGTGAAGATGAAACCCGGCGCATAAGACCTTACGGCATCGACCATTTTCGCGCTGGTCGCGATATAGCCGCCGAACACGCCATAGGCTTTGGCCAAGGTTGCATTGATGATGTCGATGCGGTGCATCTGGCCATCGCGCTCGGCCACACCGGCCCCGCGGGGGCCATACATGCCGACCGCATGCACCTCGTCAATGTAGGTCAGCGCGCCAACCTCTTCGGCAAGATCACAGATCGCTTTGATTGGTCCAAAGTCGCCGTCCATGGAATAGATCGATTCAAAGGCGATTAGCTTCGGCGCCGCAGGATCATCTGCCGCGATCAACTCGCGCAGATGGGCCACGTCATTGTGACGAAACACCCGCTTGGCCCCGCCGTTACGGCGCACGCCTTCGATCATAGAGGCGTGGTTCAGCGCGTCGGAATAGATGATAAGGCCCGGAAACAGTTTGGGCAGCGTCGAAAGCGTTGCGTCATTGGCGATATAGGCCGATGAAAACACCAAGGCCGCCTCTTTGCCGTGCAGATCGGCGATCTCAGCCTCAAGCCGTTTGTGATAGACTGTGGTGCCTGAAATGTTGCGCGTGCCGCCCGAACCGGCCCCGGTGGCATCCAGCGCCTCGTGCATCGACGCCAGCACTTCGGGGTGTTGACCCATGCCTAGGTAGTCGTTGCCGCACCAAACAGTGATGTCTTTCTGGCTGCCGTCGGGCTTGGTCCAAACCGCATGCGGAAACTGGCCGCGCGCGCGCTCAATCTCGATGAAGGTGCGGTAGCGGCCTTCTTCGTGTAGGCGGTTCAACGCGATATCAAGGGCGGCATCAAAGTTCATCGTCGTCTCCTGGGGCGCGCATCTTGCGGGGGGGCGTGATCTGCTCCCCGCGCGGCGTCTCCTTGGTCAATTTGTCGGTCGCAGGCAAAGGTGACACGGGCATTCAAGGTGCGCTTTGACTTGCATCAACTGGCGCTGGCGGCAACGGGGCAAATTGTCTCTGCCAGATATTGGATTTTGCCGGAAGGTCAGTTCGCAATCACAAGCGCGCAATCAGTGGCTTTCTCGTTTTTGGCCGCGCAATTGGCAAGTGCAGCTTCGCCCGCCCCCTCGCCCTCGGCCATCCCGAAAGCGCCCGTGCTGACAGACACCGCCAAAGCGCCGGTTTTCATGTCATAGCCTTTGAATGCCGTCGTCGCATCGGAGGACAGAGAGAACCCGGCATCGGCCCAGCCCTTGGGCCGGATATAGGCGGCCAAAACGCAGTCGGACGCAGTTTTCTTTTTGGCGTTACATTCGGCCAAGGCGGCGGCCCCGGCAGAGGTGGTGTCATGGAAATTGGCCGCAGCCACGGTGGCTTCGGACATTAGGCCTTCTTCTGGCGCGATGGCCACCGCGCCGTAATAGGGCTGGCCCTCGCCGACCATGACCAAAGCATCGGCCATCTCTTGCGGCAGACCTGCCTCAGCCAAGATCTCAACCTCGGCCTTGACGGGCGCGAACAGAAGCTTCTTGGCCGCCTTGCCGGCGATCGGCTCGGCCAATGCCGGGGTCACGAGGGTTGCGCTGACCAAGATGAGCGCAAGGACAAAACGAGTGCGGATCATGGCAGATGTCCTGGCTGGTGGTCTTTCGCCCGCCATGTAGCGCAAGCAGTGACCTCTGGACAGTCCCCAATCGCCTGATAGGCTTGGCGCCGCCCATCAGGACTGGAGATGCCAAGATGACCCTTGAGGCCGTACTTTCGAAGATCGACGATTCTTTGCCGCAGGCGTTGGAGCGTCTGATGGCACTGTTGCGAATTCCGTCGATTTCCACCGATCCGGCCTTCAAGCCAGACTGCGCCCGCGCTGCCGATTGGTTGGTGGAGGATCTCAAATCCCTGGGCTTTGAGGCAAACGCCCGCCCAACCCCCGGTCATCCGATGGTTGTTGCACATGGCGGCGAGGGCGGGCCTCATTTGCTGTTCTATGGGCATTACGACGTGCAACCCGTTGATCCGCTGTCACTTTGGGACCGCGACCCTTTTGATCCGGAACTGCAGGACACGCCCAAAGGCAAAGTCATCCGCGCACGCGGCGCCTCTGACGATAAAGGTCAGTTGATGACGTTCCTTGAGGCGCTGCGCGCGTGGCAGGCCGTGCATGGCCGCCTGCCCTGCCGACTGACGATCTTCCTTGAGGGAGAGGAAGAGTCCGGCTCGCCCAGTCTGATCCCCTTTTTGCAGCAGAACGCCGATGAGCTGAAATCTGACATTGCGTTGATCTGCGACACGGGCCTTTTCCAAGACACCGCTCCCGCGATTGTGACCATGCTGCGTGGGCTGCTTGGGGAAGAATTCACGATCCATGCGGCCAATAAAGACCTTCATTCCGGCATGTATGGCGGGGCCGCCCAGAATCCGATCCGAGTGATAAGCCGGATTCTGGCAAGCATGCACGACGCCACGGGACGGATCACCATTCCGCAGTTCTATGAGGGTGTCACCGAACTGCCGGATGCCATCCGCAGCCAATGGCAGGCGCTGGCTTTTGACCATGCAAAGTTTCTGGGTGATGTCGGGCTGTCGGTGCCCGCGGGCGAGCAGGACCGCACGCCGCTCGAGATGATCTGGTCGCGGCCTACGGCCGAGATCAATGGCATCTGGGGCGGCTATACTGGGGACGGGTTCAAGACCGTGCTTCCGGCCGAAGCCCATGCCAAGGTCTCGTTCCGCCTTGTGGGCGACCAAGACCCCCACGCCATTCGCATCCAGTTTCGCAAATGGGTTGAGGCGCAACTGCCCGCCGATTGCACCATCGACTGGAAGGGGCACGGCAATTCCCCTGCTGGTGTGATGTCGATCGATAATCCTGCTTTCGAGGCGGCCCGTGCGGCCTTGGGCGAGGAATGGGAGCGTTCGGCGGCCTATGTTGGATGCGGCGGCTCGATTCCGATTGCGGGCTATTTCAAGACCTATCTCGGCATGGATGCAATGCTTTTGGGCTTTGGCCGCGACGATGACCAGATCCACTCTCCGAATGAGAAATACGACCTTGAGTGCTTCCACAAAGGTATCCGTTCTTGGGCGCGGCTGTTGGAGAAATTGGCATGATCATCCGCTGGGCTGAGGCCGGGGATGAGGCGGCCTGGCGGCAGCTTTGGGCGGGGTTCTTGGACTATTACGAAATGAACCTTGCCCCGGAAATCACCGATTTCACGTGGCAAAGGCTGATGAGCGCGCAAAGCCCGATGAAAGTGCGGCTGGCCTGTGAGGGCGATGTCGTCTTGGGCTTTGCAATCCATCAGCACCACCCATCAACTTGGGTGATGGGCGATGATTGCTATCTGGAAGATCTCTTTGTCGCCCCCGCCGCGCGAGGTCAGGGTGTGGGCCGCGCACTTTTGCAAGATCTGGCTGATTATGCCCGGTCACAGGGTTGGAAGCGGCTGTACTGGAACACCGACGTTACCAATGCGACCGCACGCAAGCTTTATGACAGCTTTACCGCCGATGATGGGCATGTTCGCTATCGCATGACGCTGTGACCGCCTCTCCTCGGGCGACGTCGTCTTCTCGTCGAGGTTGCCCACGGCGCGGCGCTAGCCGCGCCCCATGCGCAAAAGCTTCAGGCCCAACACCACGAAGGGCGCCGCATGCATGACCAAATCAAAGATATCAATCGGCTTTACCAAATCACCCGCCGCCAGCATTTTCAGCTTTTCCCAGATATGCGGTTCGGGGAAGAACGGGGCCAACCCAAGGGTCAGGCAGGCGAGCACAATCAGGGTCAGCGGAATTTGGTCAAGAATCGCCATGTCGGCTCCTAAGGATTTTGCATAACATATTCTAATTCTCTTATATGTTAAACCCCTGCCCCACAAACCCTGCGCAATACATGAAAAAACCCCGCACAAGGCGGGGTTCATTTCGGAAAAGTGGCGCGGTGGACGGGGCTCGAACCCGCGACCCCCGGCGTGACAGGCCGGTACTCTAACCAACTGAGCTACCACCGCGCATTTTCTCGACAAAGGCTGACTGGGGATGACTGGCGCGGTGGACGGGGCTCGAACCCGCGACCCCCGGCGTGACAGGCCGGTACTC
>JBMSKG010000050.1:0-13587 GCA_049419625.1 Paracoccaceae bacterium | reverse complement strand
AGGTCGCTGTTCCTTAACCGGAGTGAAGGTTCGAGTCCTTTCATCCGCACCAATCTGCCTCGGTCAATACCCCGCGCCACCAGCCGGGTCATCTCAATCTCCCGAAAATTCGACAAAAAATTTCGTCTTAACCGCAGGTTAGACGATCACGCGCCATAGTGTCTGGCCCGCAGCCTGCCTGCGGGTGGCATGAGGCGCGCAATGGCAACCTTTTTCGGCGGATCCAGCAATGACTCGTTGACCGGCGGTTCGGGCAACGATGACATCTACGGCTATGGCGGCAACGACACCATCAACGCTGGCGGCGGTAATGATACGATCTATGGTGGTGACGGGGCCGACAGCATCAACCCCGGCACGGGCAACGACATTGTCTATGGCGAGGGCGGCAATGACACGGTCCTCGCCTCTGGTGGCTATGACGTTGTCTATGGTGGTGACGGTAATGACAGCCTGATCGGCGGGTCGGACACCTTTGATGACCTCTATGGCGGCGCGGGCGATGACACCCTGACCGCCGGCACACTGGGCGGTGACTGGGTCTATGGCGGCAGCGGCAACGATCTGGTGATCGCGGGCGACGGCAGCGATGAACTCGCCTTCGGCGGCGCTGGTCGCGACACCGTCTATGGCGGCAACGGCAATGAACTTTCTGCCGGGGGCTCTGGCAACGACAGCGTCTTCGGTGATGCGGGCAACGATACGGTCCACGGGGACGACGGACAGGATTCGGTCTACGGTGGTACCGGCAACGACAGTGTCAGCGGGGGCGGGGGTAACGACTTTGTCGCTGGCGGCGACGGCGCCGACCTTATCCGCGGCGATACTGTTGCCATGAACGCTTCCTTCCCAGCATCGGGCAGCGGCGACGCGACGACGCTGACCATCAACAACACCTCGAACCAGACGGTTGAGGTTTTTTTCATTGACGGGACCGGCACGCCCATTTCGTATGGCACGATCGCGCCAGGCAGCAGCTTTTCTGCAAGCACCTGGACCGATCACAACTGGGCGCTGCGGGATACGGCCACCAACGAATGGGTTGCGTTCTACACCGGTGACGTCGCCCAGACGCAAACCTTTACCGGCGCGGGCGACGACACGATCATCGGCGGGCAGGGGGCCGACACGATCTATGGCGACGGCGGATCTGACAGCATCGATGGTGGCACCGAGAATGACGCGATCTTTGGTGGCAGTGGCAACGACACCGTCTACGGCGGGTCGGGTGATGACTCGGTTGAGGGTGGCGCAGGCAATGACATCATCGGCGACTGGAACCTTAACGGTGGCAACGACACCTTTCGCGGTGGTGCGGGTGACGACCTCGTTTACGGTGGCGGTGGAAACGACCTTGTTTTTGGCGATGATGGCAATGACACGCTTTCGGGTGGCGCTGGCATCGACTCTGCCTATGGTGGGGCCGGCAACGATGTCGCCAGTATCACCGAGGACCATAACAGCGACTTTTACGATTTGGGCGAAACGCCGGGCGATTGGGATGCAATCTGGTTCGGCAACTGGGTCGGCACCAACGGCGTAAATGTCACCTTCAGTGGCACCGATGCGGGCAGCTATTCCTATTCGGGCGGCGCGACGGGCAGCTTTACTGGGGCGGAACAGATCAGCGGCACCGGCTTTGCCGATACGATCAACGCTGGGGCGGATACCGACGGTGTGTTTGTCTTTGGCAACGGCGGTGCTGACAGCATCCTCGGCGGCTCGGGCACCGACATGCTGGATGGTGGGCTTGGCAATGACACCATCATCTTCGGCACCGGCAACGACACCATCTTTGGCGGCGCAGGTGATGACAGCATCGACGACAACCTTGGCGGTCACGTCATTGGCGACAACTGGATTGAGGGGGGCAGCGGCAACGACACCATCTGGAACGGCAGTGGCAACGACACAGTCTTTGGCGGCGACGGCAACGACCTGATTGACGACCATGGCGGAGGGGAGCTGCAAGGCAACTCGGTTCTGCACGGCGATGCGGGGGCTGATACGATTTTTGCGGGCATCGGCAACAACAGCATCTACGGTGGGGCGGATGACGACCGCCTCTTTGCCGAAGCCGGCGAGGACTTGGTCGAAGGGGGCAGCGGCAACGATTCACTATTTGGCGGGGCCGGGAATGACACTCTGGATGGTGGTCAGGGCGCCGATACGGTTCACGGCGATGCGGGCAACGATGTTATCAACTTGACCACCGCCGACTTTGCCGCCGATCAGGCCTTTGGCGGCGCGGGCAATGACACATTGTCTACACGCTATGACCTCGATGGCGGCAATGACTCCCTTTACGGCGGCGACGGGCGCGACCGCTTTGTCGCCGGTGCGGGCGATCTGGTCGTTGGTGGCGAAGGTGGGGATGACTTTGACACGCTAGACCTTACCGGCGCGCCCTTACTTGGCACGACGCTGGTCACTTTCAGCGGGTCTGGCGCCGGTACCGTGACGAACAGCGGCCAGACCCTCACCTTTCTCGAGATTGAAGAGATTCTTGGCACTTCAGGGGCAGACAGCATCAACGCCACCTCAGACTCCGGCGGGATGACCTTTGCCACTGCAGACGGCAATGACACGGTGATCGCCGGGTTGGGTGCTGATGTCGTCAGCGGTGGCTTAGGCAATGACAATCTGACCGGCGGTGCGGGTAATGACCGGCTGTTTGGCGACGGCGGCAATGACATGCTGTACGGCGGCCTTGGCAGTGACACGCTGGAAGGTGGCGACGGCGACGATCTGGTGCAGGGTGATGACGGCAATGACAGCCTTGATGGCAACGATGGCAAGGACACGCTGTTTGGCGGTATCGGAAGCGACACGATCGAGTCCGGGGCTGGCGACGATCTCGCCTACGGCGAAAATGACGACGACTTCATCCATGGCCGTGACGGCAATGACTCGCTCTATGGGGGGGCGGGCAGTGACACGGTTCTGGGCGGCACCGGCAATGATCTCATGGAAGGTGGCCTTGGGAATGACAGCCTGCTTGGCGAGGACGGCAATGACCGGCTCTTGGGTGAGGGTGGCAATGACACCCTGACCGGTGGGTTGGGCAGTGATACGCTGATCGGGGGGGCGGGAAATGACCTCATCTTTGGCGGCTCCGAGACCGATCTGGTGCAGTTTAACCATGGCTGGGGCAATGACACTGCGCAGGGCGGTGAAAGTGCCGGGGATTTCGACCATCTCGACTTCTTTACCGCCACCAGCAACTTAACCGTCACTTTCAGCGGTTCCGAGGCTGGAACAGTCACGGATGGGACGAACGCCGTCGCTTTTTCGGAATTCGAACGCTTCACGTTGGGCAGCGGGGCAGACCTTGTGGATGGCTCGGCGGTTGCGGCCATGTTCCATGCCGAAGCAGCGGGGGGTAATGACACCGTTCTCGGTGGGTCGGGGAATGACACGCTTTATGGCGGCGATGGGGCCGACAGCCTGTCGGGCGGGATGGGCGATGACCGGATGTTCGGCGATGCAGGATCTGACACTCTGCTGGGAGGGGCGGGCGCAGACAGCCTTTTTGGCGGCGATGGCGATGATCGGCTGACTGGCGGGGCAGGTGCGGACAGCCTGAGCGGCGGCCTTGGCAATGATACCGCCGTTTTCACTGGAGCGGTGGCCGAATACAGTTTTGCGCGTGGCCCAAGTGGCGAGCTGATTGTCACTGACCTTTTCCCCGGCCGTGACGGCGTCGATACCCTGACCGGCATCGAGTTTGCCAGTTTTGGTGGAGTCACCTACCGGTTGTTGACCGGAGACGAGACCGACAATCAAACCCTGCAGGGCCCCAACGATGGCACCCCAGTGCTGATCATCGCCTATGGTGGCGCCGACTGGGGCGGCGGGCATGCCACCAATGATGTGATGTTTGGCGGTGATGGCTCTGACACGCTGGAAGGTGGGGCGGGCAATGACAGCCTCTTTGGTGGCGCGGGCGATGATCGGCTGAACGGTGGCGCCGGGGCCGACAGCCTTGATGGTGGTGCTGGCAATGACATGCTGGATTATACCAACGCCAGCGGTGGGGTCTTTGTCGACATCGACAGCGGCTTCACAGCACTCGCAGCTTCGGGTGACACCATCGCAGGGTTTGAAGGGCTGACCGGCTCGGCCTTCAACGACACGCTGCAGGGTCGGGCGCAGGGCGACACGCTGATTGGCGGGGCGGGCGATGACTCCATCCGCGCGCGCGGCGGCGATGACACGGTGGCCGGGGGCGACGGCAATGACTTGCTTGAAGGCAACGAGGGTAACGATCTTCTGTCCGGCGGGGCAGGCAATGATCTGCTGGATGGCGGTAGCGGCAATGACAGCCTGACTGGTGGGACTGGGGCTGACACATTCGTTTTGTACAGCTCGGGTGGTGACGACCTTGTCACTGATTTCGACATGACGCTGATCGGCGGACAGACCATCGACCAATTGGACGTCTCGAGCCTGCAAAACCCCGATGCAAGCCCGGTCCGGTCTTGGGATGTGACCGTAAGCACTGGCCCCGCCGGTGAGACTTTGCTGATCTTTCCCGAAGGTGAAACTCTTCTGTTGCAAGGGGTTGATCCCGCCAGCGTGTCGGTGCCTGGCATGCTTCACGCCATGGGCGTGCCTTGTTTTGTCGCCGGGACCCGCATCCTAACCCCCCAAGGCCCCCGCCGGGTTGAGCGGTTGCAAGTGGGCGACCTTGTTTGCCTTGCGGGCGGCGGGGCGGCACCGCTCTTGTGGGTCGGTGCGCGCCGGATCAGCGCCGCCGAGATCGCGGCGCGGCCTGCTTTGCGCCCGGTGCGCATCCGGGCCGGCAGCCACGGTGCGCTGCGCGATCTGCTTGTCTCGCCCCAGCATGCCGTTCGAGTTGGGCTTGAGCCGGGTGCCGCGCTGGTGCGGGCGGGGCATTTGGCGCGGCTGGACTGGGGGGCGCGTCAAGCTCAGTCGATCCGCGACGTCAGCTATCACCATCTGCTTTTGCCCCGCCATGCGATCCTTCTGGCCGAAGGTGTGCCGGTTGAAAGCCTTTATCCTGGTCGGCTGTCAATTTCCGCCTTCTTGCCCGAGGTGCGCCATGACCTTTTGTCGGTGCTGCGCGGCCATTGCCGGCCCGGGCCGGGTCAAACCCCGGCCGAAGCCTACGGTCCACGCTGCCTGCCGCTTTTGGGCTTCGCCGCTGCGCGGGCTTTGCGCCGTCAGGGGCCGACACTTCTGACCGATTCCGGGAATCATCGTCGATCACTTTCGATCGTTCCGGCCCTTTGACCAAAGGGTCAAATCTCTGCCGCAGGTCATTTTCCCGCGCAGCCGTTTGCACTATGCCGTTCTGCGCGCCAAATGCGGCGCAAAATGCCCGATTGGCCTGCAAACACCATGCATGCTGAAAGGCGACAACAAGTGAATTGCAAACGACCTTTGCATTGGCTTAAGTCGTCGGACGACAAGTGCAGGACAGCTGCCGGACAGACGGGGAGATTGACTGGGATGACCAGCCAGAACGACGCTTTCGTCGCATTTGAACATGTGCAGAAAAGCTATGACGGGGTCTCTCTTGTTGTAAAGGACCTGAACCTTTCCATTGGGAAAGGTGAATTCCTGACCATGCTCGGCCCTTCTGGCTCGGGCAAGACCACCTGCCTGATGATGCTTGCAGGCTTTGAGACCGCCACAAACGGCGAAATTAGGCTTGATGGCAAACCGATCAATCAGGTGCCGCCGCACAAACGCGGCATTGGCATGGTGTTTCAGAATTACGCGCTTTTTCCCCATATGACTGTGGGCGAAAATCTGGCCTTCCCGCTGGAAGTCCGCGGCATGGGCAAGGATGAGCGCGAGACCAAGATCAAGCGTGCCCTCGACATGGTTCAGATGGGTGCCTTTGCCAACCGGCGTCCGTCCCAGCTTTCGGGCGGCCAACAGCAGCGCGTCGCCTTGGCCCGCGCCTTGGTGTTTGACCCCAAGCTGGTCTTGATGGACGAACCGCTTGGCGCCTTGGACAAGCAACTGCGTGAGCATATGCAGTTTGAGATCAAACACCTGCACGAAAACCTTGGTATCACCGTCGTTTATGTGACCCACGATCAAGGCGAAGCCCTGACGATGTCTGATCGTGTGGCAGTGTTTAATGATGGCCGTATCCAGCAACTTGCGCCGCCGGCTGATCTGTATGAACGGCCCGACAACAGCTTTGTCGCCCAGTTTATCGGTGAGAATAACAAGCTGATGGGTACAATCGAGGATCTCGCTGGTGACAAGGCGCTTGTGCGCCTGGCTACCGGAGAGTTGATTGACGCCACCGCCGTCAACGCCAAGGAAAAGGGCGGCAAGACGTTGGTGTCGATCCGCCCCGAACGGGTGGAATTCAAAGCCGAAATGATGCCGCCCGGCGCCCATATGATCGACTCCGAGGTGTTAGAGATCATCTACATGGGCGACATCCTGCGCGTTGTTCTGCGAGTCGCAGGGTCCGATGACTTTGTAATGAAAATGCGAAACACGCTGGGGCAAACCCGCCTCAGCCCGGGACAGAAGATCAAGGTAGGCTGGCATCCGCAGGATGCGCGCGCCCTAGATCCGATGTAAGGCCAAAAGGCCACCGCCCGTTCTGCAGAGGGGCGGAATAATCTGACCACCAACTGGGAGTTAACTATGAAGAAACTTCTTATCCTATCCACCGCGCTGACCAGCTTTGCCTTTGCGGCACAGGCTGATGTCACGGTGATGTCGTGGGGCGGCGCTTATGGCGAAGCTCAGACCGAAGCCCATGTGAAGCCCTGGGCTGCTGCGACCGGCAATGCCGCCATCATGGTCGACAGCGACAACCCCGCTCCGGCAATCAAAGCCATGGTCGAAGCTGGCAACGTGACCGTTGATGTGGCTTCGGTGGAATATGCTGACGCCATCCGTCTGTGCGACGAAGGCGTGCTGGAGCCGATCGATGCGGCCTCTTTGCCCGCTGGCAATGATGGCGTCGCTGCGACTGAAGACTTCCTTGAAGGCGCGATCACCGAATGCGGTGTGTCGACCGACATTTGGTCCAACGTCTACGGCTATGACACCACCAAGTTCGCAGCCGATGCCGCACCCTCGACCGCTGCCGACTTCTTCGACCTGGCCAAGTTCCCGGGCAAGCGCGGCCTGAAGAAAGGCGCGAAAGCCGTTCTGGAATTCGCTCTGATGGGTGACGGCGTTCCGGCTTCGGAAGTCTATGCAGTTCTGGCAACCCCCGAGGGCGTTGACCGCGCCTTTGCAAAGCTCGACACGATCAAGGGTGATGTGGTCTGGTGGGAAGCTGGCGCACAGCCGCCGCAACTGCTGGCTGACGGCGAAGTCGTGATGTCGACCGCCTATAACGGCCGTCTGTTCGCCGCTGCGATCAACGAAGGTAAGCCCTTCCAGATCGTTTGGGATGGTCAGATCTACGAAAACGAAATGTATGTCGTGCCGAAGGGCGCGCCGAACAAAGACCTGGCGATGGATTTCATCCGCTACGCCACCTCGACCGATGGTCTGCGCGCACAGGCTCAGCACATCTCGTACGGCCCGGCGCGTAAGTCGTCCATGGCAACCGAGTTGCTGTTCAAGGACGGCAAGACCGTGATGGCGCCCCACCTGCCGACCGCTCCGGAAAACCTGGGCAATGCTCTGCTGACCTCGGCTGATTTCTGGGTCGACAAGGACGCAGAACTGAATGAGCGCTTCCAGGCTTGGCTGGCTCAGTAATCGGGCTCTAGCCCAATCGCGGGCGCGGGGGGAAATCCCCGCGCCCAACCTTTCGCTGAAGGGACAAGGCATGACCGAGGCCACGACCGAACTTCTGACCACCAACGATGGCCGCCCGCTGAAAGCAGCACTCGCCGCCGCACAGGCCCGCGCCAAGCGCCGGGCGTTTTTGCTGGTCCTGCCGCTGTTGGTCTTTGTTCTGCTCACCTTTCTTGTTCCCATCGGCTACATGCTGAAACGCTCGGTCGAGCATGATGGCTTTTCCCGATCTTCCCCCACCCTGACGGCATGGTTTCAAGCTAACTCAGGTTTCGACCATCTGAACCCGCCGGAAGAGGCCTATGCCGCTTTGGTGAAGGATCTGGCCGAAATGCAGGCCACCAAGAATACTGGCATGGCAGGCACCCGCATCAACTACACGGTCCCGGGCTCTATCAGCCTGTTCAAGAAAGGCGCGCGGGAAGCCGGCGACATGCAGCCGCCGTTCAAAGACGCGATGCTGGCGCTTGATCCGGCCTGGGGCGCGCCAGAGCTGTGGTATGCGATGGAATCTGCCTCGTCGGAACTGACGGCGGACTTCTACAAGGTCGCCGCCGACCGCAAACTGACCGAAACCGGATGGGAACGCGGCGACGACAAGCAGCGCATCTATCTCCATCTGTTCTTCAAGACCTTCCTAGTGTCGGGCATCATCACAGTGATCTGCCTTTTGCTGGCCTTCCCGGTGGCACATTTGTTGGCCGTTCTGCCGCTGTCGAGAGCATCCTTACTCATGATCCTTGTGCTTTTGCCGTTTTGGACATCGCTCTTGGTGCGCACCACAGCCTGGATCGCCTTGTTGCAAGAACAAGGTATCGTGAACGACGTGCTGGTGGGGCTGGGTATCTTGTCCGACGAGAACCGCCTCACGATGATGTACAACATGACAGGCACAATTGTGGCCATGACCCATGTGCTTTTGCCTTTCATGATCCTGCCGCTCTATTCGGTGATGAAGGTGATCCCGCCTTCGTATGCCCGTGCTGCGCGCAGCTTGGGCGCGACGTCATGGACTACGTTCCGACGCGTGTATCTGCCGCAAACCCTGCCGGGGATCGCGGCAGGCTCGCTTTTGGTGTTCATCCTGGCCGTCGGCTATTACATCACCCCTGCTCTTGTGGGAGGAGCCGAAGGACAACTGATTTCCAACCTCATCAGCTTTCACATGACCAAATCCAACTGGTCTTTGGCTGCTGCTTTGGCGGCGATGCTCTTGATTGCCATTTTGGCACTTTATTGGGTCTACGATCGGCTGATCGGCATTGATCGCCTGAAACTGGGCTAAGGAGGACACCATGGCACTTCCCACTTATGCCTCGCCGCTGGAACGGATCTGGTATTACACATACCTTGTGATCTGCACGCTGATCTTCATCTTCCTGATCGCGCCGATCCTGATCGTCGTGCCCCTGTCCTTTAACGCCGAGCCCTATTTTACCTTTACCGAAAAGATGATGACCTTCGATCCGGCGGGATACTCGCTGCGCTGGTACGACACTCTTTTGACGCTTGGTCACCCCGCACCAGAAACGGTCCGCGATGGCGCATGGTGGAGCGCGGTTTGGGAACGTGCGACGTGGGTGCAGGCGGCCAAAAACTCGTTCTGGGTAGGCCTTTGGGCGACGATTCTGGCAACAGTTCTGGGCACCATCGCAGCGCTGGGCCTCAGCCGCCCCGAGATGCCCTATCGCAGGGTGATTATGGCCGTGCTGATTAGCCCGATGATCGTGCCAATCATCATCATCGCCGTGGGTATGAGCTTTTTCTACGCCCAAGCCTGCGTGTCACCTGAAACCGCCTTGGGGGCCATCACAACCCCTTTCCTGTCGGAAAAGGGATGCCTCGTGAACTCGCATCTTGGGGTGATCGTGGCCCATGCGGTGCTTGGTATCCCCTTTGTTATCATCACCGTGACCGCGACGTTGTCGGGTTTTGACCAGTCGCTGATCCGTGCCGCATACTCGCTTGGGGCCAGCCCGCGGGTGACGTTTTTCAGGGTCATTATGCCACTGATCCTACCCGGTATCATTTCGGGCGCACTTTTTGCCTTTGTCACCTCGTTCGACGAGGTTGTTGCTGTCCTGTTCATCGCTGGGCCCGACCAACAGACCATCCCGCGCCAGATGTTCAATGGCATCCGTGAGGCGATCTCTCCGGCAATCCTGGCCGTGGCGACCATCCTCGTTGTGATCTCTGTGCTCTTGCTCACCACCGTCGAACTGCTGCGCCGCCGCTCCGAACGGCTGCGTGGCGTGACACCCCGCTAACATCCAGAGGCACCCATGGCCAACAGCTATGACACCGGGCGGCTGAACCTGCCCTTCGTCGGCATCGCCACCTTCGGCAAGCGCGCCTATGTCGAGGATTGGTCCAAGATTGACGCCGAGGTGGCCGTCATGGGCGCGCCTTTTGACTTTGGCACCCAATTCCGCGCCGGCGCCCGCTTTGGCCCCCGCGCTGTGCGCGAGGCCTCGACGCTGTTTTCCTTTGGCCATGCCGGCGCTTATGACCATGAGGATGATTGCACCTACCTGCCGCAATCGGTGCGGATCGTTGATATCGGTGACGCCGACATCGTCCACACCGACACCGCCAAAAGTCACGCCAATATTCGTGCAGGCGTCGAGGCGATCTTGAAGTCCGGCGCGCTGCCGGTGGTGATCGGCGGCGATCATTCGGTGAATATCCCCTGCATCGAGGCCTTCGCCGGTCACGGCGACATCCACATCCTTCAAATCGACGCCCATCTTGATTTCGTGGACGAACGTCACGGCGTGCGTGTCGGCCACGGCAGCCCGATGCGGCGCGCGGCGGAAAAAGACTATGTCAAAGGCATCACCGCCGTCGGCATCCGCAACGTCTCCTCAACTGCCAAAGATGGCTACGAGGCCGCGCGCGCCATGGGCGATGACATCCTGTCGGTCCGCCAATTCCGCGCCTTGGGGGCCGAGGCCGTGGCCAAACGCATCCCCAAGGGCGCGCGCGTCTATGTCACCATCGACATTGATGGCTTCTGCCCCTCGATCGCGCCCGGCACTGGCACGCCTAGCCACGGCGGCTTTCTTTACTACGAGGTGCTTGAACTCTTGCAGCACGTCGCGCGCACCCATGAGGTCGTGGGCATGGATCTGGTCGAGGTCGCACCTGACTATGATCCCAGCCAATCCACCCAGATATTGGCCGCCCAGGTTTTGCTCAATTTCCTTGGTTTCATCTTCCACGCCAAGGGCTTCCGCTGATCCGGCGTCGTTACGGCAAGATTTGCAGCCAAACCCAAGTGGTAAAGATCGACAGGCCCGTCGCCACCAGAACCGCCGAGGCTGACACCCGTTTGCCCACGCCATACATATTGGCAAAGACATAGGCGTTCACCCCGGGCGCCATGGCGGCGGTGATCGTCACCGACCGCAAGGCCTCTGCTCCCAGCCCAAAGCCGAACCGCGCCAGCCCATATGAAATGGTCGGATGCAGGACAAGGCTGGCAAAGACTACCATGGCAATCGCGCCCTTGTCCCCCTCGGGCCGATAGCGCCACAACACGCCCCCAAGCCCGAACAGCGCCGCCGGAAGCCCGGCCGCCGCCACCATATCGACGGCCGCGGCAAAGAAGGCGGGTTTTACCACGCCTGACAGGTTTATCGCAAAGCCCAAGGCAATGCCGATCAGCAAAGGCTGGGTGACCACGCCGCGCAGCACCTGCCGCGCCACGCCGCCCCGCTCCGTGCTGCCCGCCTCGCGCGACCGCGCCCATTCCATGGCGATGATGCCCACCGAATAGATCAGCGGCGCGTGCACCGAAATGATGGCGAAATTCCCAGCCAATGCCGCTGCACCATAGGCTCGCTCGGTGATCGGCACCCCCAACAACAGCGAGTTTGAAAAGGTGCAAGCAAAGGCAATGGCGACACTGTCGGTCAAGGGGCGGTGAAAGATAAACCGCGCGCCCACAAAGCCAAAGGCAAAGCCTGAAAACGCTCCGATGTAGAAGGCCAGCATTAGCCCCGGCTGAAAGGCCACCGCCAGATCCAGCGCGGCCACACCCTTGAACAAGAGAACCGGCAACGCAAAGTTCTGCGCAAACCGCATCACCCCGTCGATCGCCTCTTGCGAAATCCACCCCCGCGCCGCTGCCAATGCGCCAAAGCCGATGACCAGAAACACCGGCAGGATGACATCCAAAAGCATGCTCATGGCAGGTTGTCGAACCCGATCACCATGCCATCAAAGGCCGGGCGGATATGCGGCGGCAGTTCAGCCGTCAGGGTGTCATAGTCCATATCCAGATGCATATTGGTGATGACCGCCTGCGCAGGCCGTGCCCGGCCGATCCACTCCAGCGTCAGTGCCAGATGGGCATGGGTTGGGTGCGGCTTGCGGCGCAGCGCGTCCACCACCCAGCAGTCCAACCCCTGCAGATGCGCCCAAGCCTCTTCGGGGATCGCCACAGCATCCGGCAGATAGGCCAGCCCGCCCACGCGGAACCCCAAAGCCGCCATCGACCCGTGATCCACCTCGAAAGGCTGAAAGCCAATCGGCCCACCGGCCCCGGTGATCTCAAAGGCCCCATCAATGGTGCGCAGGTCCAAAATGGGCGGATAGGGGCTGCCCGCAGGCTGCACGAAGGCATAGGCAAAGCGCGACAGCAGCGACTCTTGCGTCGGCGCATCCGCCCAAACCGGCAGCCGCTGGCGCAGGTTAAAGACAATCTGGCGCAGATCATCGATGCCATGCACATGATCGGCGTGCGAATGGGTATAAACCACGGCATCCAAGGTGCCGATGCCCGCATCCAAAAGCTGATCGCGCATGTCCGGCGAGGTGTCGATCAAGACCCGCGTCACCCCCTCGCCGCTGTGGCGTTCCACCAGCATCGAACAGCGGCGGCGGCGGTTCTTGGCGTTCTTGGGGTCACAGTCGCCCCAATCACCGCCCAGCCGGGGAACACCACCCGAAGACCCGCAGCCCAGAATTGTAAAGCGCAGCGCTGCCACGTCACGCCGCCTTGGCCGACTGAACGGCCTTTTGGAAGAGACGGTCAAAATTGGCTGTGGTGGCTGCGGCAAACTCGGCCTCGCTCACCCCGAACACCTCAGCGCCGGTTTTGGCGGTGAAGGCGGTATAGGCCGGCTCATTGCGTCGGCCACGATAGGGCACCGGGGCGAGATAGGGGCTGTCGGTTTCCACCAAGATCCGGTTCAGCGGCGCGCGGGCGAAAATCTCGCGCAGCTCGCCCGATTTCGGAAAGGTCGCAATGCCCGACATCGACAGATAGAACCCCATCTCCACCGCCGCCTTGGCCAGCCGCGCCCCCGAAGAAAAGCAGTGCATGACACATGCAAAGGGCTTCACCGCCATGCCTTCGGCCAAGAGGCGCTCCATGTCCGCATCTGCCGCCCGCGCGTGAATGATCAAAGGCAATCCGGTTTCCTGCGCCGCCTCGATATGCACCCGCAATGACGTCTGCTGCGCCTCGGCGCTCTGGGGCGTGTAGTGATAATCAAGGCCGGTCTCGCCGATGCCCACCATTTTCGGATGCCGCGCAAAGTCCACAAGATCGGCCAACGACAGGGGCGCGCATTCACCCACACTCATCGGATGCAAGCCCATGGCAAAGAACACCCCGGCATGCGTCTCTGCAATCGCCCGCACCTTCGGCGCGTTCGCCGGTTTGGTGCAGATCGTCACCATCCGCCGCACCCCTGCCTCAGCAGCGCGGGCGATAATGGCCTCCAGCTCACCATCAAAATCGGCAAAATCCAGATGACAGTGGCTGTCGACAAGTTCGGGGCGCGTCACGTTTCTACTCCGAAGCCTTCTGCCTTCAATGCGGCCCAA
>JBMSKG010000049.1:0-13661 GCA_049419625.1 Paracoccaceae bacterium | reverse complement strand
CGGGCCAGACCTTGGCCGATCTCGGCGCCGATGTGATCAAGGTCGAAGCGCCCGAAGGAGACGACACCCGCCGCTGGGGTCCCCCCTTCATCGACCGCGAGAGCGAGAAAACCGCCGCCTATTTTCACGCCACCAACCGCGGAAAGCGCGGCATCACTTGCGATTTCCGCACGCCTGAGGGCCAGGAAACAGTGCGCCGTCTTGTGGCTGACGCAGATGTGGTGATCGAAAATTTCAAGGTTGGCGGTCTGGCGAAATACGGGCTGGATTATGCCAGCCTGTCCAAAGTGAACCCACGTTTGGTCTATTGCTCAATCACCGGCTTTGGCCAAACCGGCCCCTATGCTCACCGCGCGGGTTATGATTTCATCATCCAAGGCATGGGCGGCTTGATGAGCGTGACGGGCGACCTAGAAGGTCAGCCACAAAAGGTGGGTGTCGCGGTGACCGATATCTTCACCGGGGTTTATTCTGCCACCGCCATTCTCGCCGCCCTCGTGCAGCGCGGGGTTACCGGGCGGGGTCAGCATATCGATATGGCGCTTTTGGATGTGGCGACCTCGATCATGGCCAATCAGGCGATGAATTACCTTGTCTCCGGAAAGGTGCCCGGCCTGATGGGCAATGCGCATCCCAATCTTGCACCCTATGCGGTGTTTGACTGCTCCGATGGCTGGATCATTCTTGCAACTGGAAACGACGCGCAATATCAACGCCTTTGCGCCATTCTGGGGCTGGATGACATGGCGCGCGCGCCGCAGTTCCTCACCAATGCCGACCGGATCGCCAACCGTGAAGAGATGACCACCCGCCTGACGCAGGCCACCCTCGGCTGGTCAAAGGCCGATCTGTTGCAGGCCTGCGAAGATCGAGGCGTGCCTGCTGGGCCGATCAATGATCTGGCCGAGGTTTTTGAAGACCCACAGGTGCAGGCGCGCGGCATGAAGATTGCCCCCGGCGGTCTGCCTGGTATTCGTAGCCCGATGACCTTTTCAGATGCCGATCTGGCGCTGGATCGCCCGGCGCCAAAGTTGGGCGAGCATCAGGATGAGGTGCTGGGCTGATCCGGCTCAACCTGGTGTGATTGCCGCGACGGCGGCAAAGGCCCGCGCCTCGGTGGGGGCCTGACCCAGCCCGCTTTGTGTCAGAACCGCTTGCCAATCGGTGCTGGGAAAATCCCGCGCCGCCAGATCGGCCAAGACCGTGCCAGTGGCCTCCGCTTCGCGGCAGAGCCGCTTGACTGCCGCCTGCGCCTCGGGTCGTGGCATGCGGGTGGCCAAAGCAAAGCTCAGCGCCTCGGCATGGATCAGCCCGCCGCCCGCCGTCAGGTTGCGGCCCATGGCCGCCTGATCAGGAGTGATGCGCCCTGCTAAGTCCAGTGCCAGCCCCAAGCCCCGGCTGGTCAGAATGCAGGCTTGGGGCAGGCTCAGCCATTCAGCAAACCAAGCTGCCCCATCGCGCTGTTGGCGGTGCAGACCCGCGTCTTGCAGAACGCCTGCCAAGGCGACCACCTGTCGCGCCAAAGCCACCAGAACCGAAGGCCCGACCGGGTTTTGCTTTTGCGGCATGGTCGAGGATGCGCCCGCACCTGCAATCCGCACTTCAGAGATGCCGGATTGCGTCATCAGGATTAGGTCCTCGCCCAGCTTGCCCAAAACCGCCGCGGTCGTGGCCATCCACCCAGCCAGCGCGGCGATGCTTGTGCGGTCACTGTGCCAGCTGTGGCCGGGGTCATCCAATCCCAGTGCCTTGGCAAGCCCGGCGCGCACCGCGGGCCCGGCCTCGCCCATGGCCGAAAGCGTGCCTGCCGCCCCTGATAATGACACCTGCAGCATGGCCGGGCGCAAGGCCGCCAGTGCCGCGCGCTGCGCGCGCAGGGGCCAACCCCAGCCCGCCACCACCGCGCCAAAGCTGGTCGGCGTGGCCACCTGCCCATAGGTCCGCGCCGCCATCGGCAGATCGGCATGTGTCGCCGCCAAGGCCCCGAGGGCGGCCAAAAGGCTGTCCAACCGGGCCTCCCACATCTCGATCAGGCGCTTCAACCGAAGGACCAACGCGCTGTCCATGATGTCTTGGCTTGTGGCCCCCCAATGGGCATAGGCGGCATGATCCGGCGCATTGCAGGCGGTGCGAAAGGCCGCCACCAGCGCCGGAACCGGCACGCCATTCACGGCCGTTTCTCCTGCCAGAGCCGAAGGGTCGATCTGCACTTCAAAGGATGCACGGTGCAGAAACGCCGCGCTTTCCGCCGGGATCACCCCCAACTCACCCTGCACTTTGGCCAGGGCCCCCTCGACCAAAAGCATTGCCCTAACCTCGGCGCTGTCGGAAAACAGCCGCGCGGCTTCTTCATCACCGAAAAGGCGGGCGTAAAGTGGGCTGTCAGCGGGGGATGCGGGCATGGGTGGTCCTTACTGCGGGGCGGAAAGGCCCAGTATCTGTCGTGCCTGCCGCCAATTCGCAACCGGTCGTTCGTGTTTTGCGCACAGGTCCACCACGCGCCGGACCAGTGCCGCGTTCGAAGGGGCAAGCGTGTCACGGTCGATCCGGACATTGTCCTCCAACCCCGTCCGCGCATGACCACCCGAGGACACCGACCAATCGTTCAGCACAATCTGGTTTGGCCCAATCCCCGCCGCACACCATGGCGCGTCTTTTCCGAACAACCGTTCAACGGTGCGGATATAGTAGTCAAACACATCCCGATCCGCCGGCATGGCGTTTTTCACACCCATCACGAACTGCACATAGGGCGTGCCGGCGAGCTGGCCCTTCTTCTGCATGTCATGTGCCTTCAGGATATGGGACAGATCGAACGCCTCCACCTCGGGTTTGACCCCATATTTCAGCATCTCGGCGGCCAGCCAATCTACCAGATCGGGCGGGTTCTCATAAACCCGTGTCGGGAAGTTGTTCGACCCGACCGAGAGGCTGGCCATATCGGGGCGCAAGGGCAGCATCCCGCCACGCGCTTGGCCAGCACCCGACCGACCGCCGGTGGACAATTGGACGATCATGCCTGGACAGTATTTTTCCAACCCCTCTTTCAACCGGGCAAAGCGTTCGGGGTCGCTCGTCGGTTTGCCCTCGTCATCGCGCACATGGCAATGCGCGATGGTGGCGCCTGCCTCAAACGCCTCATGCGTCGATTCCACCTGTTCGGCCACCGAAATCGGCACCGCCGGGTTGTTCGCTTTGGTTGGCAGGGATCCGGTGATCGCCACGCAGATGATGCAGGGTTTGCCTTTCACATCGGTCATTCTCAGATATCCATGAACACGGTTTCGCCCTCGCCTTGCAGGCGAATATCGAAACGGTAATGGCCGGGAGAAACCTTGCGGGCCAAAAGCGTTTCGCGGCGCTGAACCTGCTCGATCAGGTTCATCACCGGATCGGCGGCGTTGTCCTCATCCTCGAAATACATCCGGGTGTTAAGGCCCAGATTGATCCCGCGCGCCACGATCCACAGGTTCAGATGCGGCGACATCTGCCGCCCGTTGCGGCCCATCACCGGCCCCGGCTTAATGGTGTCAAAGGCCCAGATCCCGGTGTCGAAATCGGTGATCACCCGGCCCCAGCCGCGAAAGCCCTTGGCCACCTGCGCGGCGCGTGGGTCTTCGGGGTGCGGATAGATGCCCATGGCATCGGCCTGCCAGACCTCTAGCATCACATCCTTGACCGGCGCGCCGGTGCCATCCAGCACCACGCCCTCAACGCGGATCCGTTCGCCCGGCGCATCTGGCCCGGCGATGTCCCATCCGAGTTCTTTCTCGAAAATCTCGAACCCTGCCGCGCCGGGGGCAAGGCCGATGTGAACGTAAGGCCCGGCAGTTTGCGAGGGGGTTTCTTTTAGATAATCAAGGGATTGGGCCATTTCAGTTCCCCTCCAGCCGGTTTTCGAACAGCGTTGACCGACGACCGCGCAGGACAATGTCGAACTTGTAGGCAAGGCTGTCCAAGGGGATTGCCGCGTTCATGTCGAGGGGAGCGATCAACTGCTCGATCGCGCAGGGGTCCGGAATGGTCTGCACGATGGGGCACTTCGCAATCAGTGGGTCGCCTTCGAAATACATCTGGGTGATCAGCCGCTGCGCAAAGGCGGTGCCAAAGACCGAGATATGGATGTGTGCGGGCCGCCAATTGTTCACCCAGTTGCGCCACGGATAGGCGCCGGGTTTGACGGTGCGGAAGAAGTAATACCCGTTCTCATCGGTCAACGTGCGCCCGCAACCACCGAAATTCGGGTCAATGGGTGCAAGGTACATATCCTTCTTGTGCCGATAGCGCCCGCCCGCGTTGGCCTGCCAGATTTCAACCAGCGTGTTCGGCACGGGTCGACCATTTTCATCCATCACCCGGCCGTGCACGATAATCCGCTCGCCTACCGGATCACCGGTCTTGGCGTAGTTCTTGATCAGGTCATTGTCCAAGGGCGCTATGTCGGTGTGGCCAAAGGCTGGCCCGGTGAGTTCCGACATCGATCCTTGCACCGACAACAACGCCTGACGCGGGCTGCGCGGGAGGCTCGTTTTGTAATTCGGCGCATGCGCGGGAGGATGCCAAAGCCGGTCACGCTGGTAAAACTCGGCGGGTTTCGCGGCGGGTGTCATGGGGCCTCCTTCATGGCGGCAAAGGTCTCTTTGGCAATCTTTATGGCATGATTGGCGCGGGGAACGCCCGCATAAATGGCGACATGCAACAGCGCCTCCATTACATCGGTTTCAGAAGCGCCAGTGTTGGCTGTTGCGCGGATGTGCATGGCCAATTCGTGATCGTTCCCAAGACCCGCCAAGAGCGCAATCGTCAGCATCGAACGTTCACGCAAGGAAATCGTGTCGCGGCTCCAGACATGGCCCCAAGCGGCATCGGTGATCAGCGCCTGAAACGGCGCGTCGAAGTCTGTCTTGGCGGCCTCGGCGCGGTTGACATGGGCATCACCCAAGACGCGGCGGCGGGTTTTCATGGCCTTATCGTTCTGCGCGCTCATGCGTGGGCCTGCAGGAATGGGGTCAGGATGGCCGCATAAGCAGCGGGGTTTTCCACACAGGGCAAATGGCCTGTGCCAGGAATGATATGGAAAGTGGCCCCCGGAATAAGGTTCGCCGTTGCGCGCACCAGATCGGGTGGGGTCGATCCATCCTCTCCCCCGGCGATTACCAACGCAGGCAGGCGCAGGGCGCGCGTCGCCTGGGTCTGGTCAGCGGCGGCAAGCGCGCCGCAGGCGGCGATATAGCCCTCAACCGGAGTGCGGATCATCATGTTGCGCCAAGGGGTCACTGCGGGTGAGGTGCGAAACGCCGGGGCAAACCAGCGCTCCATCACCGCATCGGCTATGCCTGCAAGACCATGGGCGCGGATGGCGTCGATGCGCGCCTGCCAGCTTTCCGCCGTGCCAAGCTTGGCCGCCGAATTGGAAATCACCAACGCCTTGACCAAATCAGGCCGCTGCGTGGCCAAGGCCTGCGCGATCAGCCCGCCGATCGAGAGCCCGACAAAGGTGACAGGGCCGCCCACCGCCTCGATCAGCGCCACGGCGTCCTCGGCCAGATCGGACGCGGTCACCGTCCCGCCCAGATCGGAAAGCCCATGCCCGCGCTTGTCATAGCGCACAAAGCGCAAACCCTGCGGCAGATGTGGCAAAAGCGCATCCCAAAGCCGCAGATCGGTGCCCAGCGAATTGGCAAAGACCACGGTCGGCCCAACCTGAGCCCCGTCGATCTGGTAATGCATCGCGCCCCAAGGGCGCATCAGAACTTGCATGGTTGTCTCCCTTGATACATTACTTATCAGGCAATTCTTGCGCCGAATAATGCCAAATGAGGCACTATGGATAACATTTCAGGTATACATCCCGGATTAAAGCTGCGCCACATCCGTGCCTTTCTGGATATTGCGGCGGCGGGAAGCCTTTCTGCCGTTGCACGGGCGCAGGGCATCACGCAGCCCGCCCTGTCGCGCAGCTTGGCTGAAACCGAAGCCCTGCTGCAGGCCCCGCTCTTTCGCCGCGAAAACCGGCGGCTGGTACTGACCGAACAGGGCGCGCTGTTTCGTCAGCATGCCAGCCTTGCCCTGCAAATGCTGGCGGCAGGTGCGGCGGCTCTGCGGCCCGGGGCTGCTTCGGGGCGGCTGACGGTGGGGGTTCTGCCCACGGCGGCCACCCGGCTTTTCCCGCGCATGGCACTGCGCCTGCGCGATCTGGCACCAGACCTGCTGCTGACCGTCACCACCGGCCCGCACAGCTATCTCACCGGGCTTTTGCGCGACGGTGCGCTGGATCTGATGATCGGCCGACTGCCTGGCGCGCGCGAAATGACAGGGCTGGCCTTTGAACATCTTTATGATGAGGAAATCGTGTTGGTCGCCCGCAACGGCCACCCGTTGGCCCATGACGCCCGCAGCGCGCTGGCCCAAAGCCCGCTGATCCTGCCGCCGGAAGGCGCGATCATCCGCAACGCGGTGGATGATTACCTTGTCAGCCTTGGCCTTGCGGGCCTGCGCCCGGCCTTTGAAACTGTTGCGCTGCCCTTGGCGCGTGGCCTGATCCTGGGGTCCGAGGCGCTGTGGTTCATCTCTCGCGGGGTGGTGGCTGAAGACCTCGAGCGGGGCGATCTTGTATTGGTGCCGACCGATGCGCGCTATCTGTCTGGCGCGGTTGGGCTGACGCGCCGTCAGGCCGGGCCAGATCACCCTGCGCTTGATCTTCTGGTGCAACTGGCCCGTGAAGGGGTGCAGGGTGGCGCCTATCGCTAGCCGCGCTTCGCCAGCGCTTCCAGCCAGCGCGCGCGTATCCCGCCGATCACCCGGGCATGGTTCAGCGCCTCCTCGGCGGTCACCAGCCGAAACCGGAAGGCATCGCCGGGGCGCAACTGGGCAAAGCGGTCAAGGTCGGCGTCCAAGACGGTGGCAAGTTTTGGATACCCTCCCGTGGTCTGATGATCGGCCAGAAGCACCGTCGCCACCCCATCGCCCGCCACCTGCACGGACCCTCGCGCCACCGGCTCTGACGGCATGTCCAAAGGCGCATCCGGTGGCAGCAAAGGCCCGGTCAGCCGCACGCCCATCCGGTCATAGGCCCCGCTCAACCGCCAGATCGCGCCTTCAAAGGCCGCAATCTGATCGGGCGCAAAGAACCTGTCTTGCGGTCCAAGCGTGGCGCGGATCTCGGTTAATGGCCGGGCAAAGGCCGGGCAGGGCAGGACGCGCACCGCAACCAATCGCGGTGCCTCTACGGTCACCTCTGCACCCGTCATCACCCGGCCACCGCCAAAGCCTGATTGTGAATGTGTGGCCGCAGACCCAAGCCAAGGCGTGGCTACCAATTCCCCGGCAAAGGCGAGGTAACACCACGCCCCCCAAGGCCCGCGCCGGATCACCAGCCGGTCACCGGGCTGCAAGGTGGCCACTTGCCACGACCCGCCCTTTTGCCCGCCATGTTCCACAATGAACCCGCCCCCGGCGACCGCAAAGCTGACCGGACCGCCCACGCAGTCCAGATGAAGCCCGCCCAAGGACACCTCGATCGCCGCCGCATCCGGCGCATTGCCGATTGCCAGATTGGCCGCCGCCAGCGCCAGCCGGTCCATCGCGCCCGAGCGCGGCACTCCAAACCGCGCCAGACTCGGTCGCCCGCCGTCTTGCACCGTCACATGCGGCCCGGCAAAGGCCACGGTCAGCCGCGCCGTCATGGTGCCGCCCGCCGGAATTCAACTCGGTCGCCCACGTCAAACAGGAAGGGCCGCGCACCTTGGGGGTCAAGGATCACCGTCGGCGAATGGCCGATGATCCACCATCCGGTGGGCATCGTCAGGGTCGTGACAATGCATTGACCCGCCGCAATGATGACCGAACCCGCCGCCACCCCGCGCACCGCCGCCTCTTTGCGCGGCAAGGCAATGGCTTTGGGCACGCCCGACAGATAGGCATAGCCTGGCGCAAAACCATAAAGCGCCACCTGATAGTCGCCGCCCAGATGCGCAGCAATCACCGCATCGGGCGACAGGCCACAGCGCCGCGCCACCTCATCCAGATCGGGGCCATCGTAAACCACATCCACCACCCGCCGCATGCCCTGCGCGCCCTCGGTTGGGGTGGCCTTGATCAAGGCCAAAAGTGCCGCCTCGACTGTCCGGTGATCCGTCGTCATCGGATCAAACCGCACCAACAGGTTGACATAGGCAGGAACCGCCTCGGCAAAGCCCGCAAATGGCTTTGCCGCCAAGGCGCGGTCCAAGGCCAGCACGGCGGCATGGGTGGCGTCATCAATCCGGGTGCCAAACTCGACCAACAGCCCGTGCTCGGCGACGGCGCGAAAGATCGGAAATCCACTCACCGCAGAAAGGGGGCCAGAACCACCCCTGCCGCCTGCAACCGCGCGCGGATCTCCCGCGCCATGGCCACGGCATCGGGGCTGTCGCCATGCACGCAAATCGACTGCGCGGCCAAGGGAATGGGGTCACCGCCCACGACAGGCATCAACCCGGTGTCGAGAAACCCGATCAACCGATCTGCCGCCGCCTTGGCCTCATGCACCATGGCATCGGAGCGCGAGCGCGGCACCAAGCGACCGTTTGGCAGATAGGCCCGGTCGGCGAAAATCTCGGAAAAGGTTGGCAGGCCTGAGGCGCGGCCTGCCGCTTCCAACTCGGTGCCGGAAATCGCCAAGATCGCCAGCCCCCCCGGCAGCGCCTTGACCGCCGAGGCAATCGCATCTGCCACTTCACGCCGGTCCGCGGCCAGATTGGCCAAAGCGCCATGCGCCTTGACGTAGGCCACCTTTGCCCCGGCCAGCGCGGCCACCCCTTGCAGCGCCCCGACCTGCGCCGCGACCATGCGCGCAATCTCGACCGGCTCCATGGGAATGACGCGGCGGCCAAAGCCCAAGGGGTCAGCATAACCCGGATGCGCGCCGATCACGACGCCGCGTTCAGCCGCCAGACGCAGCGTGGAAAACATCGTGTCAGGGTCACTGGCATGCCCGCCGCAGGCGATATTGGCCGAGGTGACAACCCCCAGCATCGCCGCATCATCGCCCATGGACCAAGGGCCAAAGCTCTCACCCAGATCTGAATTCAGGTCCATCCTCGCCCCCTACTTTGGGCCCAGATTGCCCGGCCTGTGGCGCGGCGTCCAGCCCTAGGCGTGGCCGGTCAGGCTGCAAAAGGCTTCGTGCTGGCTTAGGAACACGCGGCCCGTCAGGTGGTTTAGAAAGCTGGAGCGTTGCAGCCGGTCCATCACAGGGCCCTTCACCTCGGACAGATGCAGCGCGATACCGCGGTCCTTCAGGTGCATCATCAAGGCCTCCAGCGTTTCCAGCGCGGTCATGTCGATTTCATTCACCGCCGAACACATCAAGATCACATGACGCAGGCCTTGATCCTCTGCAGTACGCTCAAGGATCAGATCCTCCAGATAGCGGGTGTTGGCGAAGTAGAGGCTTTCATCGATCCTGAGGGTGAGAACCGTAGGGTCAGTGATGACCTCATAGCGCAGGATATTGCGGAAATGCTGGGTACCGGCGACCAGCCCCACCTCGGCCACATGCGGGCGAGAGGTGCGCCATAGATGTAGCGCGACCGACAGGATCACGCCCGTCGAAATCCCCGCCTCGACCCCTAAGGCGAGGGTGACAAGAATGGTCCCTGCCACCGCCGCAAAGTCAGCGCGCGAATAGCCCCAGGTTTTCTTGAGGATCGAAAGATCGACCAGCCCTAACACCGCCACGATGATGGTCGCCGCCAGCGTCGCCTTGGGCAGGAAGTAAAGCAGTGGGGTCAAGGCTAGTGCTGCGATAGCCAGCCCTAGCGCGGTATAGATCCCCGCCGCAGGCGTTGCCGCGCCAGCATCGGCATTGACGACCGATCGGGCAAAGCCGCCCGTCACGGGAAAGCCGCCCGAAAACCCCGCCGCCAGATTGGCGGCGCCAAGGCCGATCAATTCCTGGTCGGGCCGGATGCGCTGGCGCTTGCGCGCCGCCAAAGTTTGCGCGACCGAGACTGATTCCACGAACCCCACGATCGAGATCAGAAACGCCGGCATCGCAAGATCCCGGATCAACGTCAGATCAAAGCTTGGGCTTGTCAGGGGTGGCAAGGCGGCGGGCACGGCCCCCACCACCGCCACATCCAACCCAAACCCCCAGACCGCAAGGGTCGAGGCAGCAACCGCCATCACTGGCCCGGCCTTTGTCAGCACATCGGCCAAAACCGGCCCCACGCCCAACGACCGCAAGGCGGGTTTCATCCGACGGCGTACCCAATAGAGAAAGGCCAACCCCAGCGCGCCGATCAGCAGCGTCCGCCAGTTGAACGCCGCCTTGCCTGCCCAAAAGCTTTGCACCAGTTCAGGCACCGAAGCCCCAGTCATCTTGACCCCAATCAGCGGCCCGATCTGGCCCATGGCGATCAGAACACCCGAGGCGGTGATGAATCCGGCAATCACCGGGTGCGAGAGGAAATTGGCGATGAAGCCCATCCGCAAGAGGCCCATGGTGAACAACATCGCCCCCGACAAAGCCGCCAGGGTCAGCGCAGCTGTTGCATAATCCGCCGTTCCGCTTTCGGCCACCGATCCCAGCGCGGCGGCCGTCATCAGCGACACCACCGCCACTGGACCCACCGCCAGCACCCGGCTAGAGCCAAAGATCGCATAGGCGATGATCGGTAGGATCGAGGCATAAAGCCCCGCCTCGGGCGGCATGCCTGCAAGCATGGCATAGGCCAGAGACTGCGGAATCAGCATGATGGTCACGATTACCGCCGCCAGCCCATCCTGCGCTGCATCGTTGCGCGAGTAGGTCTTTGACCAAGACAGAATAGGAAAGAATCGGGTCAGATCGGCGGAAACGTGTTGTCTCACCTTGTCGTCCTTTTCGTGTCACATCAGCAGGTTGTGCCGGGCTTAAGGCCCATCGCCGCGCGAAAATGCGCTATAGATGCAAATATTAGAATATTTAAGGAATGAGATCAATGCCGGTTGCTTCACTTCTGTAAGGGACATTTGATGCAACCAAGGAGATGGGGATTCTGGGGCGCGGTTTCATTCAAAAAGAAGGCGCGGGTTCTGGTAGGCTGGCAGTTGCCGGATTAGCGCATATGACTTTGACCGTCAGCCGGATGGCCAACCTGCTTGCCGCGTCGCAATGCTGCCGCAGGGCCGACAAAAGGCAGTTTGAAAGTTCTGGGGTCTCTTGGACCTTTTCGCCTCGCCTGTATCAACCCGACCTTGCAATTGCTTCAAGTTCGAAGGACTTTAGCAGGAACAACAGGAGGCCAGAATGCCCGACGCGTTCATCTGCGATTACATCCGCACCCCGATTGGCCGGTATGCCGGGGCCTTGGCCCATGTGCGCACCGATGATTTGGCGGCAATTCCGTTGGCGGCACTTCTGGCGCGCAATCCGGGGATGAACCCTGCGGCGGTGGAAGAGGTTTGGATGGGCTGCGCCAATCAGGCCGGTGAGGACAATCGCAACGTGGCGCGTATGGCGTTGCTTTTGGCGGGGCTGCCACAGACTGTGCCAGGCGCCACGGTGAACCGCCTGTGTGGTTCGGGAATGGAGGCAGTCTCGGCAGCGGCGCGTGCGATCAAGGCGGGTGAGATCAGCCTTGCGATTGCGGGCGGCGTGGAATCGATGACCCGTGCTCCGATGGTGATGCCGAAGGCGAGCACCGCCTTTGCGCGGACGGCGGAAATTGCCGACAGCACAATCGGTTGGCGCTTTGTGAATCCCAAGATGAAGGCGGCCTATGGCATCGACTCGATGCCTGAGACTGCTGAGAATTTGGCGGATGAATACGCGATTGGCCGCACCGATCAGGATGCGTTTGCGCTGCGGTCGCAGCGGCGCGCGGGGGCCGCGCAGGAAAACGGGCGGCTTGGCGCCGAGATCGTGCCGGTGACAGTGGATATGGGGCGCGGCAAGACGGTTGAAGTGACACAAGACGAACATCCGCGTGGGGACACAAAAGCGGAAGATCTGGCCAAGTTGCGCCCGATCACGCGGGCGGATGGCACTGTCACTGCGGGCAATGCCAGCGGGGTTAACGACGGGGCGGCGGCGATGATTATCGCAAGCGCCGAGGCCGCCAAGGAGCTCGGGTTGAAGCCGATTGCGCGGATTCTCGGTGCGGCGAGTGCCGGGGTCGCGCCGCGTGTCATGGGCTATGGCCCGGTGCCAGCGGTACAAAAGCTTTTGGCTCAGCACGGGTTGACGGTGGCTGATCTGTCAGTGATCGAGTTGAACGAGGCGTTTGCCGCACAGGGTTTGGCCGTGCTGCGGGGGCTGCAAATCGCGGACGATGATCCGCGCGTGAACCCCAATGGCGGCGCGATCGCGCTGGGCCATCCCTTGGGCATGACCGGCGCGCGGATCACCGGCACGGTGGCACTGGAACTGGCACGGACCGGTGGGCGCTATGGGCTGGCGACGATGTGCGTGGGTGTGGGGCAGGGTGCTGCGGTGCTGATCGAACGGGTTTGACCGGATCGCTCGTCGAGCACTTTGTGCACTCCTCGCAGATCGTCCCGACGAGTGCATGAATTGCTCGAGGAGGCTCAGCGCACAACAAGCCGTGTTTGATAGGTAATCCGCTTGGCGATCCACAACAGATCCTGCGGATCAAAGGCCACGCAGCCTGCGGTGGGATAGCCGGGCCTGCGCCAGCGGTGCAGAAAAATCGCTGACCCGCGACCCGGTTGCGCTTCAGGCCAGTTCCAGTCGGTCAGGATGACCAGATCATACAACGGATCGGCGCGGCGCAGTTTTTCGTGGCTGAAGCCATGCGGGGCGCGGACCATGAGGTTGTAATCCTCGTCCGCTGGATCATCGGACCACAGATCCATCGGCCCGATGGGCAGCGCCCAGTCGGTGGGCTTTGCCATGCGGTCTGGGCGGTAAAGCATGCCCACAATCCGATGAACTCCCGCCGGAGTTGCGCCATCACCTTCACGCTTTTGCCGGGCGGGAACGATGCCGCCGCGCCCAATGGTACAGGGAAAGCTCCGGTTCAGAAACCGCACGCCCATGGGGGTGACGACCAGATCTTGCGGCTTCACAGCAAGTGCCCCGACTTCGCGGCCTTGGTGGCAAGATAGGCGGCGTTCTCGTGAGTTGCGCCCACCCTCAGGGGCACGCGTTCGACCACTTCCAACCCGCATGCGGCGAGCATGGCCAGCTTCTTAGGGTTGTTGGTCAAAAGCCGGACCTTTGAGAACCCCATCCGCTTTAGGATGTCCGCCCCGATGCGGAAATCCCGCTCGTCATCCTCGAACCCCAGCCGATGATTGGCCTCAACCGTATCAAAGCCCTGATCCTGCAAAGAATAGGCGCGCATCTTGTTGGCCAAACCGATGCCACGTCCCTCTTGATTGAGATAAAGCAAAATACCGGCGCCTTCGGTCCCCATCTGCGCCAAGGCAGCCCGCAACTGTGGTCCGCAGTCGCATTTCAAACTGCCCAGAACATCGCCGGTGAAACAGGCTGAATGCAGCCGCGCCAAGACGGGCGCATCCCGGTCGGGGCGGCCGATCTCAATGGCGTAGTGCTCGGCCCCGCCATCATCGGGGCGGAAGATGTGCACCCGGCCTGCGGCGCTGGCCATCATCGGTAGGCGCGCAGAAATCACGGGTGCAAAGGGCGCAAGGCGGTCCAGATCGGCGGCACG
>JBMSKG010000048.1:0-13739 GCA_049419625.1 Paracoccaceae bacterium | reverse complement strand
TGTCGATCCTGATGCAGACCACCGTCATCGCCTGCGTGATGATGATTGTCTGGGTGGTTTACGGCTATTCCTTCTCCTTCGGCGGCTCGACCTCGCCCTGGTGGGGTGGCACGGGCAAGCTGTTCCTGTCCGGCGTCACGGCTGACAGCATGGCCGCAACCTTCTCCGCGGGCTATGTCATTCCGGAATATCTGTTCATCGCATTCCAAATGACCTTTGCTGCCATTACCCCCGCCCTCATCATCGGCGCCTTTGCCGAGCGGGTGAAGTTCAAGGCGGTTCTGGTATTCTCGGTCCTGTGGGGAACCTTCTCGTATTTCCCGATCGCTCATATGGTCTGGGATGCCAATGGCTACCTCTTTGCCAAGGGCGCCATCGACTTTGCAGGCGGTACGGTTGTGCACATCAACGCCGGGATCGCGGCCTTGGTTGGCTGCATCGTGATCGGCAAGCGCATCGGCTATGGCAAGGAAAACATGGCGCCCCACTCGATGGTGATGACCATGATCGGCGCCTCCATGCTGTGGGTCGGCTGGTTTGGCTTCAACGTGGGCTCCAACCTTGAAGCGAACGGCGGCGCGACGCTGGCGATGATCAACACCTTCATCGCCACCGCTGCGGCCACTTTGGCTTGGTCGGCGCTGGAAGGTCTGCAGCGCGGCAAAGCCTCGATGCTGGGTGCGGCTTCGGGCATGGTGTCGGGTCTGGTGGCCATCACCCCGGCCTGCGGCACGGTTGGGCCGATGGGCGCGATTGCGCTGGGCGTGATTGCGGCGGCGGGCTGCTACTTCTTCGTCACCGTGGTGAAGAACAAGATGAAGTACGACGACAGCCTTGATGTCTTTGGCATCCACGGTGTTGGCGGCATCATCGGCGCAGTTCTGACCGGTGTGTTCTCGGCAGCCGCCTTTGGTGGCGTCAAGGGTGACGACTATGCCATGGCAGCGCAACTCTGGATCCAGATCGAGGGTGTGCTGATCACCATCGTCTGGTCGGGTGTGGTGTCTTATGTGCTGTTCAAGGCCATCGACATGACCATCGGCCTGCGGGTGGACACTGACACCGAGCGTCAGGGCCTTGACCTGACGGCCCATGGCGAACAGGCCTATCACGGCTAAGATCGCCTCTGAGGTATGGGAAAGGCCCGCTTCGGCGGGCCTTTTTCATGTGCCCAGGCTGATAAGCCCGGTCCCCAACACCGCCAGCGCCGCCCCGATCCAACCCGGCAGGGCAGGGGCCTTGCCAGTGGTTATCCAGATCAGCGGCAGGATCAAAACCGGCGTGGTCGAGGTCAGCGTCGCCACGATCCCGACATTGCCCACCGCCAGCGCCGCCATCATCAGGCTCATCCCCAGAAAGATGCCAAGGAAGGCCGACCCGCCAATCGCACGGAGGCCTTTCAGATCGGGCAAGCAGGCGGCTCGGGCAAAGGGCAGCACCATCAGCGCCACATAAAACCCAAAGCCCAGACCTGACCGGATTGCCATGGCCGTAAAGGGCTCCACCCCCTCAGCCATCGCGGGTCGTGCCAGCAGGCTGCCACCAGCCTGCCCGAGGCTGGTGATAACCCCCAAAACCACGCCTTGCCACAAAGGCCGCGTCGGGCGATCGCCGGGATCGGCGATCATCACCGCCATCATGATGCCGCCAAGGATCAACGCAATGCCCGCTCCTTGAAGCCCGTTCACCACCTCGCCCAAAAAGAAATAGCCAAGGATCAACCCAAAAGGCGCGGCCAGCGAAAACAGCACCGCCGTGATGCGCGGCCCGGCGGCGTGAATGGCCGCGAAGTAGGTGGTCGAAGCCAGCATGATCCCCGAGGCCGAGGAGGCCGCCAGCAGCCAGAACTGGCCGCCCGTCACCCCGCGCCAACCGCCGAACACAACCGAGGCGGCGGCCGTCATCAAAAAGGCCAGCCCCATTTGCCAACGGCCCAGCTGAAACGGACCAACTCGGCCCTGAAGCCCGGCAATCATCATGGCGGACAGCGAAAAGGCAATCGCCGCCGCCAAAGACAAGGCGACGGCGAGCATGCTAGATCACGCTGGCAATCGCCGCGGCCAGGATCGGCACGGTGCGGGTGTTCAGACCGGCAATGTTGATGCGGCTGTCGCCGACCATGTAAATGCCATGCGTCTCGCGTAGGACGTTCACCTGCGCCTCGGTCAGACCCAGACGGCTGAACATCCCACGGTGGGTGGCGACGAAATCGAAGCGGTCGGAATTGGTCGCCCGGCGCAACGCATCGGCCAACGCCTGCCGCAAGGACAGCATGTTCAGCCGCACCTCTTCCAGTTCGGCCTTCCAGTCGGCGCGCAGGCTGTCATCTTCCAGGATCATCGTCACCAGACGCGCCCCGTGATCGGGCGGAAAGCTATAGTTCTGGCGGTTGAGGAAAGCCAGATTGGCCTGCACCACGGCCTTGCGATCCGGGCTGGTCAGCGCGATCAGAACACCCGTCCGCTCGCGGTAAATACCAAAGTTCTTGGAGCAAGACGCGGCGATCAACACCTCGGGGAACGACTGCGCCACCAGCCGTGTGGCCGCCGCATCCTCTTCCAGCCCATCGCCAAAGCCCTGATAGGCCAGATCGACAAACGGCACCGCCCCGCGCGCCTGCAACAGCGCCACCACTTGCGACCATTGGTCCATCGTCAGGTTGGCGCCGGTGGGGTTGTGGCAGCAGCCATGCAACAGAACTGCATCGCCCGCCTTCACCTGGCCCAGATCTTCCATCAGCCCGGCGAAATCGATGCCCCGCGTGGCGGCATCGAAATAGCGATACTCGGCCATGGGCATGCCCAGATACTTGATGATCGACGGATGGTTCGGCCAAGTGGGGTTCGACAGCCAGACCGTCGCCCCCGGCGCCGACATGCGGATCAACTCCAGCGCCTGACGAATGGCCCCGGTGCCGCCGGGCGTCGCCACTGACGCCGCACGGTCAGTAAAACCCGCACCCAGGATCATCTGCACCATGGCTGCATTGAACGCGGGCTCGCCTGCCAGACCGGTGTAGGTCTTGGTGGTCTCCACCTCCCACAGCTTTTTCTCAGCCGCTTTCACGGCGCGCATCACCGGTGTCAGCCCGGTGGCATCCTTGTAAACACCAACCCCAAGGTCGATTTTGTCCGCGCGCGGATCGTCACGATACATCGCGATCAGCTGCAGGATCTTGTCCTGCGGCTGCGGGTTCAGAGTTTCGAGCATTCCTTAGCCTTTCTCGACGGCAAGATCTTCGTACATGCCCCATTCGGCCCATGAGCCGTCATAAAGCGCGTGGTTCTTGTGGCCCATCCGCTCCAGCGCCAAGGACAAGACCGCCGCTGTAACGCCCGACCCACAGGTGGTGATAGCGGGCTTTGACAGGTTCACCCCTGCCGCCTCGAACACCGCGCGCAGATCGGCCACCGCTTTCATGGTGCCATCGGGGTTCAAGAGGCTGGCATAGGGCACATTCTTTGACCCCGGAATATGGCCCGAACGCAGGCCTGGCCGGGGCTCGGGCACCTCACCGCGAAAGCGCGGCGCGCTGCGTGCGTCGATGATCTCCGCCTCACCCAGCTTGGCGGCATGGGCCACCTGCGTCACGTCCTTGACCAGCCCGTGTTGGCGGCTGACGGTGATGTGGCGATCGCGCAGCACGGGCGCCATGTCCTCGATCTCGTGGCCTTCGGCCTGCCATTTGGGAAAACCGCCGTCCAGCACGGCTACATCCGTTTTCCCCATCAGGCGGAACGTCCACCAGACCCGCGCCGCTGAAAACAACCCGGCGCCGTCATACACCACCACTTGATGCCCATCGCCAATGCCCATGGCGCGCATACGGCTAACGAATTTCTCAGGTGACGGGGCCATATGCGGCAGGTTCGACCGGCTGTCGGTGATTTCGTCAATATCGAAGAACCGTGCGCCGGGAATATGGGCGGCCTTGTATTCAGCTTTCGCATCGCGGCCCATGTCGGGCAAGTACCAACTGGCATCGATCACCCGCAGATCGGGGTCGGATCGATGCGCCGCCAGCCACGCAGTGGAGACAAGCGTCTTGGGATCGTCGGTGAGGGTCATCGGCGTCTCCTGTCAGGGATGCCTCGGACCTAACCCGACAGGGCCTTTCCCGCAAGTGTTGCGCGGCCAGAACCCTGCCCTTGGCGTGCAATTGTGCGATTTCATTGGCCGAAGTCGCTGGCCAGCCTTGCGCGACCGCTGTTAGTCGCGGTTACCCTGCTTCAAGAGCCGCGCCTTCTGACGGTCCCAGTCGCGCTTGGCCGAAGTCTCGCGCTTGTCGGCCACCTTCTTGCCCTTGGCGATGCCCAGCTTGACCTTCACCATACCCCGGTCGTTGAAGTACCACTTCAACGGTACCAGCGTCATGCCCTCACGGCCAATCGCGCTCCACAGCCGCGACAGTTCCTTGCGGCTGACCAAGAGCTTGCGGTGACGCCGCTCTTCGTGGCCCCAGGTCTTGGCCTGCAGGTAGGGCGCGATATAGCTGTTGATCAGCCACAACCCACCGTTTTCAATGCTCGCATAGCTGTCAGCGATGTTCGATCCACCCTGCCGCAGGCTCTTGACCTCGGACCCCAGAAGCATGATCCCGGCCTCAAGGTCGGATTCGATATGATAATCGAACCGCGCGCGGCGGTTTTCGGCAATCAGCTTGTTGTTCGGATCGGACATCTTGGCCATGATCGCCCCGAAATAGGGGGTTCAGCTCCCCAAGTCCAGAAGGGGTCGGGCATGTTGGTGCAAATCGCCGTTGGCACAGGGCTTTTGCTTGCCAATATCCTGATTGCGGCCGTGGCCGCGATGCTTCTTGAGGTGGCGTTTCAACGGACACATCCATGGATGCTGCGCGAACCGCACCGGCCAAAGCTGGTTCTGATGATCGCGGGCGTCTCGCTTTGGGTTTTGGGTGTGATCACCGCAGGTGTTTGGCTTTGGGCCTTTGCCTATCTGTGGATTGGCGCCTTCAGCACGCTTGAACAATCGGTCTATTTCGCGCTGGTCTGCTTTACCACGCTGGGCTTTGGCGATGTTCTTTTGCCGCAAGAGTGGCGGATCCTCGCCGGCATGACGGCAGCCAACGGGTTTCTCAACTTCGGCCTCTTGACCGCCCTTCTGATCGAGGCGCTGCGCCAGATTCGGCTGGAACAGGTTGAACGGCGCAAGTCGCGCTGACGCCGCCCTTAGCCATTTTCGCGCAGGACGCTGCCGGCAAGATAGAGCGAGCCGCAGATCAGCACCCGCGCCTCTGGCGACGTCGCCGCGATCCCGGCCAATGCCTCGGCCACGGAAGGCGCGGTCGTGGCGTCAATACCCGCCTTATCTGCGGCTTCGGCAGTGACCTCGGCCGGAAGCGTGTTCTTCTCGCCGGGGATCGACACCGCATGCAGCCGCGTCGCATGGCCCGCCAAAGGGCGCATATAGCCGGCGACGTCCTTGGTGTTCAGCATGCCGCAAATCAGATGCGTCTCGCGCTTGGGCATCCGCGCCAACGTGGCGGCCACAGCCTCGCCACCCGCCGGGTTATGCCCGCCGTCCAGCCACAACTCAACCTTCGGGGCGCTGTCGACCAGCGGTCCTTGGCGCAGCCGCTGCATGCGGGCGGGCCAGTAGGCGCGCGTCACCGCCGCCTCACAGGCCGCCTCATCACGACCCAAGGCGCGCAGGGCGGCAATTGCGGCCCCGGCGTTTTGCACTTGGAAAGGGCCGGGCAGGTTGGGCAATGGCAGGTCGAGAAGGCCATTCTCATCCTGAAACACCAGTCGCCCGCCCTCTTCGGCCACATGCCAATGCTGACCAAAGGCCAAAACCGGCGCGCCCAGACGTGCGGCTCGTGCCTCAATCACCGCAAGCCCTGCCTCATCCTGCGGGCCAACAATCACCGGCACCCCACGCTTGATAATCCCCGCCTTTTCGCCGGCAATCTCGGGCAAGGTTTCGCCCAGATATTGCTGATGATCCAAAGACACCGGAGTGACGATGGTCAGAGCCGGGCGGTCCACCACATTGGTGGCATCCAGCCGTCCGCCTAGACCCACCTCCAAAAGCGTGAAATCCGCAGGCGTGCGCGAAAACGCCAAGAAGGCCGCGCAGGTGGTGATCTCGAAGAACGTGATCTCATCGGGGCCATTGGCCGCCACACATTCATCCAAAAGCGCCGTGAGCGCGGGTTCCGAGATCAACTCGCTGGCAAGCCGGATGCGTTCATGAAACCGCGCCAGATGCGGCGAAGTATAGGCGTGAACCTTGGCGCCCCCCGCCTCAAGCCCCGCGCGGATCATCGCCTGTGTACTGCCTTTGCCATTGGTCCCGGCGATGTGGATCACCGGGGGAAGGCGCCGCTCGGGGTTACCCAGCACCGCCAAAAGCCGATGCACCCGGTCCATCGTCAAGTCGATGACCTTTGGATGCAGCGTCATCATCCGCTCAAGGATCACATCCGAGCCGCTCATCGGGCCGCTCACTTTGCGTCAGCCGCCATGGCCAGATCGCCCGGAGGCGGCAGATCCCCTTTGATGGCCGGAGACAGGCCCATCAACATCCGCAGAACCGTGATCAACTCGTCCCGCATCGCTTTGCGATGGGTCACACGGTCCAGCATGCCATGATCCAACAGATACTCTGCTCGCTGGAACCCCTCGGGCAGCTTTTCGCGGATGGTCTGCTCAATCACTCGCGCGCCCGCAAAGCCGATCAGCGCGTTTGGTTCGGCAATCTGCACATCGCCCAGCATCGCATAGCTCGCTGTGACCCCGCCGGTCGTCGGATGGGTCAGCACGACGATATAGGGCAGCCCCGCCTCTTTCAGCATCTGAACGGCAACCGTGGTGCGCGGCATCTGCATCAGGGATAAGATTCCTTCCTGCATCCGCGCCCCGCCCGCGGCGGAAAACAGCACGAAGGGCCGCTTCAACTTTACCGCCCGCTCGGCCCCAGCCAAAATGGCATTGCCGACATAAAGCCCCATCGACCCGGCCATAAAGCTGAAATCCTGCGCGGCGGCGACGATCGGCGTGCGGCCGATCTCACCCTCGGCCACCAACATAGCCTCGCGCTCGCCGCTGGCCTTTTGCGCGGCTTTCAGACGGTCGGGATACTTCTTCTGATCGCGAAAATGCAACGGGTCAGCCGGAGGCTCTGGCACCTTCACCTCGGAGAAAATGCCACCATCAAACAGGCTGGTGAACCGGTCTCGCGGTGTGATCGCCATATGATGATCGCAAGAGGTGCAGACATTCAGATTCCCCGCTAATTCGCGGTGAAACAGCATGGTTCCGCATTCCGTGCATTTGGTCCACAGGTTCTCAGGCACCTCGCGGCGCGAGAACAGCGAATTGATCTTCGGTCGGACGTAGTTCGAAATCCAGTTCATCGCCTGTGCCCTGCGGTCATTTCAGGCCCTCAGATATCCGCAGGGGGGGTGAATTGCAACGCTGCGGGCATCCTCTTGGCAAGGACACGCCTTGCACCTGCGTCGAAAGGGGGGCTGCGCACCCCCCTCTGGCCTACGGCCGTTCACCCCGGCGGAGTATTTCAAAAGGCGCAAGACCTTTCATCTTGGTAAAAATACCCCCGCCGGAGGCTTACCCGGCCAAGAGCTTGTCCTGCGATGTCCCGCTGATCTGGGCCGTAACAATCGCGCCCTCGGGTTGGTCGGCCGCGAAAGTGACCTCGGTGAACTGCTCGGTCCGGCCAAGGCGGGGCGATTCCGTCAGGATGCGGTGGGTCTTGCCGACCTGCGCCGCCAGATGACGTCCCAGCGCAACATCGCCCGCCGCCCGCAACCTCGCGGCCCGTGCCTTGATCTGATCGCCCGGCACCTTCGGCATCCGCGCCGCAGGTGTGCCTTTGCGTGCCGAAAAGGGAAAGACATGCAGAAAGGTCAAATCGCAGTCAGTAACGAGCTTGATCGAGTTTTCGAACATCTCTTCGGTTTCGGTCGGAAAGCCCGCAATGATATCGGCGCCAAAGGTGATTTCGGGGCGCAGGCGGCGGGCCTCTTCGCAAAAGCGGATGGCGTCATCCCGCAAGTGCCGCCGCTTCATCCGCTTCAAGATCAGATCATCGCCCGCTTGCAAGGACAGGTGCAAATGCGGCATCAGGCGCGGCTCGGTGGCAATCGCCAGCATCAGGTTCTCATCCGCCTCGATGCTGTCGATGCTGCTGATCCGTAGCCGCACAAGGCCCGGCACCAGCCTCAGAATTCGCATGACCAGATCGCCAAGGCGGGGTGCGCCGGGTAGGTCAGCGCCCCATGAGGTCAAATCAACCCCGGTCAGCACCACCTCAAGAAAGCCTTTGTCCACCAGCCGTTGGATCTGTTCCACCACCACGCCCGCCGGAACCGACCGGGAATTGCCCCGGCCGTAGGGGATGATGCAAAAGGTGCAGCGGTGATCGCAGCCGTTTTGCACCTGCACATAGGCCCGGTGGCGGCCAAAGCCGTCAATCAGGTGGCCTGCCGTTTCGCGCACGGCCATGATGTCATTGACCTGCACCTTTTCGGTCTCGCCGATAAAATCTGCGGGGCGGAGCGATCTCCACGTCTCGGCCTGCATCTTTTCATGATTGCCGATCACCCGAGTCACCTCGGGCATGGCCGCAAAGGTTTCCGGCTCGGTTTGCGCCGCACAGCCTGTCACGATCACCGGCGCGCCGGGGTTTTCGCGCGCCAAGCGGCGGATCTCTTGCTTGGCCTTGCGCACCGCCTCGGCGGTGACCGCACAGGTGTTGACCACCACCGCGCCCTCAACCCCCGCCGCCTCGGCCAACTCCTTCATCGCCTCGGTTTCATAGGCGTTCAGGCGGCAGCCAAGGGTGGAAAACACCGGTGGGCGAAAGTTTGGCAGGCTCATGGGTGGGCGGCCAGAAATGCGGCCGACAGCCAGCCGTCAAAGACATGCGCCACCGGGCCGGTCATCCAGACACCATCCTCGCGCCAGTCAATCTCAAGGACGCCGCCGTCCAGATCCAGCGTCACGCGCCGCCCGGTCAGCCCGCGCAGATGCGCCGCTACGGCCGTGGCACAGGCCCCGGACCCACAGGCCAGCGTAATGCCCGCCCCCCGCTCCCAGACCCGCATACGCAGATGATCCGGCCCGATCAGGCTGGCAAACTCCACATTGGTGCGCTGGGGATAGAGCGGGTCATGCTCATAGCCGTGGCCAAGGCCCGCCACATCCACCGCTTCGGCATCCGGCACGAACAGCACGCAATGCGGATTGCCCATGCCCACCGCCACCGGATCGCCCGACAAGGGCAGGTGCAGCGGATCCACCTCATGCGCCAGTGGCACGGACTGCCAGTCCAGTTGTGGCGCGCCCATGTTCACCGACACCCGCCCATCCGCCAGCCGCACCGCCGACAAACCGCCGCGTGCCGTCACAAGGGTGACGGCTTCTTTGCCAAGCTGACGCATCATGTAATCGGACACACAGCGCGTGGCATTGCCACAAGCCCCGGCGCGGCTGCCGTCATTGTTCCAGAAATCCAAACCGAAATCGGCGAGGGCCGAATCGCGAATCTCGGCCAATTGGTCAAAGCCGACGCCCCGGTTGCGATCACCCAGTGCGCGCGCCAGCGCGGGCGTGACCACGGGGGCAGCGCGCCCGCGTGAGTCGATCACCACGAAATCATTGCCCGCCCCATGCATCTTCATGAAGCCAAGGCCGAAAGGCTCGCGCATCTGGTCCATGCCCCGCATATACGCCCCCCGTCAGGATTTCGCCAGTCATCCGCGCATTTTACCCTTGACCCCACCGCGGCATCCTCCTAATCAGCGGCCCTGTTGTGGGCCGGTAGCTCAGTTGGTAGAGCAGCTGACTTTTAATCAGCGGGTCACAGGTTCGAATCCTGTCCGGCTCACCACTTCATCTCGTTCAATCTGTTGAGCACCGCTTGAAAGTGGTGCCACCCTGCCCGCGCCGGGTTGCGGCCCTTCGGCCTGCCCAGAAATATTTTTGCCGATCCTGACGGCGAAAGGTTCCGCCGGGCGACGTCTGACGTTAAGGAAGAGGCAGCGCCCGAATCCGGGCAGTGGGGACTATTGCGCCACGATGCGAGTTTTTAGGTCGAAATTCTTGCCGCTTTGTTGTCTGGCACTGGCGCTTGGTGCCTGTTCCACTGCGCCGCGTGGTGCTGGGCTACAGACTGAGGTGCTGCAAAGCCGCACGGCCGCCGGAAAATCCGCCATCGGTGATGCGTTGCCGCAGGACTTTGCCGTCGAGGCGATTACCCGCGAAAGCCTTGGCCGCTATGCGAACTGGCCTGCGCGCAGCCAGGGCCGCAGCTATTCCTGGCCGAAAGGGCAGGGCAGCAAGTCGAACCAGATCCGCCCGGGCGATGTCATCAGCATCTCGATCTGGGTAAGTGAAGACAACAGCCTGCTGACCGCGCCGGGCCAGCGTGTCGCGGAACTGCCGCAGATCACCGTCTCACCCTCGGGTCAGGTGTTCTTGCCCTATATCGGGCAGATCGACATTGCCGGTCAATCGCAGGAAAAGGCCCGCGCCGCGATTGAGGCCGCTTATGTCAAGGTGACGCCTTCTGCGCAGGTGCAACTGCGCAATGTTCAGGGCCGACAAAGCTCGGCCAGTGTCGTGGGTGGTGTGGCCAAACCCGGATCCTACCCGCTGACCGATGCTGGCGTCACGCTCTTGGACATTCTCGCCCTCTCCGGCGGGGTGCCGTCGGCCGTGCAAAACCCGCAGGTGCGCGTGCAGCGTGGCAATACCACCTATGGCATCTCGCTTGATCGGGTGCTGAAGGACACCGCGCTGAACATCGGCATTCAGGGCGGCGACCGCGTCTTTGTTGAACCGGACGGGCGTTATTTCTTGTCGCTTGGCGCGACTGGAAGTCAGGCCCAGCACCCTTTCCCACAAGACCGTGTCACCGCTATTGATGCGCTTTCAATCATCGGCGGCTTGGCCGAGACCCGCGCCGATGCCAAGGGCATTCTGATTCTGCGCTCGTACGACCTTGGCGCAGTGCGCGCCGATGGCAGCGGCCCACGCCACGGGCGCACCATCTTTACCATCGACCTGACCAGCGCCGACGGCCTGTTCAGCGCTGGCGAGTTCCAGATTCAGCCCGGTGATCTGATCTACGTCACCGAAAGCCCCCTCCTGACCTCGCGCAATGTGCTGACGCTGATCGGTTCGGTGTTCGGCTTGGCCGTACAGGCAACCCGCGTTGGGAATTAAGATCCGGGTATTCGGTCACGCGTTGCCCTAGCCATCCGTCTCCAGCCTACGGCGATAGTCGCTGGCTGACATGCCCAGAACCCGACGGAAGGCGCGGGCGAAATAGGCCGGATCATCGATGCCCAGTGCAAAGCCCACTTCCTGCACCTGCATGCGGGTATAGGCCAAAAGCCTGCAAGCCTCGAGCATCCGGGTCGCTTCGACAAAGCCATGGGCCGAGACGCCGGTTGTCGCCAGACACATCCGGCGGAGATGCCGCTCGGACATGCGCAAGGCGCTGGCATAGTCTGACAGCTGCCACCCATCCCCAAGATGGGTGCGGATCAACTCTTCAAACCGCGCAATCCGGGCGTCGCCGGGCAGGACCTGCGGGCGCCCCAACCCGCCCAGCTCGGCCACCGCACAGCATAAAGTGACCGCCGCCGCCCGCAGCCGTAGGCGGCGCAAGGGCCCCTGCGCGGCATGCAGCCGTGCCAACTCCTCAAACACCGGCGACAGCCCTGCACCGCTTGCCACAAAGGCGCGCTCCAAAGCGGCCTGTGTTTCGGTTTGCGGTCCAAAAAGTTCGGGGAAGTCCCCCGCGGGCAGGGTCAAAACGTGGCCCACGGTCCCAGCCGAAAAGGCAAAACCATGCACATGACCGCGCGGTAGGTTCATCAAAAGTGGCGTCTTGCCATGCTGAGGTTTGCCATCAATGCTGAGCCGCACCTCTCCCGATTGGATCAAGAAGACCTGATGCAGGTGCAGATGCCGATGCGGCGCAATCTGCCAGTCCAGCCCAGCAGCGCGGTCAACGATTGCCTCAATATGCAACAGGTCCGGAAAAGGGCTTTGTTCGCCGTAAAGCTGCCATGAGGGAATGGGGGCTGCCGTCTTTGTCATGGCCGGAAAATACCAGTCTTTTGGCATATCGTCCATTCGCCATTTGACGGGTTCCGGGCATGGTCCTGCGAAAACAGGAGAAGACCATGCGCACTCAGGTCGCTATTATCGGCGGGGGCCCCTCGGGGCTTTTGCTCTCGCAACTGTTGAACCGGGCTGGAATTTCCACCGTGGTTCTAGAGCGCAAAGACCGCGATTACGTCTTGTCACGCATCCGCGCCGGGGTCTTGGAAACCGGGACCGTCGGCCTGATCCGCGAGGCGGGGGCTGGCGCGCGGATGGATCGCGAAGGCCAGTTGCATGACGGCTGCCATCTGTCCTCCAATGGCCGGATGTTCCATGTCGACTTCAAATCCGCCTGCGGCAAACAGGTCATGGTCTATGGCCAGACCGAGGTGACCAAAGACCTTTACGACGCCCAAGATGCCATCGGGGCCACCATCCTTCACGATGCCGAAGATGTCGCCTTGCACGATCTGACCACCGACGCCCCCTTTGTCACCTATCGCCACAACGGGGCCGACCAGCGGCTTGACTGCGACTTTATCGCTGGCTGCGATGGCTTTCACGGTGTCAGCCGCCCCGCGATGCCGGCCCATATCCGGACCGAGTTTGAAAAGGTCTATCCCTTTGGTTGGCTTGGAATTTTGTCGCGGACCCCACCGGTTGAGGCTGAGTTGATCTATGCCGCCCATGACCGCGGCTTTGCGCTGGCCTCCATGCGCAACCCCATGTTGTCGCGCTATTACATCCAGGTTCCGCTGACCGACACAGTCGAGGATTGGAGCGATGAGGTCTTCTGGGCCGAGTTGAAACTGCGCCTGCCCGCAGACGTGGCCGCGCGGCTTGTCATGGGCCCGTCGATCGAAAAATCCATCGCACCTCTGCGATCTTTCGTGACCGAACCCATGCGCTGGGGTCGGCTGTTTCTGTGCGGTGACGCCGCCCATATCGTGCCGCCCACCGGGGCCAAGGGACTGAACCTTGCCGCCTCGGACGTGCATTACCTGTTTGAAGGTCTGGTCGAATTCTACCGCCACAACCGCAGCAGCGGGATCGACGCGTATTCAACCCGCGCCTTGGCGCGCATCTGGCAGGCGATGCGGTTTTCCTGGTCGCTGACCACGATGATGCACCGCTTTCCAGATGCCTCAGACTATGAACGGCGGATGCAAGACGCCGATCTGGCCCAGTTGGAAACCAACGCCACCGCTCGCGCGCTGATGGCCGAAAACTACACGGGTCTGCCCTACTAGGCCCGTCTGGCGCCCGTCTGGTTTGCGTCGGGTTTGCGTCTGGCATCCGTCCCGACACAAGCCAGACATCAGCCCCTCAGCGCAGCCGGATCGTCCTGCACGGGGGCATAGCTCGCCGTGGTTTCGGATTTCTCGGGCAGATCATTGTGCACGAAAGGCGCGGCCGAGCGGGTGAAGATCTCGCGGCTGATCGGGAACCAAAAGGTCGGCGGATCAAAACTGCCAACGGCGATCCCGATCAAGTCCGGCGTCAACCCAATGGTCCACAGCACGTTCGACCCGCAGTTCGGGCAGAAATGCGTGGTAAAGGACCGCCCGCTTTCGGTGGTAAAGCTGTAGTCCTTGGTCGGCCCGGTCACCGTCACCTTCTCGCGCGGGAAATAGGCCGAAA
>JBMSKG010000047.1:0-13758 GCA_049419625.1 Paracoccaceae bacterium | reverse complement strand
CCCCACGACTCCGCCCTCGACCGCACCGTCATTGCCATCATGCATCCGTCCACGTTTGTAGGCTTTGGCGATGTTGAAGGCGATGTTGGTCGCAAGCGAGGTTTTCCCCATCGACGGGCGCCCGGCCAGGATCAACAAGTCAGACGGGTGCAAACCGCCCAGCTTTTTGTCCAGATCAATCAGCCCGGTCGAGATGCCCGACAAACCCCCACCACGCTGATAGGCGGCATTGGCCACATTCACCGCCTCAACAGCGGCTTTGAGGAAGGACTGAAACCCCCGCTCGGCCACGCCTTGCTCGCCCAACTTGTAAAGCTGCTGCTCGGCTTCCGTGATCTGCTCGCGCGGTTCCGAGGCGAGATCCACCTTGGCCGCCTTGGCAGAGATCTCACGGCCAAGCGCAATGAGTTCGCGCCGCACCGCAAGATCATAGATCATCTGCGCATAATCGCGCGCGGCAAAGGCGCTGATGGCAGCCCCGGCAAGGCGGACCAGATAAGAGGGGCCGCCAAGCTCTTTCAGCCCCTCATCATCCTCGAAAAACGGCTTAAGGGTCACAGGGCTGGCGAGCGCATTCTTCTGGATCCGCGCCGAAGCCTTTTCAAAGATTCGCTGATGCACGGGGTCGAAAAAATGCTCAGATTTCACAAGGGCCGCGATGCGGTCATAAACATCGTTGTTGGTCAGGATTGCGCCCAAAAGCTGCTGTTCGGCTTCGATGTTATGCGGCAAAGCATCGGGTTCGGCGCTTGGGGCGGCGGCAATCGGCAGGCGGGCGACTTCGTTCATGATGATCCTCTTGACCGGACCCTGTTAGCCCATGCGCGCCAGATCGGGCAATCTGGGAATGTCTGGGGATAACCCCGCCTCAGGCGCAATCGGCTGGTGGTGGCCTCGCCTGACACTACCACATCTTGCGGCAACGTTGCAAAGCTTCAAGGCACAACCGGCCCCGTTCCAGACTTGTCCCCAATCCATCCACAGTCTGATCCCCAGCTGATTTCGCGGGCTTGGATTTGCGCCTTTCGAAATACTCCGCGGGGGAAGCGGGATTGGCACAATCCCGCGCCGGGGGCGCGAAGCCCCCGACTTTGGTCTGGCTATTTGGCGCGTGCCGCCTGCCAGGCGCGGGGATCGTGCAGAAAGCTTTCGACCTCGGCCAAGGTCTTGGCATCAAAGGCGCGTTGCGCGCGCGCCTCGGCCAGCACGTCCCACCAGGTGCACAGATGGTGCAAGGCCACACCATGATCGGCCAGCCGCTGCGTGGTTTCGGGGAAGATGCCGTAATAGAAAATCACCGCCGTATGGGCGCAAGTTGCTCCGGTCTCGCGGATCGCGTCGACAAAGGACAGTTTTGATCCGCCATCGGTGGTCAGATCCTCGACCAACAGCACCCGCTGCCCCTCGCTCATCGCGCCTTCGATGCGGGCATTGCGGCCATAACCTTTTGGCTTTTTGCGCACATAGGTCATCGGCAGCGCCATACGCTCGGCCACGAGGGCAGCAAAGGGGATGCCCGCCGTCTCGCCGCCAGCGATGTTGTCAAAGGCCTCAAAGCCGGCATTGCGCATGATCGTGATGGTCAGAAAATCCATCAAGGTCGATCGGATGCGCGGATAAGAAATCAGCTTGCGGCAGTCGATATAGGTGGGCGATGGCAGGCCAGAAGCCAGCGTAAAGGGCGTCTCGGCATTGAAATGCACCGCCTTGATTTCCAAGAGCGCCCGCGCTGTGAGGCGGGCGATTTCATCGGCGGGCGGAAAGGAGGTTGGGATCATGTGGGGCCTCGGGCGGGGTGGCGAGTTTTTGTCCAAAACTCGGGTATTTGGCGAATTTCGCGGCAGAATCAGGGTTGGGGCTCGACGTGCCAATGTACGGGGAAACCGGGGTTGAAAACGGTGACCGGACCAACCTCGGTCATGATTTTGTCGGGGAAGGTCTGGGGTGCATCGTGCTTGACCAGCCGCAACGTGGTTTCATTGACCGGCAGGCGGTAAAAGGCAGGTCCGTGCAGGCTGGCAAAGCCCTCAAGCCGGTCCAAGGCGCCTTCTTCTTCAAACACATGCGCCAAAAGCGGCATGGTGTTGGTGGCGGTAAAGCACCCAGCGCAGCCGCAGGAATGTTCCTTCAGCGCGTCAGTATGCGGCGCGGAATCGGTGCCAAGGAAAAAGCACGCCTCGCCCCCAGTCGCGGCGCGGCGCAGGGCAAGACGGTGATGTTCGCGCTTGGCCACCGGCAGGCAATAGTAATGCGGCTTGATCCCGCCCACGAGGATGTGGTTGCGGTTGATGATCAGGTGATGGGTGGTGATCGTTGCCCCAAGGTTCGGCCCGCCCGCGCGGGCATAGTCCGCGCCTTCGACGGTGGTGATGTGTTCCATAACAATCCGCAACTCGGGCAGGCGGCGGCGCAGGCTGTCCAGAACGGTGTCAATGAACACCGCCTCACGGTCAAAGATGTCGACATCATGGTCGACCACTTCGCCATGTGTGCACAGCGGCAGGCCGATCTCGGCCATCTTTTCCAAGACCGGCATGACGCGGGCGATGTCGCGCACGCCGCCATGGCTGTTGGTGGTGGCGCCCGCCGGGTAAAGCTTGACCGCCTTGATCAGACCCGAGGCATGGGCCGCTGCCACATCGGCTGGATCGGTGGTTTCGGTAAGGTATAGCGTCATCAACGGCTCAAACACCGTGCCTTCGGGCAGGGCGGCCAGAATCCGCTCGCGGTAGGCGGCCGCGTGATCGCCGGTCACGACCGGCGGAACGAGGTTCGGCATGATGATCGCGCGGGCGAAATGCCGGGTGGTTTCGGGCAAAACGGCCCGCAACATCGCGCCATCGCGCAGATGCAGGTGCCAGTCATCGGGGCGGCGAAGCGTGATGGTTTGGGTCATGGCGAAATCTCGTAACGCAAAGGGGGCAGGGTTTCCAGCCTTGTGCGCGCCATCCGGTGGAATTCTCGATTTCTGCGCCGCAACATTTGCGCCATTTTGGGCCAAGTCTTTTGAAAGGTTGCCCGATGTTGCGACGATCCCCCGACAGCTGTTGGCGCGTGGTGCCGCAAGCCAGCCGGATCGTTGCCGAATCATGCATTGTCATCGCGCTGCGCCTGTCGGGGATGGCCAGGCTTTGGCGTATGGTGTGTGCAGCAAACCAACGGATGATCTGCGAAACGCTGATCGCCGCCACCCAAGCAACCCATGCCGCGATGCGGGCAGGGGCAGCGGGGGGCAGCCTGTCAGACATCGCCATGGCCGCGATGAGGCCGGTCGGGCGGCACACCAAGGCCACCGCCAAACGGCTGACCAAGGCCGCCCGCAAAGCGCCTTAGCGTTGTGGTTCTTTTTCGCCCGTCAGCTTGGCCAAACGGCGCGCGAAATGCGGCGCCTTCAGCCGCCGGGTGACCGAGCGGCAAATCGCAATCGCATGGCTGCGCCGTTTGGCACTTTCTACCTTGTCCAGCAGCGCTTTGAGATACGGCGAAAAGGCACGCCGTTTGCGCCACTCGCGCGCAAAAAGGCCCGAGGTCAGCCGCCTTTCCATTGCCGCCTCGATCAGCGTCGGCAAGACGCCCATATGGCGCAAGGCCCATTCAATACGCTCCCCCATCAAGGGGGCGGAAAGCCGGGTGACCCATGGCGCGCGGAACAAGGCCGAGTGCATCGCCTCTTCGCGCACAGTTAGATCATGGATCACCACCACCTTGCCCGCACCTTCCAGCATTTCGGGCGCATAGCCATAGCGGCTGGTGAAATCCAACCGCCGTGCCGCCAGAGTGCGCCTGTCCCACATCACCTCGCGCCCAGCCAAGCTGGCCCGCGGGTTCAAGGCCAGCACCTGCGCGCCGGGCGCGGTCACAGCATAGGCGCAGGCGGCATGGGCACCATGGCCATGGCCATAAAACAGCACCCGGTCGAAATCTTCGAAAAAGGCATCATCGACCAACCGGTCGAAATGGCGGTAGATCGCGTTGTCGCGAAAATGCGTCTCGCCTTCGGCGATCAGGCACAAATGCGACCAACCCCGATCCCGGGCAAAGGCATGGCCCCAAGGCATCGCAGACTCATTGGCCAGAATCGTATCAAGTTGATCGAAGGTCACGATCAGCGTGGTGCCCGCATCTTCGAAAAGTGCCCAGTGGCGCGCGCCGAGTGCTTCAAAATTGCCCTCTTCGGCCGTGAGTTCCTCCAACCGTTGCAACAGCGCCGCGCGCGCGGCCTCTCGCCCGCTGCTGGGTGCGAGAGGGGTATCGCTGGAAGTTTCGACCTCGGTCATTGCCAATCTGCTTTCGTGGTCGGCTGCACGGGGCAGGCCGCAATGCTTTTATGAATACCGGTGCATTGTCCTGCGCGGGGGCGTTGGAAGCAAGGCAAGATCAAGGCCTATTGTCGCGCCGGCTCAGACAACCCGGCGCGATTGTTTCCCGTCTGGCGCGGTTATGCGGTTCAGCGCGCTTTGGTCGGCGCGGCGAGCTTCAGATGGGCGTAAAGCGCCGCAGCCGTCTGCGGGTTCAGCGCGCGCGACGGTGGTGTCATCAAAAGCCGCCCAAACAGCGCGCGCCACGGCTCGTCTTGCATCAAGGCGGCAAAACGGTCCTTGCGCCATTGAACGGCAGCGGCATGCAAAGGGCCAAGCACAGGATCGGCCAACAACTCTGCGCGCAGGGCCGAGCTGTCCAGCGCAAGAATGCTGCGATCCTCAACCTCACACAGATTGCGCTCTACCCAATAGCCCATGTCCAACCCCGCCGCCGCACGGTTGGCACGGCCCCGGTCGCATTTCAACACATAGCTCTCCATCGCACCCAAAGCGTAATGGTTCAGCTGAACCAGCCCGTAATTGGGGCGGGTATAGTCGGAAAAGCTGCGCGTGCCCTCGGCCAGATCGGGCACCTCTCGGCCCGACCCGTCAAACCAGCGCGCCGTCTGACCGGGCTTCGGACTGCGCGGGCGATGCACGCCCAGCTTGCGCCAAGGGCCTATGGTGCGAAAAAGTGTCTTGAACTGCTGCGCCCGCCAAGGCCAAGCCAGTGTTTCGGGGGCCGCACGGACAAAAGTTTCGGTCACCGGGCGGTCCTCATAGGCAACCACGCCCCCATTTCCGAACATCCGCCACGTCAAAGTGATTGCATCGGCCTGCGGCAAGGCAGCAAAAAGGGCGGGCAGGGTGCGGTCGCCAGTATGAATGTTCACAAATTCATCAATATCGCAAAACAAGACCCAGTCAGCGGCCGCCTTCAAAGGGTGGCCGTCAGCCGCCTTCAACATCGCCCATTGCGGTCCTTCCTCATGCGGCCCATCGTTGCGAACATGGGTCACCCAGCCAAGGGCTTGCAACCGCTCCAGCATCGCATCGGTGCCATCGCTGCACTCATTTGAATAGACCAGAACATCGGTGAACCCCACGGCGCGGTGATGGGCCAGCCATTCCACCAGAAACGCGCCTTCGTTCTTGACCCCCAGAATCGCCAGCGCCCGCATCTGAACCCCTTTCACCTCTGACCGCCGTAGGAAGCCTCCGGCGGGGGTATTTGGGCCAAGATGAAAGGCCAAGGAAAGGGAAAATTGTGGCTTGGCCTTTGGTCGCATAACCCCGTGCGGCGGCTTGACCCGGGACAGGAGGGCCGCCAACGTGGGTCCAACTCTGGGGGAGGGGCGACAATGACCGAAGGTCCTGGCTCGATCGACGCGGTTGAGACGCTGCTGGAAGGCCAAGGCTACGTTGCCGCGCGGTCCTTGGCGACCGTGGTGTTTTTGGCGCTACGCCTTGGCAAACCCTTGTTCTTGGAAGGCGAGGCGGGGGTTGGCAAAACGGAAATCGCAAAGGTGCTCGCGGCAGGTCTTGGGCGGCGGCTGATCCGGCTACAGTGCCACGAAGGGCTCGATGCCAGCTCTGCCGTGTCGGAGTGGAACTTCGCCGCCCAGATGATCGCCATCCGCGCCGGTGAGGCGGCTGGCCGCGCGGGTGTGTTTTCCGAAGACTTCCTGATCGAGCGCCCGCTTCTGGCCGCCATGCGCCCCCAACCGGGTGGCGCGCCGGTCTTGCTCATCGACGAATTGGACCGCGCCGATGAACCCTTTGAGGCGTTCCTTCTCGAAGCCCTGTCGGATTTTCAAGTCACCATCCCCGAGCTTGGCACCATCAAGGCCCCCGAGCCGCCCATCGTCATCGTCACCTCAAACCGCACGCGCGAAGTGCATGACGCGCTGAAACGCCGCTGCCTCTATCACTGGGTCGACTACCCCGCCTTTGACCGCGAGTTGGCCATCCTGCGCGCCCGCGTGCCCGAGGCATCCGCCCAACTGAGCCGCGAGGTGGTGGCCTTCGTGCAGGCCCTGCGCGGCGAGGATCTCTTCAAACGCCCCGGTGTCGCTGAGACCATCGACTGGGCGAAGTGCCTGATCGCGCTGGATGTGGTCTCGCTCTCGCCCGAGGTGATCGCGGACACTTTGGGGGCCATCCTGAAATACCAAGATGACATCCAAAAACTTCAGGGTCTGGAGGCGACCAAGATCCTTGCCGAAATCAAAAAGGCGCTGATGTGAGCCTGCGCAATTCATCTTGGCGAATATACCCCACGGGGGTCCGGGGGGGTGAAACCCCCGGGGCGCGGGCATGACCACCCCGGCCGCCGTCGCATCGGCCACAGATCAGGGTCGGCTCGCCGAAAACATCGCCCATTTCGCCCGTGCATTGCGCCGCGCCGGGCTGCCGATAGGCCCGGCGCGGGTCGCCGATGCCATCCGCGCAGTCGCGGTTGCTGGATTTACGCAGCGCGAGGATTTCTACTGGACGCTCCATGCCGTCTTTGTCGCCCGCCCCGAACAGCGGGTGATTTTTCACCAATGTTTTCGCCTCTTTTGGCGTGACCCGCAGTTCTTGGAGCACATGATGTCCTTCATGCTGCCTCAGATCAAAGGCACGCAGGAAGACCGCCGTGCCGAGGCAGGGGAAAAGCGCGCGGCCCAGGCGCTTTTGGGCGACGCGCGCCCCCAACCGCCGCCTGTGCCCGAGGGGTTCAACGAGGCCGAGCCGCAGATCGAGATCGACGCAACTGCCACCCAATCCGCCGAAGAGCGTCTCAAAACGCTCGACTTCGAACAGATGTCGGTCGAAGAGGTGGCCGAGGCCAAGCGGATGCTGGCGCGGCTGTCGCTGCCGGTCACCCCTTTGCAGTCGCGCCGTCTGCAGACCGCGCCGCACGGCCCGCGCATTGACCCCCGCGCCACCATCCGCGCCGCACTGCGCCACGGCGGCGAGGTCATGGCACTGCACCGCCGCAAACCCCGCATCCGCTGGCCGAACCTCGTGGTGATCTGCGACATCTCTGGCTCCATGAGCCAGTATTCCCGCATGGTTCTGCATTTCCTGCATGCGGTTGCAAATGCCCGGGGGCAGGGTTGGGCCAAGGTGCACGGATTTACCTTCGGCACGCGGCTGACAAACATCACGCGCCATCTGGCCAACCGCGATGTCGATGCCGCTCTGCGCATGGCCGGGGCCGAGGCGCAGGATTGGGCTGGCGGCACCCGGATCGGCACCTCGCTGGCCACCTTCAACCGCGACTGGTCGCGCCGCGTCTTGGGGCAGGGGGCGGTGGTCTTGTTGATCACCGACGGGCTGGACCGTGATGACACGGGCGTTTTGTCCCATGAGATCGAGCGGTTACATCTGTCTTGTCGCCGTCTGATCTGGCTCAACCCGCTGCTGCGCTGGGAGGGGTTCGCCCCCAAAGCCTCGGGCATCCGGGCCATGCTGCCCCATGTGGACAGCTTTCGCGCGGGCCATTCGGTCACTTCGCTCGAGGCGCTGGCTGCGGTGATCTCTGACCCCAGCGATCAAGGTGAAAAAGCCCGACTGATGCGCTTGATTTCGCCTATCAACGGCTGATCTGCGCCATGTTATCGTCTAGCAGCCATGCTTTGGCATAAATGACGGTGACCGGTCGTATTGACTGGCCCAGACGGGATTCGGTGTCGGCCCAACGTGCCGCGTGAAAGGATTGCTATGAGACGTTTGCTCACCACGACCACCGCGCTGTCGATTGCGCTTGCTCCGGTCAACCCTTGGCCCCTTCTAGCCCAGACCCTGACCGAAACTGGTGCGATTTTGGCCGAAGATGGAACGGTCTTGTGCGAACCCACTTCGCAAGCGCCCTGCTTGCTTGAAAACTATGGGCCCGAAGGCCTTTTGGTTCCCGCGCCTGCTGATGGGGCAATCTCTGAAACAGCCCCCAGCGAAGCCGACGCTGCCGCCGCGCTTGAAGCCGAGGCCGCTGCTGCTTTGGAAGCGGAGGCTGCTTCGGCTGCCGAAGCGAAGGCCGCTGCCACCGCCGCCGCTGAAGCAAAAGCCGCTGCAACCGCAGAAGCTGAGGCTGCTGCCGCGGCTGATGCCGAGGCCACCGCCGCCGCGGAGGCCGAAGCCGCCGCTGCTGCTGAAGCGAAGGCTACCGCCGCCGCGGAGGAAGAAGCTGCCGCCGCGGCTGAAGCAGATGCCGCCGCCGAAGCCGAAGCCGCCGCAGCTGAAGCTGCTTTAGCGACCGAAGAAGCCGCCGCCGCAACGGATGCTGCCGCTGCTTCCGAAGCCGAGGCAAAGGCCGTCGAGGCCGCACAGGAAGAGCTGATCCTTGATCCTGCCGGAGACATGGTCGACCCCAGCGCTGGGCTTAAGGCTGAGGTCGTCGAAATCGACCCCGAGGCGGTTCCTGTCGAGGTGCCTGTTGTCAGTGAAACCGAGGTGCAAACCCTGGGAGAGCTTTTGGCCGCACCCGAGGTTTTGGACCCCGCCGCGCTGGGTGCTGCCGCCACGCTGTTGCCGGATTCAGGTCAAGAAGCCGCAGCCGATGCCGGCACTTCGACCGCCGAACCTTCAAATGAGCCCCTCTCTGAACCCCTGCCATTGGCCGAAGCGCCGACCTCGCCCGACGCGGTGACCAGCGTGATTACCGTCTTGGGCGAAGAGGATACTCGCTCTTCTTCGGAAGAATTTGCAGCTGCCCCAGTCACCGTGGCGCCGGGCAAGAAGAATCGTCTCTCAGACCTTGAAAAGGTTGGACTTTTCGCGCTGGGCGCCTTGGCGATTGGCGCCGTCATCAAAGGTGCCAATGACCGCGAGGACCGTCAGGTCGTCTCCAATACCGGCGACCGGGTGGTGGTCTTGAACCCCGATGGCACCTATTCGGTCTACAAGGACGATGACACCGTGCTGCGCCGCCCCGGATCCACTGTGCGCACCGAAACCTTCGCCGACGGTTCGACCCGCACCATCGTTGAACGCGCCGATGGCACGCAGGTGGTGACGATCCGCGACGCCACAGGCCGTGTGCTGCGCCGCGCCACCTATGACGCGATCGGGCGTGAAATCGTGCTGATCGACGATCTGGCGCGCGAAGTTCCGGTCGTCGTAAGCGAACTTCCCAAGCCGCGCCCAAGTCGCACGCAGATTTCGGCCAAGGACGAGGATGCCCGGCTCAAGGCGCGGTTGGCCGCGATTGAGGCCTCTCGCAGCGGCCGCACCTTCAGCCTGCGCCAAGTGCGCGAAATCCCACAAGTGCGCGCGCTGGCCGCGACCATCGATGCCGGCAATGTCACCTTCGACAGTGGATCGGCCGCAATCCGAGCCTCGGAGGCGGAAGAATTGGCCGATCTGGGCACCTTGATGCAGGATCTTCTGGCCGAAAACCCGGCTGAGATGTTCCTGATCGAAGGCCATACCGATGCCGTGGGACGCGCGGCGATGAACCTTGCACTGTCTGATCGGCGCGCGGAATCGGTAGCCTTGGCGCTGAGCGAGTATTTTGAGATCCCGCCGGAAAACATGGTGATCCAAGGCTATGGTGAAGCCGAGCTTTTGATCGACACCGAAGCCGATGAGCGCCGTAACCGCCGCGTGGCTGTGCGGGTCATCACGCCGCTTTTGCACGCATCTGCCAACTAGAGCAGGGGATTGTCGAAGCTCAATGGGCTCTAACCCAAACGGCCCAAGCCAAAAAGCCCCGGATCACTCCGGGGCTTTTTCAGGTCTGGGCCCCGATGTCAGCCAACCTCGAGCAACAGGCGGCTGCGGAACGACATCATCCATTCAGCGCGCTCTTCGGCCATCAAGCGCCCGGTGCGGGTTTGCATGGTGACGGGCAGACCCAAAAGCTTGACCTCCAGATGATCCAGCGCAAAGGCCTTGTCGTCTAAGGGCCTATGCAGCGCCATCGGGTCGTCCATATCGATAATCCCACCGCCCATCCGCCCCGAGATCAGGAACATGCGCGCCAGACCGATGGCGCCCAAAGCCTCTAGCCGGTCGGCATCTTGCAGGATGCGCGCTTCGGGGGTTTCGGGGGCAATTCCGGCGGAAAAGCTGTGAGCGGCAATGGCATGGGCCACGGCGGGCAGCTTTTCGGGTGGAAAGCCGTCGAATTGCAAAAAAGCCACCGCAGCGTCGGCCGACAGGGTCGAGGCGCGAGCGCGGTCGGGACTGTTCTTGGGCAGGTTCACCAGATCATGAAACCAGACTGCGGCCTCTAACACGGGCCAATCCACATCTGGCTCGTCCAGTGCGATCGAGCGGGCATTGGCCCAGACGCGGGCAAGATGGCCCAGATCATGCGCCCCATCTGCCGGACCCGACCCCCAGAGCTGCGCAACATGCGCTTTGTATCGTGCAGCGGCGGGGGTCACAGATCTTCCAAGCTGGTCGCCGCCAACCCCAACTCGCGCGCAGCCGCCAGCGACAGGACAGGGCTGTCCAAGCCGCGCTCGGCCTGAAAACGCCGCACGGCTTCGGCGGTTTCGGGGTTCATCTCACCGGTGATCGGCAGAACATAAAGCCCCCGCGCCTTGAGTGCCCTTTGCAGGCTGGCAATGAACTGCACGGTTTGCACGTCAGGGCAGGGCGCGCGGAACCAGATTTCCTCGCGGTCCTGCACCATGCGCTGCTGGGTGCGGGTGCGAAAAGTGGCAGGCTGGATGACCGCGCCAGAGGCATCGCGCACCTCTTCCGAGACAAGCACCTGCTCGGTCACCGTTTCAATCACCGCCGGCGACACCGAGGAGGCCCAGCACTCTCCTGGCGCCGAGCGTGGTGGACCATCCCCCTTGAGCCGCACCACCTCTCCTGCAAGCGCGGTCTGGCTTGGGGCCTTAACCGTCACCGACTGGCAGGCGCCAAGCAGGCTGCCAAGACCAACAGCCAGCGCAACGCCAAGAAAAAGGGAAACCCGCATACACCGCCCGCCTGTCGCCAAAGTTCGCCTTTAGCCATTCTTCGGGACACAATCTAGCGCCCTTTGCTCAGGTTGCCTAGTGTGGGCCATTCTGCTTTGCCGTCGGTTGCCCCCTCTGGCCATTCGCGCCTTCATCGCTTATTTCATTGCAATACCCCAAAGTGGGACATTTTAGGCAGGATCAGGAACGATGGCAAAGATCACTTACGTAGAACATGGCGGCAAGGAACATGTGGTCGATGTGGCCCCCGGGCTGACCGTGATGGAAGGCGCGCGCGATAACGGGATTCCGGGTATCGAGGCTGATTGCGGCGGCGCCTGCGCCTGTTCCACCTGCCATGTCTATATCGATCCGGCTTGGGCCGACCGGCTGCCGAAAAAGGAATCGATGGAAGAGGATATGCTCGATTTCGCATGGAACCCCGACCCTGCGACCTCGCGCCTGACCTGCCAGATCAAAGTCACCGCCGAGATGGATGGCCTTCGGGTTCAGATGCCCGAAAAGCAGATCTGATGCTGCGCGCTTGTGCAGTTTGGTTGGCCTTTGGCGGGCCAGTCGCGGCGCAAGACATCACGCGGGCTGAGTTGGCAGAGCCGACGGCGCGCTATGACCATGCAGTTTTGGGCGACGCGCTGGAATGGGGCGCGTTGCATCTGTGGCTTGAAGGTGGAGAGCGGCGCACAATCCGCCTGCCCGAAACCCGCGTCTTTGAAGATGTTCAGACCCGTTTGGCCGATCTCGATGGTGATGGCACTCGCGAGGTGGTGGTGGTTGAGGCCGATCTCGCACGGGGGGCTTCGTTGGCGATCTATGACGCGCAAGGCTTGCGAGCCGCGACCCGCTTTATCGGAGAACGCCACCGCTGGCTGGCCCCCGCCGCGATTGGCGATCTGGATGGCGATGGGCGGGTCGAGATTGCCTATGTCGACCGCCCCCATCTGCGGCGCGAGTTGGTTTTCGTTCGGCTTGAAGGTGACCGGGTGGTCGAGCTTTCCCGGCAGGCGGGGCTGACCAATCACCGGATCGGAGAGGATTACATCACATCTGGTCTGCGCGACTGCGGGGCGGGGGCCGAAGTGATCCTGGCCAATTCTGACTGGACCCGCCTCATGGCCGCGACGCCCAACAGCCAGCGCGACCTGGGGCCGTTCACTGCGGCCAGTTTCAAGGCGGCGCTGGCGTGCAAATAACGCCTAGAAGTGTCGGTTCAGTCTAATTCGCCTGACGTTTCGGCATAAAGGGTAAGGGGGCAACAGGTATGCCGTCTTCCAGCAGGGCACGGGCCTCATCGGGCTTGGCCTCGCCATAGATCGCGCGTTCGTCAATCGTGCCTTCATGCATCGCGCGCGCTTCGGCAGCAAAGTTCAGCCCGACATACTCCGAGTTTTCTTCGATCTTGCGGCGCATCTCGGCAAGAGCGGCCTCTACGTCGTTTTTCGGCTCGTTCAGCTTCGGCTTTTCGCCAACGCTGCGTGCAGGCCGCACCGCGGGGGCCATGATGCGCTTTTCCACATCTGCCACGCCGCAGATCGTACAGGTGACATGACCGGCCTTCAAAAGACTGTCGAATGCATCGGCAGATTTGAACCAACCGTCAAAGTCGTGGCCCTTGGGGCATTTCAGGTCATAGCGGATCATGCGCGTAATCTGGGGGGAAACAGCGCCCTCGACAAGGGGGGGCGTGACCGGGCGGGATCAGGCCACGGACAATCGCGTGGGCAAAGCCAGCAGTAGGGCGCGAAGCTCGGGTTCGGCGACCTTGCGCGCGGCCTTTTCAAAGTCAAACCACTTGCGGCGGCGCTCTTTGCGCTCAGGGAACTTCCCCTTCAACTCGGCCACGCGCAGCCCGAAAACCTCAACCGAGCAGGGGACGGATCCCTTGGGCCCAAGCACTTTGTCATAGTCAAACACGCCAAGCCCATCATCCGCGATGTCACCTTCGACACCCGCTTCCTCCCAAGCCTCGCGCGCGGCGGTTTCGGCCGGGGCGAGGCCGGCAATCGGCCAGCCCTTTGGAATGACCCAGCGGCCCGTGTCACGGCTGGTGATCAGCAACACCTCCACCTTGCCGCGATGCATGCGCCAGCACAGCGCGCCATATTGCCTACGCGCAGCAGTGGCATTTGCCACATAATCCTCCCCGCTTACCGCGGGATGGTCAGAGATGCCTTGAGCCATGCTGTTTGCCTGTTCGTCTTTGCACGGGTGTTTCCCCGTTTTGCTCTATTTTCATGAGTATTCCATGAATCCACAACAAGGAAAAGGACTTTGGAGTTGTATCACACTCTTGTTTGGCCATGGGGCGGCCTTATTCTTTCAATATGATCCGCTCTGACCCATCAGAACCCCTGTCCCCGATCTTCGTCGGATCAGAGATTTATCGCGGGTCCAGCTATGGTGCCCACCACCCCCTTAGGGTGCCGCGCGTCTCGACGGTGATGGATCTTGGCCGCGCCTTGGGTCTTTTGCCTACCGAGCATTATCGCACCAGCCCGCGTGCGAAACCTGCGGCGCTGCAGCTCTGGCATGACCCCGAA
>JBMSKG010000046.1:0-13961 GCA_049419625.1 Paracoccaceae bacterium | reverse complement strand
CCTCGCCGCAACCGTCATCTTCTGGCTTTGACGATCAATGAGTCTGGACCCTAATACATTTTGGCAAGCCGCCACAGATAACTCTACCTTAGGCTGAATGATGCTTGGATTACTTGGTTTATTGGGTGCCTTGGTCGCTGGCCTTGCCATGGACAGCGGCTCCGACGCGCCCGAGGATGAGCGTGAGGCCCAAGACGCCCCTGAGGGAGAGGGTTGGGGCGTATCCGCCGCATTTTTGGACTTTGGCGAAGACGTCGGCGCCGATCATGGCGGAACCGAACCTGACGGCCAGCCCGTTTCAGATGACACCCCCACCCCGCCAGACCCTGATCGTGACATGACCGGCACCGCCGGGGCCGACCAACTGACCGGCGGCTCAGGCCAAGATCGGCTCAGCGCGGGCGCCGGGGATGATTATCTCGACGGGCGCGCGGGCGCTGACAGCCTTGATGGCGGCGCTGGCCAAGATGTGGCGCATGGCGGCGATGGCGATGATGCTCTGGCCGGCGGCGATGGCGATGACAGTCTTTGGGGCGATGACGGCCATGACAGCCTGACCGGCGGCGCAGGCAATGACGTTCTGGCCGGCTGCGAAGGCGATGACACCGCGCAGGGTGGTGCCGGCGATGACCGGCTGATCGGCGGCATGGGCCAAGATCAGCTTGCAGGTGACGCCGGGAATGACACGCTTTTGGGCGGCGAGGGCGATGATCTTGTCTCCGGCGGCACCGGCGCCGATGAGGTTGACGGCGGCGACGGTAACGACACGCTGTGGGGCGCAGCGCCCAACGGCGCCGATGCCGAGGCGGATGTGCTGAACGGCGGCGCGGGGGATGACATCCTGCACCTTGGGGCCGGGGACCATGGCCACGGCGGCGACGGTGCCGACAGCTTCACCTTACAGGATTTCGGCCCCGGCGCACCGCTGATGCAGATCACCGACTTCAATCCGGCCGAGGATGAATTGGTGGTGCTGTACGATTCCACCCTGCACCTCGAACCCGCCCTCACCTTGCAAACCGGCCCCGGCGCCACGTTGTTGCTGTTGGACGGCGTGCCTTTGGCCAGCCTGACCAATGGCGCAACGGTCGATCTTGCGGCGATTCGCTTGCAAGCGGCCTAAGCCAGTTCCCTCAAACCGCGCGCAATCAGCGCCACGCCACCGGCGCTTGGTCATAGCCAATATACAGCGGATGTTTCGGCTGACCCGCCAAGGTCAGCCCCAGATGCCACAGCGGCCGCCCCTTGGCCCGCAGCAACGCCGTCACTGCCCGGTCACGGCCCAAAAACCCGCCATGCCCGCCCCAGCCGCACAGAACATCATCAGCCCAGTCCACGCCTTGGTCCAAGGCAGCGTCATTGTCCGGCCCAATCGGATCGGCCACCGCCCGCAGCGCGCGCGGATCGGTGGCGCGCCATGCAAACAGGTTCACAACCCGAAACCCGCCATAGCCCAAGCCCCGCGCCCGGCGCTCACAGCGTTCCACCGTGGGGTCATTCGCCGCCTCAGTCGCGGTCGACGGGTTCAGCATCACCACCAACAACCGCCGCCCCACCGCCCATTCGCGGGTCAGCGCATAGCGGTAAGCTTCACAATCCGAATAGACCGCCACACTGGCCGCATCGCCCTTTTGATGCGCCCGGCAGATCATCTCAGTCGAGGTTGAACACGCGGGAGGGATGCAACTCCCCTGCCTTGTAAATCCCCACGGCCACCGGACGGCCCATGTAACTCGCCCAAGCTTCATCGCCATATTGCGCGGTCGAGGTCAGCACCATGCCCGGATTGCCGTTCTTCAACCGCACCGCGCCCTCCGGCGTACAGGGCAGTTCCGGCAGATCGGCCAAACCCAACTCCAACGGCAAAAGCAGCGCGTCAATCTCGGGCGATTTGGCCAGCCGGTCGATCTCTTCCAGCGACACCCCTTCACCGGCATTGAATGGCCCCGACCATTCGCGCCGCAGCCACGCCACATGGCCCAGACAGCCCAAAGCACGGCCCAGATCCCGCGCGATGGATCGCACATAGCCGCCCTTGCCGCAGACCATCTCCAGATCGACATGGTCGGCATCCGGGCGGTTGATCACCTCCAACTGCTCCACCCACAAAGGCCGGGCGGCTAGATCCATCACCTCACCTTCGCGCGCCAGATCATAGGCCCGCTCGCCATCCACCTTCACGGCGGAAAACTGCGGCGGCACCTGTTCGATCTCGCCGCGAAACGCGCCCAGCGCGGCCGCGATCTCGGCGTCTGTCGGGCGCGTCTCACGGGTCTCAATCACCGTGCCCTCGGCATCATCGGTGGTGGTTGCAGCCCCCAGCGTCACCCGGAACCGATAGCATTTCACCGCATCGGTGACGTAAGGAACGGTCTTGGTCGCCTCACCCAAGGCCACCGCCAATACCCCGGTCGCCGCAGGGTCCAGCGTGCCGGCATGGCCCGCCTTCTGCGCGCCAAAGGCCCATTTCACCTTGTTCACCACCGTGGTTGACCCCACGCCCGCAGGCTTGTCCACCACCAGCCAGCCATTCACCGGCCGGCCCTTTTTCCCGCGCGCCATGTCAGTCCTTTGCCGTGGTCAGATCGGTGACGACGCCGATCATCGGCCCCATCGGAAAGCCCGCATCGTGACGCTCCAGCATGGGCGCATACAGCCGCGAGACGGAACCGTCAAAGAAAAGCGCGTTGGGCGTGCCCAGCACATCGCGGAAGAACCGGGCAAAGCTGTGGAAATTGACCACCTCATTCGAGATGACAAAATGCGCGTGCCCATCCTCGGTCACGCCCACGCCGTTGCGGTAGTAAAGCGAATCCGAACCAGCGGCAAAACGCGGATGCAGCGCACCCTCAATCACCAGCATCGGGCCGGATTGGCTGGCATAGCGGCAGGCAGGCCGCGTCTCGGCAAAGGCCCGCGATTCGATCACCGCAAAGCTCTCGCCCACGCAAAACACGCCATTCGGCAACAGCCCGAAATTCCCAGGCCCGTCCGAGGTGATCAGCCGCGCCCGCTCAACCCCGTTTTCAATGTACAGCCCCACAGGGGCCAAATCAGGGTGAAACATGCCGGCGTTCATCGCAAAGGCCAGTTGCTTGCCCTTCGCCTCCAGCGCCACGTCCACGGCGGCAAAGCTGGCATAGGGCAACTCGTCACCGTTCAGAAACAGCCGCAGATCCTCGCCGGGGGCGACGTCGCAGGTGGTGTAGGATCGGTCATCGAACATGACATCGCGGCAGGTGACCGCCTGCGCCAGACCGGGCAGGACTGGCGCCATAAACAGCGCCAGAACCAGCGCCTTAATCGTCATCGCCTTCGTCCTGCGGCCCCAGATCACGGGCAACCGAAGGGTCCATGAACATGCGCCGTGTCTCATCCAACCGGTCAAAGGTCTCATCGGGACGAAAGCGCAGGTCGGGCGCGTATTTCAGCGTCATTTCCGTGGCCAGCCGGTGGCGCAGCTCATGCTTGTTGCGCGCCAAGGCGGCAATCGCGGCCTCAACCGGCACCGATCCCATCAACGGCATCACATAGACCGTGGCGACCTTCAGATCGGGCGAGCAAGACACTTCGCCCACCGTGATCGACATGGCGTTCAACTCGGGATCGTGAATCTCGGCCCGGTTCAGCACATCCGACAGCGTGCGCCGGATCAGTTCGCCAACACGAAGTTGCCGTTGCGAGGGACCTTGGCCGGTATGGAAGCGCTTGTTTGACATGGGCGCCATGTAAGCCCTTTTCGCCCCGCCCGCAACGCCGGGCTTTGCGCGCCTGCGGAAGGGCGCTAAAGGGGGGCAAGACAAAGGGGTATCGCCATGGAACACCTGCCGGGAATCGTAATCACGGGCGCATCGGGCCGCATGGGGCAGATGCTGGTGAAAACCGTGGTGGCCAGTGGCAAGGCGCGGCTGGTGGGCTGCATCGAACGGCCCGGCAACCCTTGGCTGGGCCGCGACGTGGGCGAGGCGATGGGCGGCGCGCCCTTGGGCGTTGTGGTCACCGATGACCCCCTGCCCGCCTTTGCTCAGGCCCAAGCCGTGATCGATTTCACCGCCCCCGCCGCCACGGTGGACTTCGCAGCCCTCGCCGCACAGGCCCGCGCTGTGCATGTGGTCGGCACCACCGGGCTTGAGGCGGCGCATCACGCCAAACTTGACGCCGCCGCCCGCCATGCCGTCGTGGTGCAGGCCGGGAACATGAGCCTTGGCGTCAACCTTCTGACCCGCCTGACCCAAAAGGTCGCCGCCGCCCTTGATGCCGATTGGGACATCGAGGTGATCGAGGCGCACCACCGCATGAAGGTCGACGCGCCTTCGGGCACCGCCCTCATGCTGGGCCAAGCCGCCGCCGACGGGCGCGGCGTGTCACTGGACGCCACTCGCGTCTCAGGCCGCGACGGCATCACCGGGGCGCGCGAACGTGGCAGCATCGGCTTTTCCGCCATTCGCGGCGGCGACATCGTGGGCGAGCATGACGTGTTGTTCGCCGGTGAGGGCGAGCGGATCATCCTGCGCCACGTGGCGACCGACCGCACCATCTTTGCCCGAGGCGCGCTGCGCGCAGCCCTTTGGGGTCAGGGCCAAAAGCCCGGGCGCTATGACATGATGGATGTCTTGGGCCTGTAGCCTGCCTTGTGATAAAAGTGATCCAGACCGCCGTGGCCCGCGTATCCGTCACGGTGTTTGACGGAGTTCTTCGATGCGTGCCGCGCTTGCTGTGATGTTGGTTGCCAGCCCCGCCCTGTTTTCCAAGGCAGCCCATGGTGATGACTATCAGCCCGTCATGGAAAAAGAGGCGTTTATGGCCCTCGTTGCGGGCAAAGAACTGCGCAACAACCTCTATGACCTCAGCCTCTTCGTCAGCCCCGAAGGCAAGATCACCGGCGACGCGCTGGGCTGGAAAATCACCGGCAGCTGGTCGTGGAAAGACGGCTATTTCTGCCGCGAGATGGACTGGGAAGGCTACGCCATCCCCTACAACTGTCAGCTTGTCGAAACCCGCGATGGCCGGACCGTCCGCTTCACCGTGGACCGGGGCACCGGCGACAGCGCGCAGTTCCGCCTGCGCTAGGCCTCAAAAGTCGATCGCCAGACCCTTTTTCTCCCAATCGCCATAGCGCACCGGCTCTGGCCCATCGCGCCCGCCCAGTTCTGTGGGCAGGCCCATGTCCTTGGCGGCCTTGCGGCGCGCCTCCGCCTCGGCCAAGGCACGCAAGGCGGCGGGGGGAAGGTTGGGGGTGTCGTCTGACATGCTCTATCCCTTCGGGCTCTGGCAGTGATATAGGGCGCGGCACAGGCCAAGGGCAAGGACACAGGATGACACAGGCGAGATGACAAAGGGCGACATGACAAAGGGCAAATCCCCCAGACCCACAGCGCGCGGCGGGGCCGTGGCGCTTTTGAATGCGGTTCTGGGCGAAGGCGCCCTCTTGGCCGAAGCCTTTGATCACCCCGATTTCGCCGCCCTCCCCCCGGCCGAGCGTGCCCGCGCCCAGCGTCTAGCCCTGACCGTGCTGCGCGTGCTGGAACCCGCCGACAAGGTTCTCCACCCCCTGATGCGCAAGGCCCCGCCCCTGCCGGTTTGGAACATCCTGCGCCTTGCCGTGGTGGAACTGGCCGAAGGCGCCGCCGCGCATGGCGTGGTGAACGAGGCGGTGGGCTTGGCCCGCGCCGGTCGCAAAACCAGCCATCTGGCTGGGCTGGTCAATGCCGTTCTTCGGCAGGTGCCCGTGGGCGTGGCCCTGAGTGGCGTGCAGAAACTGCCGCGCTGGTTGCGTCAACCCTTGGTCCATGCCTATGGCCGCGACGCCGTGACGGCGATCGAGGCGGTGCAGGCCACCGCCCCGCCCCTTGATCTCAGCTTCCGCGCAGGCGCCGAGGCGCCCGAAGGCAGTCTTCTGCCCACGGGTTCCCTGCGTCTGGCCGACCGAGGCCAAGTTTCCACCTTGCCGGGCTATGCCGCGGGCGGCTGGTGGGTCCAAGACGCCGCCGCCGCCATGGCCGTGCCACTGCTGGGTGACATCACAGGCCTGCGCGTGCTGGATCTCTGCGCCGCGCCGGGCGGCAAGACGATGCAACTCGCCGCCGCCGGGGCCGATGTCACTGCGCTCGATATCTCCGGCCCCCGCATGGCGCGGGTGGCCGAAAACCTTGCCCGCACCGGTCTTGCCGCCACCTGCATCACCGCCGATGCACTGACTTGGCAGCCCGATCACCCGTTCGACGCCATCCTTCTGGATGCCCCCTGTTCCGCCACCGGCACCATCCGCCGCCACCCCGACCTGCCCTTTGTCAAAGACGGCTCCGAAATCGCCGGGCTGGTGGCCTTGCAAGCCGCCCTTCTCGACCGCGCCCTTGGCTGGCTGAAACCGGGCGGGCGGCTGGTGTTCGTCACCTGCTCGCTCTTGCCCGACGAAGGCGAGGCGCAGCTGACCGCCGCGCTCACCCGCCATCCCGGCCTGACTGTCCAGCGCCCCACCCTGCCCGGCCTTTCGCCCGACTGGATCACGCCAGACGGCGGCCTTCGCCTGCGGCCTGATTATTGGGCCGACAAAGGCGGCATGGACGGGTTCTTCATGGCCTGCCTAAAGCGGCCCTAGCCGCGCGGGAACATCCGATACCACAGCCAATCCGGCAGCCCCTGCCCATAACGGAACAGCCACGAGAACGGCGCGGGGAAACTGGATTTGAACCGGTTTGACCGCATCAGCCGCATCATATGCCCTGCCGCCTTTTCAGGCGTCATGATGAACGGCATGGAAAAACTGTTCTGCGCCGTCAGCCGGGTCTCAATGAACCCCGGATTGGCGAGTTGCACCTTAACCCCGCTGCCCCGCAGATCGGCATAGAGGCTTTCGGCCAGCACCATCGCGCCGCCCTTGGACGCGGCATAGCCCATCGCCCCCGGCAACCCACGATAGCCCGCCAAAGACCCGGTCAGCACCACATGCCCCGCCCCGCGCGCGATCATTGCGGGCAGCACCGCCCCCAAAACCCGCGCCGTGCCGGTCAGGTTCACATCACACATCGCAACGAGCTTCTCGGCATCCAGCGCCTGTGCAGACATCGGCCAATAGACGGCGGCCAACAGCACCACCCCATCCACCGGGCCCAGCGCCCCCGCCACCTGCGCCACTGATGCTTCATCCGCCATATCCATCGGCAGGGCCTCAGCCCCCAACTCGGCGCAGACGCCTGCCAGCCGCTCGGCATTGCGGGCCGAAATCACCAGATCGGCCCCCTCGGCCCGCATCTGCCGCGCCAAGGCCAGCCCCAGCCCATCGCTGCCACCCACCAGCCAATAGCGCTTGCCTGCAAAACCGCCCATCAGCTGACCTCCTCTGCCGGAGGCTCAGGCCGCGGGCGATAGGCAGCACCCTTCCACCACAGCTTCACCGCCTGCCAATGGATCAAGGCCAAAACCCGGCGCGACCCGAACGGGCGGCGCAGCGAGGCCCAAAGGATCGCCCCATTGGTCAACCGCTTGCGCGGCCCGGTCAGCGTGGCAATCACCCCGTTTTCCCCGGCGGTAAAGTCAATCCAAATGCCAATCCGATCCGCCCGAATATCAAAGCGGAACCGATAACCCCCCTCCACCGGCTGAAACGGCGAGACGTGAAAGATCTTCTGCGCGGTCAAATGATCCTCGGCGGTGATCGGGCCGTGATCGGCGCGATGCACCAGATAGGAATGACGGTCGCCAAAGGTGTTCGACACCTCGGCAATCACCACGCGCAAACCGTCCGCCGCGTCATGGCACAGCCAGAACGACACCGGGTTGAACACATGGCCCAAAAGGCGCGGTTGGGCCAAAAGATCAATCCGCGAAGGTGCCGGCAGGCCATGGCTGGCCAAAACCTCGCGCACCCATGCCGTGCCCCTGCCCTGCTTAGGCGCGCCGCCGTGGTCCGCGTCATGCACCGCCGCCAGATTGGCGCGGTTGCGGGAAAACAGTGTGGGACCCTTGGCGCTGTCAGGCGTCAAAAGCACATAATCGACCGTATAGCGAAACCGGTTTTGGACCGTGCCCTTGCGCCCGTGAAAGGTTGTGCCGGGGATATGGTCCACGCGGGCATGGGTCACGCAGCCACCGCCTGCTGCTGCCGCGCACCCATGGCATTCACGACATCAACCGCGCTGGCAAAACCATCCTCGTGGAACCCGTTCTTCATCCATGCCCCGCAGAACCACGTGTTGCGCGCCCCGTTCATCGCCCTAATCGTCGATTGGGCCGCAATCGCGGCATGATCAAACACCGGATGACGGAAGGTCGTCACATCATGGATCAGCTTGTCATTGATCCGCGCCTGCGGGTTCAGCGTGACAAACAGCGGGTCATCTTGCGGGATCGGCTGCAATGAGTTCATCCAATAGCTCAGCGCAATACGGTCCGGCTTTGGCTGGCCTTCGGGTTCCACATAAACCCAACTGGCCCAAGCCCGGCGGCTTTTCGGCATGACCTTGGGATCGGCATGCAAGACCGCCTCATTCGGCTGATAGCGCACCGAGGACAGCGCCGCACGCTCGGCGGGGCTGGCATCCGACAACAGCGCCAGCGTGTCATCGGAATGGGTGGCCATGATGACATCGTCATAAAGCTCCCACTCGCCGCCTTTGGCGCGGATCATCACCCCATCGCCCTCGCGCCGGATGGCCGCAATCGGCGTGCCGGTGCGAATCTCGGCCCCATGGCGCAGCAGATGCGCCTCCAACCGGCGCACATATTCGACCGACCCGCCCTGCACCGTGTACCACTGGTGCTGCCCCGTGGCCTGCAACAGCGCGTGATTCTTGAAGAACCGGATCATCGCCTCGGCCGGGAAGTCCAAAATCCCTTCCACCGGGGTCGACCAGATCGCGCCCGAAATCGGCGTGATGTAGTGGTCGCGGAACCCCTCCGACGTGCCCAGCTTGTCCAACAGCCCGCCAATCGTCAGCGTGGTGCCCATCGCGGCCGCCTCGGCCTTGGCGTTGAAATGCGCAATGTCGCGCACCATCCGCAAAAACTTGGGGCTCACGGCATTGCGCCGCTGGGCAAACAGCGCATTCAAACTGCGCAGCGCATATTCCAGCCGCCCACCGCCAAACGAGGCGCCAAAGCTCATGTCGCTGGCGACAACTGGCACATCCAGCTTGTCAAAAAGGCCCAGAAGATTGGGGTAATTCACCTTGTTGAACACGATAAACCCGGTATCCACCGGCTGATCGCCGCGCTTGCCCGCAATCAAGGTGCGCGCATGGCCGCCCAACCGCGGCTCGGCTTCAAACAAGGTGACGGCGTGGGTTCCTGCCAGCAGATAGGCTGCGGCCATGCCAGAAATGCCCCCGCCGACAATAGCAATCCGGCGCGGTGGCTGGCCGTAAGTTTCGAACGGCATAGGCAGTCCTTTTCCCATGAATTTCAGGGATATTACGCGGGGTTTTGAAAAATGGATCATCCAATTCGCCGCAGCGCAGACTTCTGGTGATCCAGTTGCCAAATGGCCGCGTATCTGCACCATGATGCCAGACACTCTTGCCCTGCATATTCCACATGCGCCCGCCCGGCGAACAGCTTATGCTGTGCCAGAGCGGAAGGCGCAGGACAGACAAGTGTCAAAGACAGATGAAACGGATTGGGCGGCACTGATGCTCGCAGTGCGTGACCGGAAGGATCGGGCGGCCTTTGCCGCACTGTTCCGGCATTTCGCCCCCCGGGTGAAGGCCTTCTTGATGAAGTCCGGAACCGAGGCCGCGCTGGCCGAAGATTGCGCCCAAGATGTTCTGGCCACCGTTTGGCAAAAAGCCCATCTGTTTGACCCCTCGCGCGCTTCGGTGGCGACGTGGGTCTTTACCATCGCCCGCAACCGCCGCATCGACATTGCCCGCCGCGACCGCCGCCCCGAACCCGAGGCGCTGGATTGGGGCGGCGACAGCCACGAGCCGGATCAGGCCGATGTCTATGAAGCCGCGCAAGAAACCTTGCGGCTGACCGAAGCCCTCTCCACCCTGCCCGAAGCCCAGCGCGCCCTTGTGGCGCGGGCTTTCTACGGCGACTTGTCGCACAGCGAGATTGCCGCAGAAACTGGGCTTCCCCTTGGAACGATCAAGTCGCGCATCCGACTGGCGCTGGACCGCCTGCGCGCGAGAATGAGTTAAGCAATGAAAAACCGCACATCTTCGATCAAACATCATCTTTCCGACCAGCTTTTGATGGCCTACGCCGCAGGCAGCCTGCCCGAGGCCTTTTCGCTGGTTGTCGCCACCCATGTGTCGCTCTGCGACGAATGCCGCGCCCGCGCCGAGGCTTATGAAGCCGTCGGCGGTGCCGTGCTCGAAGCCGAAACCGCGCCCATGAGCGAGGCCAGCCTTGAGGCCTGCATGGCCCGCCTAGACCTGCCCGCCCCCGCGCCAAAGGCGGCGGCGCTCAACGGCAAGTCCCACCCGCGCGGCATGTTCCCCTCGCCGCTCGCGCACTATGTCGGCGGTGATCTTGAGGCGATCCGCTGGAAGCCCATCGGCATGGGTGTTCGTCAGGCCATCCTGCCCACCAGCAAAGGGGCCTCGGCGCGGCTCTTGTACATTCCCGCCGGTCAAGCCGTGCCCGACCACGGCCATCGCGGGCTGGAACTGACGCTGGTGCTGCAAGGCGCGTTTCGCGACGACAAAGACCGCTTTGGTCCGGGCGATGTCGAAATCGCCGATGAGGCCGATCAGCACACGCCCGTGGCCGAGGCCGGATGCGATTGCATCTGTCTGGCTGCCACCGACGCGCCCTTGCGCTTCCGCGGTATGATGCCGCGCCTCTTGCAGCCGATTTTCCGCATCTGATGCGGTTGCCCCCTCCCCGTCACAGGGGAAGGGGGCGCTTGTCTTAGATCGCGGAAAGCATCGCCTCACCGCCGGAAATGTCACACTGACCGGCATTTTCTTCGGCGTGCAGCACCTTCACAACCCCATCCACCGCCTGCAGCGCATAGCGCTTGGACCGGTCATGAAAGCCAATCGCGGGCACGGTGAACGCCATGCCAACCGCTTTGGTAAAGCTTGCATCGCCATCGGCCAGAAAGCTGATTCCGGCCGCCGCGCCGCCTGTGCTGTCGCCCCAGGCCTTCATGACAAAGGGATCGTTGACCGACAGGCAGATCACCTCATCCACGCCCTTGGCTTTCAGCTTGTCGATCACCCGCATGAACGACGGCACATGGCTCGTGGTGCAGGTGCCGGTATAGGCGCCGGGCAGGCCGAAAATCACCACATTGCGGCCCTTAAGCTTGGCCGACAGATCCACTGCTTCGGGGCCATTGGCGCCCATTTGCAGCAGTTTCGCCTCTGGCAACTGGCTGCCCACTGAAATCGTCATTTGTTGTCCCTCGCGCGTTGCGTTTCCGTATCCCCCGGATATAGGCTCCGCCGCGAAGTTCGACCAGAGGGGGTAGCGATGGCGCATGTGGTTGTGGTGGGCGCAGGGCAGGCCGGATCGGCCGTGGTGGCCAAGCTGCGCGGTCTTGGCTTTGATGGCCAGATCACGCTTGTGGGCGAAGAACCCAGCCCCCCCTATCAGCGCCCGCCTTTGTCAAAGGCATATCTCATGGGCGAGATGGAGGAAGAACGCCTCTGGCTGCGCTCCAACGCCTTTTATGCCGAGCAGAACATCACCCTGCGCTTGGGCGAAAAGGTGGGCAGCATCGACCGCACCACCAAAACGCTGACGGTTGGGGATGAAACCCTCTCCTATGACCATCTGGTGCTGACCACCGGCTCCACCCCCCGCCGCCTGCCTGCGGCCATTGGCGGCGATCTTGCGGGCGTCTACACCGTGCGGACCTTGGCCGATGTCGATGCCATGCGCGCCGAATTCGCCCCCGGCCGCCGCGTGGTGATCGTCGGCGGCGGCTATATCGGGCTTGAGGCCGCCGCCGTGGCGCGCAAGCTGGGCCTTGAGGTGACCGTTCTGGAAATGGCACCGCGCATCCTGCAACGCGTCGCCGCCCCTGAAACCAGCGACTACATCCGCGCCCTGCATCAAGCCCACGGCGTCACCATTTTGGAGTCGACGGGGCTGGATCGGCTTTTGGGCACAGGCCACGTCTCCGGCGTGCGCCTGCAAGATGGCCGCGAACTGCCCGCCGATTTCGTCATCGCAGGTGTCGGCATCCTCCCCGGCCAAGCCTTGGCCGAGGCAGCAGGGCTGGAACTGGAAAACGGCATCAAAACCGACGCCCACGGCCGCACCTCTGACCCCTTCATCTGGTCAGCCGGCGATTGCGCCTCCTTCCCCTACAAGGGTGGCCGCATCCGCTTGGAATCAGTGGGCAACGCCATTGATCAGGCCGAAGTGGTGGCCGAAAACATCCTGGGCGCGGGCAAGGACTACATCGCGAAACCGTGGTTCTGGTCCGACCAATACGCCTGCAAACTGCAAATCGCAGGCCTGAACACCGGCTATGACACCATCGTCACCCGCGGCCCCGAAGGCGAGGCGGTGAGTTTCTGGTATTACCAAGGCGACACCCTTTTGGCCGTCGACGCCATGAACGACCCACGCGGCTATATGGTTGGCAAACGCCTGATCGAGGCGGGCAAATCGCCCGACAAGGCCAAGGTGGCCGATCTGTCGGTGCCGTTGAAGGACCTGCTCACCGCATGAGGATCATCGGCGGGCGGTCACGCGGGCTAAAGCTGGCCGAGGTGGGCGCAGGCGATCCCGCCGCCCATCTGCGCCCCACCTCCGACCGGGTGCGCGAGGCGATCTTCAACCTTCTGGTCAACGGCGGCTATGGCAACCCCCTGCAAGGCGCCCGCGTGCTCGATCTCTTCGCAGGCACCGGCGCCTTGGGGCTTGAGGCCTTGTCGCGCGGCGCCACCCATGCCACCTTTGTCGAAAACGGCAAAGTCGCCCTCGCCCTTCTGACCCGCAACATAGCCCTGATGCGGGCCGAAGCGGAAACCTCAATCCTGCGCCGCGATGCCCGCACCTTGGGGGCCAATCCCGGCCCGGCCTTTGACCTCGTGTTTCTCGACCCGCCCTATGGCAAATCCATGGGCGACGCCGCACTCGACGCCGCACGCAACGGCAACTGGCTTGCCCCGCAATCGCTGATCGTGTGGGAAGAGGGCAGCGCCCCCAGCCTGCCCGACGGCTTCACGCTGGAAGATCAGCGCAAATACGGCGATACGCTGGTCACCATCGCCCGCGCGCCGTAAAGCCCCCTGAAAGACCCAAATGTTCGAAGTCGCCACCCACCTTGCCCTCCTCCTGATCCTTGCGGCCTTTGTCGCGGGCTTTGTCGATTCCATCGCTGGCGGCGGCGGGCTCATCGCCATGCCGATGCTCTTGATCGCCGGGGCCTCCCCGCTCGAGGCGCTGGCCACAAACAAACTACAAGCCGCCTTTGGCGCAGGCACCGCCACGGTGGCCTATGCCCGCGCCGGCCATGTGCGGCTGCGCGACCAGTTCGGGATGGCAGCAGTCTCGGCGCTCTCGGCGGCGGCGGGGGCCCTGGTGGCCCAGTCTCTGCCCGCAGATGCGCTGCGCATCATCATGCCGGTGATCCTTGTGGCGGTGGCCGCGTTTTTCGCCCTGAAACCGGGCCTGTCGGACGATGCCCGCGCCCAGCGCATCGCGCCCGGCCTGTTCACCTTCACTGCCGTGCCGCTGATCGCCGCCTATGACGGGTTCTTCGGTCCCGGTACCGGAAGCTTCTTTATGCTGGCCTTTGTCATGTTGGCGGGCTTTGGCATGCTAAAGGCCACGGCACACACCAAACTCCTGAACTTTTCCTCCAACATCGGCTCGCTGGCGATGTTCATCCCCTTGGGTGTGACATGGTGGTGGATGGGCATTGCGATGGGGCTGGCGCAAATGGCAGGGGCGGCCTTGGGCGCACGCATGGCCATGCGCGTGGGCGCACGGCTGATCAAGCCGCTGATCGTCACCGTCTCGGTCGCCATGGCGCTGCGCCTTTTGTGGCAGGCGCTGGG
>JBMSKG010000045.1:0-13982 GCA_049419625.1 Paracoccaceae bacterium | reverse complement strand
CGTGGCGGCCTTGGCTGCGCGGCACGGCCATCGGCTTTCCCATCGGCGCCATGCCAGCAGGCGGTGCCGATATCGCCAGCTTTCTGTCCTATGGCGCTGAAAAGCGCTTTGCCAAACACCCCGAAGAATTCGGCCATGGCGCCATCGAAGGCGTCGCGGGCCCCGAGGCGGCGAACAACGCCGCCGCCGCCGGAACATTGGTGCCGCTCCTGACGCTGGGCCTGCCCACCACGGCCACCGCCGCGATCATGCTGGCAGGGTTTCAGCAATTCGGCCTGCAACCGGGGCCGCTCCTCTTTGCCACCGCGCCCGCGCTGGTCTGGGGGCTGATCGCGAGCCTCCTCATCGCCAATATCATGCTTCTGGTGCTGAACCTGCCGCTCATCCGGCTCTGGGTGAAGCTTCTCACCATCCCGCGCCCGTGGCTTTATGCCGGGATCCTCCTCTTCGCCACGCTTGGCACCATCGGGGTCAACCCCTCGCCGGTGGAACTGTCGATGCTGATGATCTTCGGCGTCATGGGCTATGTCATGCGCCTGCACGGCTATCCCATCGCTCCGGTGGTGGTAGGCCTGATCCTTGGCCCCATGGCCGAGGCGCAACTGCGCCGCGCGCTGGCGATCAGCCAAGGCGATTGGTCCACGCTGGTCAGCACACCCCTCGCGGCGGGGCTTTTGGCGGTGGCGGCGCTGGCCCTGGTGATTCCACCCCTCCTGCGCTGGCGCGGCAAAGGCGCTGTTCTGGCGCAAATTGCGGGCGACGAAGACTGACCGGATCGCAGGGTTTCACCGCCCTGCGGCCCGCGCCCTTACGTCACCTGCGGTTCTGACGTGACGTTACATTTACGTTAACGTCAAGCACGCTACTATCATGGCCAAGGGCAGCCAGTTTCAGGGCCGCCCCCTCCAGCCCAAGGGCCATGACATGACCGACAGCGCCGACACCCTGACGATCCGCGAGATGTGCGACGCCTTTGACGTCAGCCCGCGCACGCTGCGGTTTTATGAAGCGAAAGAGCTTTTGCGCCCCATCCGTCTTGGCACCCGGCGGCTGTTCACCAAACAAGACCGCGCCCGGCTGCGGCTGATTTTGCGCGGTAAACGCTTTGGCTTTTCGCTCGAAGAGATCCGCCAGCTTCTCGATATGTATGATCGCGACGGCTCGAACGAGGCGCAGCTTTTGCGCACCTATGACATTGCCAAAGACCGGCTCGCCCAGATGGAGGCGCAGCGCGCCGAACTGGACGTGGCGATTGCCGATCTGAAAACCCAGCTGACTGAGGGCGAAAAGGCCCTTGCGGCCTTCCGCAAAACCGCCAGCGCCGCCTAAGGAGACCCCGATGACCACCTACACCGCGCCCCTGAAGGACATGGCCTTTCTGCTGCACAATGTGCTGAAGATCGACGCATCGGACATCCCCGGCTACGCCGATCTCGACGCAGGCTTTACCGCCGCCGTGCTGGAAGAGGCAGGCAAACTCGCCACCGATGTGCTGGCTCCGCTGAACGCGGTCGGTGACCGCGAGGGCTGCACCTTGGAAAACGGCGTCGTGCGCACCCCCACCGGGTTCAAGGCCGCCTTTGACAAGCTGCGCGAAGGCGGCTGGCCCGCGCTCGATTGCGATCCGGCTTATGGCGGGCAGGGGCTGCCCTACCTGATGGGCACAGCGGTGGGCGAGATTCTGGTTTCAGCCAATATGGCCTTCAACATGTATCAGGGCCTGACCCATGGCGCCTATTCGGCGATCCACGCCCATGGAACCGACGCCCAAAAGGCGCTTTACCTGCCCAAGATGGTGACCTGTGACTGGACCGGCACCATGAACCTGACCGAACCGCATTGCGGCACCGATCTGGGCCTCATGCGCACCCGGGCCGAACCGCAGGCGGACGGCAGCTACAAGATCACCGGCACCAAAATCTTCATCTCGGCCGGTGAACATGACATGGCCGACAACATCATCCATCTCGTGCTGGCCAAGGCTCCGGGCGGGGGGGAAGGCACCAAGGGCATCTCCCTCTTCATCGTGCCAAAGTTTCTGGTCAACGCCGACGGCTCGCTTGGCGCGCGCAATAGCCTTGCGGTGGGCAAGGTCGAACACAAGATGGGCATCCACGGCAACGCCACCTGCGTGATGAACTATGACGGCGCGACCGGGTATCTCCTGGGAGACCTCCACAAAGGCATGCGCGCCATGTTCACCATGATGAACGAGGCGCGGCTGGGCGTCGGTCTCCAAGGCTACGCGGTGGCCGAGACGGCCTATCAAAACGCCGTCGCCTATGCCCGCGACCGCCTGCAAGGCCGGGCGATCACCGGGGCGGAAAACCCCTCAGGCCCCGCGGATCCGCTGATCGTGCACCCCGACATCCGCCGCAACCTGATGGATCAGAAAAGCTTTGTCGAAGGCGCGCGCGCCCTGACCTTCTGGGCGGCCTCGCTGATTGATCGCGGCCACCGCATGCAGGACGCCGCCGCCGAAGGGTTGGTCTCGCTGATGATCCCGGTCATCAAAGGCTTTCAGACCGACAAAGGTTTCGAGATGGCCGTGCAGGCCCAGCAGGTCTGGGGCGGGCATGGCTATATCGAAGACAATGGCGTCAGCCAATTCGTCCGCGACGCCCGCATCGCCCAGATCTATGAAGGCGCCAACGGCGTGCAGGCGCTGGACCTTGTGGGCCGCAAACTGACGCAAGATGGCGGCAAACATGTCATGGCGTTTTTTGAGATGGTGAAGGCCGAATGCAAAGCGCATGACGCCGATCCGCGCATGGCGGCCTTTACCGAGCCTTTGAAACAGGCGTCCAAAGCCATGCAGGCGGCGGGGATGTTCTTCATGCAACAAGGCATGAAAAACCCCAACGCGGCGCTCGCGGGGTCTTATGACTTCATGCTGATGATGGGCCATGTCTGCATGGGTCTGATGTGGACACGCATGGCCTCGGCCGCCCATGCCGCCTTGGATGCCGGCGGCGGAGATGCGGCGTTCCTGAACGCCAAACTCGCCACAGGTCGCTATTACATGACCCGCCAACTGCCCGCCTGCGGCATGCATCTGGCCCGCATCGAAAGCGGCGCCGATCCGGTTATGGCCTTGGCGGCAGAGGCGTTCTAATCTTGGGGCAGAAAATTCTTGAAGAAAGAATTTTGCCCCAGAGCAACCGGAGGTTTCAAATGCCCAAGCGCTTTCGCCTAACCCGCCGTTTTCCCGTGGCCATGACCGAAGACGGCTATCGCAGGCTCAAGCGCTTTGCGGGGGAGGCCGGGCTGGACGAGGGCGAGGCACTGTCGTTTCTGTTCGAACATTTCGACAGCGTCACCGACACTGACAACCTGACCCACCGGCTTAGGCTGTTCAATGCGGAACTGAAGGGACGAAAAGGCTAAGGGCGCGCAGGGGGCCGCGGTGGAAGCCTCCGGCGGGGGTATTTGGGCCAAGATGAAACCCAAAGGGCCCCATCCCGAGAACCCGGCTTGGCTATCCGGTTGTCGAGATGGGGTTTCACCTTGGGTGGCCATCGGCTCCCCAGCCTGTGCCACGAAAGAAAGACTGAAGATGAAAGGTTAAGATTTCCCTATTCATCTTGGCGAAAATACCCCCGGGGTTGGGAAAAGGGCGCAACGGCGCAGGATTGAAAAAGTCGACCCCAAAGGCTTTGGGTTTGGCAAAACTCTTGCGGGTCCGCCCCGCTTTGACGTGATGCACCGCAGGTTGACGCGGTTTGAGGGAGAGACACATGACCGACGCTTTCATCTATGACGCCGTGCGTACGCCGCGCGGCAAGGGCCGCCCGGACGGGGCCTTGCATGAGGTTACCTCGGTCGCCCTGTCGGCAGGGCTTTTGAACGCGGTCAAGGCGCGCAACGGGCTCGAGGGCCATGCGGTCGAGGACGTGATCTGGGGCAATGTCACCCAAGTGGGCGAGCAAGGTGGCTGTCTGGCCCGCTCGGCGGTTCTGCTCTCAGACCTTGACCAGTCCATTCCCGGCCTTGCCATCAACCGCTTTTGCGCCAGCGGCATGGAGGCCGTGAACCTTGCCGCCAATCAGGTGCGCGGGGGGGCTGGCGCGGCCTATATCGCGGGCGGGGTCGAAATGATGGGCCGCGTTGCCATGGGCAGCGACGGGGCGGCCATCGCCGTGGACCCGGCCCTTGCCATGAAAACCTATTTCGTCCCGCAAGGCATTTCGGCCGATATCATCGCCACCGAATATGGGCTTACCCGCGAGATGGCCGATGCCCTGGCCGTAGAATCGCAACGCCGGGCGGCTGCCGCCTGGGCGGACAACCGCTTTGCCAAATCCATCGTTCCGGTCACCGACCGCAGTGGCCTGACCATTCTGGACCGCGATGAATACATGCGCCCCGGCACCGATATGGCCACACTTGCCGCCTTGAAGCCCGCCTTCAAGGATATGGGCGAAACCATGCCCGGCTTCGACAAGATCGCGATGATGAAATACCCCCATCTCGAGCGGATTGCCCACATCCACCATGCCGGGAATTCCAGCGGCATCGTCGATGGGGCCGCCGCCGTGCTGATCGGCAACGCCGAGTTTGGCCGCGCCCATGGGCTGAAACCCCGCGCGCGCATCCGCGCCACGGCCAAGATCGGCACCGATCCCACGATCATGCTGACCGGTCCGGTTCCGGTGACCGAAAAGATCCTGCGCGACAGCGGCATGTCCATCAAGGACATCGATCTGTTCGAGGTGAACGAGGCCTTCGCATCGGTCGTCCTGCGGTTCCAGCAGGCCTTCAACGTTGACCCCGCCCTCGTCAACGTCAACGGCGGCTCCATCGCCATGGGCCACCCCTTGGGCGCAACCGGTGCCATCATCATCGGCACGCTTCTGGATGAGTTGGAGCGCACGGGCAAATCCACCGGGCTTGCCACGCTCTGCATCGCCTCGGGCATGGGTGCCGCCACGATCATCGAGAGGGTGTGATGGCCAAGATTGATCTTGCAAAGGTGCCGGTCAAGACCGGCTCCATCTACCCCGCGCCCTATGATGCTTTGGTTGCCGATCGCTCCTCGCGTCGGCTGGGCGATGCGGGCGGCCTCACACAATTTGGCGTCAATCTGGTGACGCTCGCGCCCGGGGCGATGTCCTCGATGCGCCACTGGCATCTGGCGGAAGATGAGTTCGTCATGGTCACCGAAGGCACCTTCATCATGGTCACCGATGCAGGCGAAACCGAAATGGGGCCGGGCGATTGCGCGGCCTTTCCCGCCAATACCCCCGACGGCCACCATTTTCTGAACCGCACCGACACCCCGGCCACCTTCCTTGTCATCGGCTCCAAAGCCCCGCGTGAGGTGGCGACCTATTCCGACGAAGACCTTGTCGTCACAATTGAGGCCGGTCGCGCCACCTTCACCCACAAAGACGGCAGCCCCTATATCGCCCCTAAGGGAGAGCAGAAATGACCGATTTCACCTATGACATGGATGCCGATGGCGTCGTCACCCTGACCTGGGACGTCAAGGCCAAGTCGATGAATGTGATGTCGACCGAGGCCTTTCAGGACCTGTCGGCCAAGGTTGACCGCGCCCTGGCCGATCCGGCCGCCAAGGGGATCATCATCACCTCGGGCAAAAAGGATTTTGCCGGGGGCATGGATCTCAACGTCATCGCCGCCATGCGGGCCAAGGGCGCGCAGGCGACGTTTGACGGCGTAATGGGCATGCACCAGATCCTGCGCAAGATCGAACTTGCCGGCATGGACCCGAAAACCAAGAAAGGGGCCAAGCCGATTGTCGCGGCCCTTCCCGGCACTGCGCTGGGCATCGGGCTGGAACTGCCCTTGGCCTGCCACCGCATCATCGCTGCTGATAACCCGAAGGCCAAGATCGGCCTGCCGGAAATCCTCGTCGGCATCTTCCCCGGCGGCGGCGGCACCACGCGGCTCACGCGCAAGCTGGGCGCCATGATGGCCGCGCCCTTCCTTCTGGAGGGCAAGCTCTCTGACCCGAAATCCGCCAAGGCGGCCGGTCTGATTGATGAGGTGGTCGAGCCGGAAAACCTGCTCACCCGCGCCAAGAACTGGGTGCTGTCCGCCCAACCCGCCGATCTGGTCAAGCCCTGGGATGACAAGGGCTATAAAATGCCCGGCGGCGCGCCCTATCACCCGGCAGGCTTCATGACCTTCGTCGGCGCCAATGCGATGGTGGCGGGCAAGACGATGGGGGTTTACCCGGCGGCCAAGGCGCTTTTGGGCGCGGTCTATGAAGGGGCCCTCGTGCCCTTTGACACTGCCCTGAAGATCGAGGCGCGGCACTTCACCTCGCTTCTCATGAACCCCTCCTCCACCGCGATGATCCGCTCCTTGTTCATCAACAAAGAGGCGCTGGAAAAGGGTGCGAACCGCCCCAAGGTGGCCGATCAGACCGTGAAAAAGGTCGGTATCATCGGCGCGGGCATGATGGGGGCGGGGATTGCCTATGTCTCGGCCAATGCCGGTATCGAGGTGGTGCTGATCGACAGCACCCAAGAGGCGGCGGACCGGGGCAAGGCCCATTCCGAGGGGCTGTTGGACAAGGGCATCCAGCGCAAGAAGGTGACGGCCGAGAAGAAGGCCGAAGTGCTTGGCCGCATCCACACCACCACCGATTACGCCGCCCTTGCCGGCTGCGATCTGATCGTCGAAGCGGTGTTTGAAGACCCCAAGGTCAAGGCTGAGGTGACAGCAAAGGTCGAGGCGGCGGTGGGTGTGGACTGCATCTTTGCCACCAACACCTCCACTCTGCCGATCTCGTCACTGGCCAAAGCCTCAAAGCGGCCCGAGCAGTTCATCGGCATCCATTTCTTCTCACCTGTCGACAAGATGATGCTGGTCGAAATCATCCGCGGCAAGGCCACGGGCGATGTGGCCGTGGCCAAGGCGCTGGATTACGTGCGCCAAATTCGCAAGACGCCCATCGTGGTGAACGATGCGCGCTTCTTCTACGCCAACCGCTGCATCATTCCCTATATCAACGAGGGCATCCGCATGGTGGCCGAAGGGGTGGAACCGGCGCTGGTGGAAAACGCGGCGAAACTGGTGGGCATGCCCTTGGGGCCGCTGCAATTGGTGGACGAAACCTCCATCGATCTGGGCGTGAAAATCGCCAAGGCCACCCGCGCCGCGATGGGCGACGCCTATCCTGACGGCGCGGTGGATGAGGTGCTGTTCTGGATGGCCGACCAAGGCCGCTTGGGCAAAAAATCCAACGCGGGCTTTTACGCCTATGACGCCGCGGGCAAGCGCGAGGGTCTGTGGGAGGGGCTGGAGGCCCGCTATCCCATGGCCAAGGACCAGCCCGACCTTGCCACCGTGCATCACCGCCTGTTGATGGCCCAGGTGCTGGAAGCCGTCCGCGCGCTGCAAGAGGGCGTGCTGACCGACATCCGCGAAGGCGATGTGGGCGCGATCCTCGGCTGGGGCTTTGCGCCGTGGTCGGGCGGGCCGTTTGGCTGGCTGGATATCATCGGGGCGGCCAAGGCTGTGGAAATCTGCGAGGGTCTGACCGAAACCTTTGGCCCCCGCTTCACCGCCCCGCAGATGCTGCGCGACATGGCAGCCAAGGGGCAGACTTTCTACCCGGCTGCCGGTGCCAAAGCGGCCTGACCGCCAAGCTGCCCCCCACCCCTCCCCACAACGGGGGAGGGGTGGCGCGCGCCTGTTATGAGGCGGGATCGTCAAACCCATACCCAAAGCGCGCAATATCCTCGGCACAATCTTCGGCAATAAGGGCCGCGTCCGCGTCGGTGTAATAGCCCCGCCAATCCCGCGCGCGCGCGCTTTCATTGGCGCGCGGCAAGGGGGTAAGGCGAAAGCCCAGATGCGTCTCAAGCGGCGCAAGATCGCTGTCCAAGTGTTCCACCCGGGCATAAAGCCGGCAACGATCAATGCCGCTGCGGTCGCGCAGATAGGCGGCGGCGGGCCACAGACGAAAGGCGGTGCGTGTCTGCGGATGAGCCAGAAAGCCGCCGAAACTCATGGCCTTGGCCAGCCCCACCGCCGGATGGGCAAAGCTTTGGGCGCGCAGCCAGTGGTAATAGCTGACCGCCCGATCCCAAGGGTTGCGCACAAGGGTAAAGCAGAACATGCCGGCCAGATCATCGGGTGACAAAACCCCGTCGATATCGGCCAGCGTGGAATGTTTCCACAGCCGCCCCGCCGGCTTGAGCGCCTTAAGCCGCCCCCGCCGCGCCCGCGCCTTGGGCGTGTCACCGATCAAGATATCGTCTTTCATCGCCCGCCCCTCGAGCGCCAGCGTCAGTGCGGTCCCCCCGGTTTTGGGGATATGGACAAAGACAAAGCGGCGGCCGGGCGAGAGGATCATGCGGCCGCCCGGTCGTGGGTAGAGCGGGCGGGTGCCTCCGGCGGGGGTATTTGGGCCAAGATGAAACCCATGGCGCTAGACCGGATTGGGCAACGCGCGCCCTTCGGCAAAGGCGATGAGGTTGTCCAACGCCATCAGGCCCATGGCGGTGCGCACCTCCAGCGTGGCGGTCCCGAGATGAGGCAGAAGCGTGACCGTGTCGAGCGGCAAGAGATCGGGGTGGATCTTGGGTTCGTGTTCGTAGACATCCAGCCCGGCGCCGGCGATCTGGTTGGTCTTGAGCGCATGGGCGAGTGCGGCCTCATCCACCACATCGCCGCGCGCGATGTTGATGAAGAGGCCATGCGGCTTCATCTGCGCCAGCGCCTCGGCGTTGATGAGGTGGCGGGTGGCCGGGCCGCCCGGAACCGCAACCACCACGATATCGGCCGCCATGGTCTCGGCCAAAGACGCCGCGCGGGCGGGCAGGCCCGGGTCGGTGGCGCTGCGGTTGTGGTAGAGGATCTCCATCCCGAACCCATGATGCGCCCGCCGCGCAATCGCCTTGCCGATGCGGCCCATGCCGATAATGCCCAGCGTTTTGCCCGAGACATGGGTGCCCAGCATCTGCGTCGGATGCCAGCCTTCCCAAAGCCCGGCACGCACCAACCGCTCGCCTTCCGCCGCGCGCCGGGCGGTCATCAGGATCAGCATCAGCGCAATGTCGGCGGTGGCATCGGTCACAGCGCCGGGGGTGTTGGTGACCTGCACGCCTGCGGCGCGGGCGGCGGCCACGTCGATGTGGTTGAAGCCAACGCCGAAGTTGGCCAGCAACTTGGCGCGGGGGGTGGGCACATCGGCAAAGACCTGTGCCGAGTAAAGATCGCGCAGTGTGGGCAGCACGACGTCATAGTCACGCAAAGAGGCGCGGAGTTCGTCCGGGGTCAGCGGCAGGGTCTCGGCGCGGGCCGTGACGTCAAACCGCGCGCGGGCGGCGGTCATCACGGTGTCGGGCAAGGGCCGGGTGATCAGTAGTTTCATCAAAACAGTTTTCCTCCCAAGGGCACGTCATGGCCCGGTCCTATCAGCACCACCTCGCCTGTTTCATCCGGCAGGCCCAAGATCAACACCTCGGACATCACCTTGCCGATCTGGCGGGGAGGAAAGTTGACCACCCCCAAGACCTGCCGTCCGACCAGCCCTTCGGGTGTGTAATGCCGGGTAATCTGCGCCGAGGAGCGTTTTTCCCCGATCTCAGGCCCGAAATCGACCCAAAGCTTGATCGCGGGCTTGCGTGCCTCGGGGTAGGGTTCGGCGCGGGTGATGCGGCCCACGCGGATATCAACGCGGGCGAAATCGTCATAGGTGATGGTCATTTGCCAAGCTCCCGCCCACGGTCGGCTGCGGCCTGAATGGCCCGCGCCATCAAGGGGGGCAGGCCGGTGTCAGCGTCCATCAGCACGGCCAAGGCCGCCGCTGTGGTGCCGCCCGGTGAGGTGACGTTGATGCGCAATTGCGCCGCGGGGTCGGCGGATTGAAACGCCAGTTCCCCCGCCCCGCAGACCGTGGCCCGCGCGAGTTTCATCGCCACCTCGGGCGACAGCCCCTGCGCCACGCCGCCTGCGGCCATCGCCTCGATCAGGTGGAACACATAGGCCGGCCCCGAGCCCGAAACCGCCGTCACCGCATCAATCTGATGCTCACCCTCCAGCATCACCACCTCGCCCACGGCGGCCATCAGCTCCGCCGCCAGCGCAAGCCCGCCCGCCCCGGCATGGGCATTGGCGCAAATACCCGTGATCCCGCGCCCGACCATCGCGGGCGTGTTCGGCATGGTGCGCACAATCGGAGTGCGCGGGCCAAAGGTGCTTTCAAAGGTGGCAATTGACGTGCCCGCCGCAATCGACACCATCAGCGTGGTGCCATTGCCCAGCGCCTGCAGCGCGGGCAGGGCCGCACCCATCATCTGCGGCTTGACCGCCAAAAGCGCCACCGCGGGCGCGGGCGGCACGCCTGCGTTCAGATGTACCCCGGTCGCGGTCAGCCAGTCAGACGGGTTCGGTTCCAAAACCCAGATCGATGTTGGTGGCAATCCCGCTTTCAGCCATCCCGCCAAAAGCGCCGAGCCCATCTTGCCGCAGCCCAAAAGCACAAGCCCGTTTTGAGCAACCTGTTCTAAACCCATTGGAGTCCCCTTCATGTCGGGGCAGAGGTTAGGCCCGACCGTAGGCCTCGGCAATGGCAACCTTCATCGCCTCGGCCGGGTTGCGGTCGCCCCAGACGGCCAGTTGAAAGGCCGGATAGAACCGTTCGGCCGCCAGCACGGCCGAGGAGATCAGCCGGTCAATCTGCTCGGCCCCGGCCATCTGGCCACCGGCAAGGCACAGGCCATAGCGCCAGACCATCAACTTTTGCTCGGCCCAATAGGTGAAAGCCCCGGTCCAGACCATGTCATTGCAGCGGTTCAACAGGTCATAGACCACCGGCAGCCGGTCTTCGGGCGGTTCCATTTCAAAGGTGCAGATCAGCCGCAGGGTTTCATCCTGGGCCGACCAGGCCAATGTCAGCGAATAGGTGCGCCACTGGCCTTCAACCGCCATGGCAATCTGGTCATCGGTGACGCGGTCGAATTCCCAGTCATGATGGGCGGCCAGATCCTCGACGATGTCGATGGGATGCAGGTCATCCAGCGTAAGGAAATCTTCTGAAACCGACATGCCCGCCCCATCATAAGGCCCTTTGTGGACAACACCCCACAACTGGCTGAGTGTCTGGCAAAGATCTGCGTAAGCCTGACAAGAACTTACTAGATATAGTGGGCTGAAGGCGAAAGCCTGTAAAGTGAAATCTGATGAAATCTTCTGTGGATAAGCTTGGGCTGCAAGGCGCGGTGTCCCTTGGGCGGCGGATCTGGTGGTCAAATGGCGCTGTTCGGGCCACCCGATCAGCGGCGCAGCAGCCGGAATCCGGCCGAGGCGGCCCAGCCCGCGACGATGGCCAAGAGAAGCGATATCAGCCCGTAAAGCAGGGGCTGTTCATGCGCCATGACATAAAGCGTGCGCTCCAGCCCGGTCTTGCGCACCCCGATCACCCGTTCCATGTGGTCTATCACCTTGCCATCGCGGGTGATGAACATCCGCACCATGTAATCACCCTCGATCAGGTTGGCCGGCAGCGTCACATCGGTGCGAAACAGCGTTTCTTCAACCAGTTGCACCCGGCCCTGCAAGAGCCGGTAGATGTCCGCGTTGCTGCGGATGCGTTCAAGGGCGGAGATGAAGTCATCTACACCCGTGGCTTCAGAGGTGCTGCCGATGACGCGGATCGCATGGGGCAGGGTGATGCGGTAGCGCAGATCGTCGGTGTCCGACAGGATGTCGTCCACCAAACCGGTGGTCGCAACGGCATAGAAGGACGGGGCGGCGTCGACCGTGATGGAGGAGGTGTTCACCCAAATGCCCGCCACGCGTTCCTTGCGGCGGATGACCAGCGGGGTTGACGGGCCTTCCACGGTGATGATCACCTCAAGCGGCGCACCCGTCGGGGCGGGCGCATCGCGTTTCACTGCGCCATAGATCAGGATTTCCGAGCCGTCGAAGTTCGCGGTGATGGCCACGCGGTTTTGCGACAGTCCCGAGACGATCTCTTCGCCTTGCGCGCGTGCGGGGCCGGTGATCGGCACCAGCGCCATGGCAAACCCCAGCGCCAGCGCAGCCAGCGCGATGCGGCTGCGCCCTGCATCGCGCGGCCCGATCATGGCAGCACCAGCGGGGTCAGCGAGAAGAGTTCGGCCGGCCGCAGCAGCAAATCCAGCGCGATCTTGATCGCGACCGCCAGCACCAGCGCGGCCAGCAGGATGCGCAACTGCTCCGCCTTCAGTCGCGTGCCGACCAGCGTGCCGAATTGCGCCCCGATCACCCCGCCGATAATCAGCAAAAGCGCCAACATCATATCAACAGTGTGGCTGTTGACAGCATGGACGACTGTGGTGAAGCCGGTCACAAAAATGATCTGAAACAGCGAGGTGCCGATCACCACCTTGGTCGGCATGCCAAGGATATAGATCATGGCCGGAACCAGAATAAATCCGCCACCCACCCCCATGATCCCGGCCAAAAAGCCCACCAGAGCGCCCACGCCCAAGGGCGGGAGCACCGAGATGTAAAGCCCCGAGGCGCGGAACTTCATCTTCAACGGCAGCCCATGCACCCATGTGTGGACATGGGCCCGGCGAATGGGGGCCGCCCCGCCATGGCGGCGGGCGCGCAACAAGGCGCGCGCGCTTTCAAAGAACATCATCGCGCCGATCAGGCCCAAAAACAGAACATAGGACAGCTGCACGAAGAGATCGACCTGCCCAAGCGCGGTCATCCACGAAAACACCCTGACCCCGGCCCAAGACCCCAAAAGGCCCCCGACCAAAAGCACAGAACCCATGCGGAAATCGACCGCTTTGCGCTTCAACTGCGCCAGCACGCCTGAGATCGACGATGCCACCACCTGATTGGCCCCGGTCGCGACCGCGACCCCGGGCGAAATGCCGATGAACAAAAGGAAAGGCGTGATCAGAAACCCGCCGCCGACCCCAAACATACCTGACAAAAAGCCCACGATGCCGCCAATCCCCAAAAGCAGGAAGGCGTTGACCGAGACCTCGGCGATGGGGAGGTACAGTTGGAACATCTGGGTTATTGGAAAGGTGCCTGTTGTCCAAGACTTGCGCCCGTTTTCCGGGCTTGTCAAATCCAGATCGGGATGGCGGATAACGCCAGATCGCGGACGTGCCGCCAATGCCGCTCCTACCGTCCCGTTTCAGGCGGGGCGCAAAGGGGGGCCGTCAGGCCAAGCTGCGCAGATAGGCGCGCAAGATGCGCTCCAGCTTGGCCGCGCCCAAGGGGGCCATGGCCTTGGTGTGCTCATGGCTGATCTGTTCGTCCGACATGCCCGCGGCCATGTTGGTGATGGTGGAAATGGCAGCCACCTTCAGACCCAAGAACCGCGCCAAGATCACCTCGGGCACGGTGGACATGCCCACCGCATCGCCCCCCAAGATCTTGATGGCGCGGATCTCGGCCGGAGTTTCAAAGGATGGGCCGGAATACCAGGCATAAACCCCTTCGGGCAGCGCCACGCCCGCAACCGTTGCCGCCGCCCGCAGGGCGGCGCGCAGATCGGGGTCATGGGCGGTGGTCATCGGCACAAACCGCGCATCGGTTTTCTCGCCGATCAGCGGGTTCAGGCCGGAAAAGTTGATGTGATCGTTCAAAAGCATCAGATCGCCCGGCCGAATATCAGGGCGCAAAGAGCCTGCGGCATTGGTGGCAATCAACGTATCGGCCCCAAGTGCCTTTAACAGCTCCAACGCTGGCCGCATCGCCGCCGGGTTGCCGTTTTCATAGTAATGCTCGCGCGCGCCAAAGACCGCGACCCGCACGCCTTCCAGCGTGCCGATGTGCAGGTTCGGGTTGTGGCCCGACACGCCCACATGCGGAAATCCCGGCAGATCGGCGTAAGGAATGGCCACGCCGTCGACCGCATCGGCCAAATGGCCAAGGCCCGAGCCCAAGATCAGGCCCAGCCGGACCGGGGCGGCTCCTGCGCGGGATTGGACGGTGTGCAGCAGATCAGTCATCGGTCAGTCCAGCGTTAAGGGCAGGAGGGGGGGGGGGGGGGG
>JBMSKG010000044.1:0-14076 GCA_049419625.1 Paracoccaceae bacterium | reverse complement strand
CGGCGTGGATGGCTTTCACCAGCCCGGGATGGTCGATCATCACGCGGGTGGCCCAGAGGGGCGTCGGCTCATCGCCCGAGCGCGCCACCAATTCCTGCCCCATGCCGCCATCTAGAAGGGTCACCACAGCCATTGTTCACTCCTGCATCATGCGCAGCGCCAAAAGGGCAAAGACCCCGGCTGCCAGTTTGTTCATCACACCCATGCGGGCGGCGAGGGCTTGCCCGGCCACTCCGGCCAAGGCGCCGTAGCCTGAAGTAATCACCATCCCCGTCGCCGTAAAGACCGCACCGAGGATGAGGATCTGTTGCCAGACCGGGCCGCGGGCGGGATCGGTGAATTGCGGTAGGAAGGCCAGTACGAAAAGCGCGACCTTGGGGTTCAGCGCATTGGTGAGGAACCCCCGCCAGAAGGCGCGGGCAAGGCGGGCGGTGCCAATGGTGGCCTGCGCGGGGCCAGAGGTCCAGGCGCTGTAGGCCAGATACAGAAGATAGCCCGCGCCGAACCAGCGCAAGGCGATCATCGCCGCCGGGTGCGAGGCCAGAAGGGCGGCTACGCCAAGGGCCGCGAGCCCGACATGCCAAAACCCGCCAAGGCCCACCCCAGCCCCCGCCGCCATGCCTGCGCGCGGCCCACCGACCATGCCCGAGGCGGTGGCAAACATCACATCTGACCCCGGTGTCAGGTTCAAAAGGATGCCCGCCATGGCAAAGGTCAGGAGCGTGTCGAGGGGGACAAGGTGGAACATCGTGGCAGGTTTCATGGGCGGGGGGGAAAGATCAAGCGGGTTTCTGTGGACCTGGAGGCAAGCCCCCAGCCTCGCCCCACAAGGGGGAGGGGGACGATGGGTCTGTTCCCTTGGCACCCTTTGCCAAAAGTGGTGGAAAACGGTGGCTGATCCTTCCCCTGCCGCTTTGTGGAGGGGGTGGGGGCTGATTACCCAGACAGCCTTACAATAAGGGCCTGACCTGCAACCTGAGCCGCATCTTCGGTCAGGATCAAGTCCTGTGCCGCCATGGCCTGGTCATTCACCACCGACGGCCCAAGCGCATAGATGGCCAAAAGCCCGCCCGGCGGCAGCTGCATGCGGCCTGTGACAACCGCGACCTCGGGGCGGGGCAGGGTGCGGGCGGTCATCACGTTGAAATCGTCGGAGGGTGCCGAAACGCCCTCGGCCCGTACGGCCAGATCGCCGGGGAATTCCACGGGCACCAAGGGACGGGCGGGCAGGTGCAGCCCGTCGCCCACCAGATCAAAACCCGGTCCGGTCAGGACGGTCAGGTTCCGCTCGATTCCGGGAAACAGCGAAAACGCGCCGTTTTCCACCACAGAGTGGCGGGAGAGCCGCCATTTCAGGCGGCCCTCAGCCTCAACCCGCAGCATCTCGATCGTGCTGCCTTTTCCATTGGCCCAAGCCATGGTGGTGTAATCGGACGGCGTCAGGTGGCGCATCATTCGGCGGCTCTTGGACCCAGAATGGGGGTGGGGTCGGCGGGGGTGGGGGCCAATTCCTCAAAGTCGAAATTGTCGAGCCGCGCGGCACGCTTGCCCGCCCGCTCGGCCGCCGTGGAGATGCCGTCGAGGTCTTGACGGGCCTGATTGAAATGGGTGTTCAGCTTGTCCACCCGTTCCGTGATGATCTCGACATCGCGGTGCAGATGGCGCAGCGCGGTGCGGATGGCACCGGCCTGTTCGCGCATGCGGGCATCTTTCAGGACAGCGCGCATGGTGTTCAAGGTCGCCATGCAGGTGGTGGGCGAGACAATCCAGACCCGGGCGGCAAAGCCATCGCGCACCACTTCGGGGAAATTGGCGTGCAACTCGGCATAGACCGCCTCGGAGGGCAGGAACATCAGCGCGCCATCGGCGGTTTCGCCCTCAAGGATATACTTTTCCGAGATCGCCTTGATATGCGCCCTGACGGCCCCGCGCAGAAGCGTCTGCGCTTCGGTGACCGCGCGGGGAGTGTCGGCGCGGCGCAGCGCCTCATAGGCCTCCAGCGGGAATTTCGCGTCAATCACGATGGGGCCGGGTGGGTTCGGCAGATGGATCAGGCAATCGGCCCGCTTGCCGTTGGAAAGCGTGGCCTGCATCGTATAGGCGTCGGCTGGCAGGGCCTTTTGCACGATGTCATTCAACTGAATCTCGCCAAAGGCGCCGCGCGCCTGCTTGTTGGCGAGGATGTCTTGCAGGTTGAGGACGTTGCCCGACAGCTTCTCGATATTGGCCTGCGCCTTGTCGATGGTTTCCAGCCGTTGCTGCAATTCGCCCAAGGACCGCGCGGTGCGGGTGGCGGTGCCGTGCAGGCTTTCGCCCATTTGCCGCGTCACCTCGGCCAGCCGCTGTTCCATCACCTGCAACATGGCCGTTTGGCTGACGGCCTGATTTTCTGACACATGATGCAGGCCGCCCGCCAGCCGTTCCTGTCCATCGGACAAGGATTGCACGCGTTGGGACATCCAAGCCATCTCGCGCATCAGGGGTTCGGCGGATTTGGCCGATTTGCCCGCAGAGCGCAGGGTGAGGAGGAGAAGACCGACGAGCAGCAGGAGGAGGCCGCCGACGACGAGCGCTTCGGGGGAATTCCAGGCAAAGCTTTGGCCAAAAAGCGTGATCATCTGCGTCCAAACAACCGTTCAATATCGTGAAGCTGCAACTCCACATAGGTGGGGCGACCATGGTTGCATTGGCCGGAATGCGGCGTGGCTTCCATCTCGCGCAGAAGGGCGTTCATCTCATCGGGGCGAAGCTGGCGGCCCGAGCGGACCGAGCCGTGGCAGGCCATGCGGCTGAGGATCGCGTCGATGCGGGCTTGCAGCCCGTCGCTGCGGCCCATGTCGGCCAGTTCATCAAGTACATCGCGCAGAAGGGCTGCCGCCGACACTGTGCCAAGGATCGCGGGCGTTTCGCGCACGGCCACGGCGCTGCCGCCAAAGGGTTCAATGGCAAGGCCAAGCGCGGCCAGATCGGCGGCGTGGGCCAGAAGCAGGCTGGCATCCGAGGGGGACAGATCGACGATTTCCGGGATCAACAGCGCCTGCGCCGTGATGCCGGTTTCGATCCTTTGCCGTTTCAGCCGCTCATAGACCAGCCGCTCGTGGGCGGCGTGTTGGTCGACGATCACCATGCCGAGCGGGGTTTGGGCGACGATGTAATTGCCGTGCAACTGCGCTTTGGCGGCGCCAAGGGGGTGGGCCTCTTCGTCGGCCTCTGCCCGCTCATCGGCGTGTTCGATGCGAGCTTGCGGGGCTTCGGCGAAACCGGGGGATGCTGTGAAACTAGAAGTTTCTGGGGCCTGCCATGTGGCGGCGCGGGCGAAGCTCGTCTGTGACGGGCGGTCCATTTGGTAGATGCGCGGTGCCTCGGGACGCATTGCGGCCAGAGTGGCATCGGCAACGGTGGTGCTGGCGCGGTGGCCTGCGCCCGACAGCGCGGTGCGTAGCCCGGTGATGATCAGGCTGCGCGCGGCCTCGGGTTCGCGAAAGCGCACTTCGGATTTGGCGGGGTGCACGTTGACGTCCACCCGCTCGGGGTCGCAGATCAGGTTCAAGACTGCGGCGGGGTGGCGGTCACGGCTGAGAAAATCGAGATATGCCACGCGCAGCGCGCCCAAGAGCACGCGGTCCAGAACCGGGCGGCCATTCACAAAGACGAACTGCTGCACCGAGGAGCCGCGCGAATAGGTGGGCAGCGCGGCATAGCCCGTGAGCCGTAGCCCATCGCGCTCCACGTCGATCTTGATCGCGTTGGCGGTGAAATCAGCCCCAAGGATGCCGGTCAGCCGCCCATGCAGCGCGTCGAAAAAGTCGCCCGATTGGGCATCGGCGCGGAAGATCAGGCGGGGGGCTTCGCCTTCGGCCACTTCGGTCAGGGTAAAGCCGACGGAGGGTTCAGCCATGGCCAGACGGCGCACCACCTCGGCAATCGCCTGGGCCTCGGCGCGGTCGGTGCGCAGGAATTTCAGCCGGGCGGGGGTTGCGTAGAAAAGATCGCGCAGTTCAATGACCGTGCCCTTTTGCGCCGCCGCCGGGCGTGGGCCGGTCATCCGGCCCCCGGCCACAGTGAGTTGCGCGCCATCAGACACGTCGGTGCGCGAGGTGAGGGTCAGGCGGCCCACGGCCCCCAGTGAGGCCAGCGCCTCGCCGCGAAAGCCGAAAGAGCGGATGTTGAGAAGATCGGAGCCATCGATTTTCGATGTGGCGTGCCGCGCCACGGCCAAGGGCAGGTCTTCCGCCGTCATGCCGCAACCGTCATCGGTGACGCGGATCAGCACCTTGCCGCCTGCAGAATAGTCCACCGCAATGCGCCGCGCGCCCGCATCAAGCGCGTTTTCCACCAGTTCCTTGACCGCAGAGGCTGGGCGTTCCACCACCTCGCCCGCCGCAATACGGTTGATCGCCGCCTCATCCAAGGGGCGGATCACCGGGGGCGACTTGGGACGGTCAGCACCAGATATATGGGGGGCGTGTAGGGTCATGCCCCAAACTCTAGCAGGCAGGGCGGCACAAGGCCACAGATTCGGCGGCGCGTCGCCCTATTCTGTGGTGGTCAGGGCCACGGGCTGACCGACGACCTTGAAGAACAGATGGTCCGGTTTCATGAGCCGCGCCGCGACGCGCTGAAGATCGGCCAGCGTGACCGCGTTCACCTTGTCATTGCGGGTTTTGGGGTAGTCAGAGGGCAGGCCCAGCATCTGCATGCCGACCAGAATATTGGCAATCGCCCCATTGCCTTCGAAGCGCAAAGGATAGGCCCCAGTCATGTAGGTTTTGGCGGTGGCCAGTTCTTCTTCGGTCACATCGCCCGCCGCCATCCGCGCCCATTCGGCGCGCACCACGTCGATCGCTTCGGCCACCTTGTCATTGCTGGCCTGAAACTGGCCGACCCATTCTGCCGACAGATCGCGCGACGAAAGCCCGGTGCCAATGCCATATGTGAGCCCGCGTTTTTCGCGAACTTCTTGCATCAGGCGGGCCGAGAAGCGGCCGCCGCCGAGAATGTCGTTCAAGAGATTGGCGGCGAAGAAATCGGGGTCGTCAAAGGCAATGCCGCTGTGGCCGAACAGCACAACCGATTGCGGGCCGGGGAAGTCTTGGGTGCTGATGCCGCCCGCGTCATTCCATATCGCTTTGGGCGGCATGGGCCAGCCAGTGGCGGGCAGTCCGGCAAAGAGCTTGTCCAGAAGAAGGCCCAAGTCTTCGGCGGTGATATCGCCCGCCGCGGCGACATAGATCCGGTCGCGCGCCATTGCGCCTTGCCATGCGGCGACGATGTCGTCGCGGCCAAGGGCGGTGACGCTGTCGATCGTGCCATCACCCGAGGCGCCATAGGGATGCTCACCATAGGCGCGAGCGCGAAACACCCGGCTGGCAATGGTGGAAGGGTCTTGTTCATCGGCGCGCAAGCCCGCCAGAACTTGCCCGCGCACCCTGTCAAGAGCCACCTCATCAAAGCGGGGCTCGGTGAGGGCAAGGCGCAGAAGGTCCATCGCGGCGGCGCGGTTTTCGCTGAGCGCCTGCACCGAAACCGACACCTCATCGGAATTGGCACCAAAGCCGATTTGGGCGGCCAGCCCATCGCGGGCGGCGGCAAAGCTCTGCGCGTCCAGATCGCCTGCGCCTTCTTCAAGCGTGGCGGCCATCAGGTTCACCGCGCCGCGTTTGCCCGGTTGGTCCAGCGAGGTGCCACCGCGAAAGCGGATTTCCAGCGCCATGAAGGGGATGTTGTGATCTTCGACCAGCCACGCCTTGATGCCGCCGGGCGAGGTGACCTCTTGAATGGCGATCTCGGCGCGCAGGGGCGTGGCAAGGGTGGCGGCGAAGGCCAGCGCGGCGAGGGTGAGGCGAAGGATCATTCTGTGACCCCCTGTTCAGCAGTGGCGGCCGTTTCGGGGGCTTGCAGCCAGCCCGTGACGGCGCGTTTGCGGTCAAAGACCTCGGCTGCGGCGGCCATGATGTCCTCTTCGGTGACCGATTGCAGGATATCGGGCCAGTCTTGCACATCTTGCACCGTCAGCCCGACGGCCAAGGCCTGACCATACATCCGCGCCAGCCCGCCTGCATCGTCGCGGGCATAGATGGTGGAGGCGCGCACCTGCGTCTTGATGCGGTCCAACTCAGCGGGGTCCACGCCTTCGGCCAGGAACTTGGCGATCACCGCATCCATCGCCGCCTCGGCCTTTGCCAAGGGAACACCCGGCACTGGCATGATGTAGACGCCAAAGGTATCGGCATCGACCGAGGTGCCGTCATAGAACGCGGCCGACCATGTGGCCACGGCCTGACCGAACTGCAATTCCCGGGCAAAGACCGAGGTGGTCGGGTTGCCGCCCAAGACCTCGGCCAGAAGGGTCAGCGCGGCGGCCTTGCGCTGATCGCCGGGGTTGCGTTCGGTGGCCAGATAGCTGCGGATGACATAGGGTTCTGACACCCGCTCATCGGTCAGCACGATGCGGCGTTCGGCAAGTTGCGGCGGCTCGGACGGGCGGATGCGCGGGGCGATGGCATCGGAGGGTTCAAGCGGGCCGTAATGGGTTTTTGCCAAGGTCAGCGCGTCCTCGGGTGTCACGTCACCGGCCACCACCACGATGGCATTGTTGGGGGCGTAATTGGCCTTGTAGAAGGCCAAGGCATCGTCACGGTCGAGCGCGGTGATCTCATGCATCCAGCCGATGATCGGGCGGCCGTAAGGGTGGTTCAGGAACTGTGCCGCTGCCATTTGTTCGTTCAACAAGGCACCGGGATCGCTGTCGGTGCGCTGGTTGCGTTCTTCGATGATGACTTGGCGTTCGGTGGCCACATCTTCTTCCGAAAGGGTCAGATCGCGCATGCGATCCGCCTCCATCTGCATCATCAGATCCAGGCGATCAGCGGCAACCCTTTGGAAATAGGCGGTATAATCCCAACTGGTAAAGGCGTTGTCATTGCCGCCCTGCGCCTCAACCGTGGCGGAAAACTCACCAGGGGCCAGATCATCTGTGCCTTGGAACATCAGATGTTCAAAGAAATGCGCGATGCCGGAATGGCCGGGCATCTCATCTGCGGCACCGGTACGATACCAAACCATGTGGGTGACGACAGGGGCGCGGTGATCTTCGATCACCACAAGCTCGAGGCCATTGTCGACCGTAAAGCTGGTGACGTCATCAGTTGCCTGAGCCGGAGCGGCAAGACCAGAACCAACTGCCAAGGCCGCAAGGATCAGACGCATCGGGACAGACTCCGGCAAAAGGGCGTAGCATGGAAAAGGATAGGCGCTGCACGTGGAACGATAAACCCCGCTTGCGCAAATGTGATGCGGGTCAGCGGGGCTTTAGCGTTCGCCTGATTTGCGCGGCGGGGCCGAGGGCGTGCCTGCGCCCGCGGCGCGCCAGCGTTCCAACTCGGCCTGCTGGTTCAGCGCCTGCTTGCGATAGGCGCGGAAATAGACGTTGACGCCAAACAGCCGCTCAAGCAGGCGACCATTGTTCTTGCGACGGTATTCCACATCTTCGGCCGCAAGCGCGGGGCGAATGTCACCAGACACACCCGAACGCGCCGCATAAGCCACCAACGCACCATCCGAGGCCGGAGCCGAGGCGCTGGCCACACGCGGGGTGCCGCCCAGTGCCAGCACAGCCTCATCCTCGGGTCGTGGATCGGTGAGGTTTGCACCGCCCGGGGTCGGTTCGGGCAAGACGGCCAGATCCTCGGGCATTTCCAACGCCTTGGGCGGGACGATCGAAAACTCATCCGGGCCATTGGTCGGGGAGCGGAGGTTCATCAGCTGCGGGGGCTTGTCGCGCCAAGTGCCACATCCGGCCACGGTCAGCAGCGCGACGCCCGCAAGTGCGAGGACCAATCGTGCTGCCGTCATGCCTGCCTCCATCTTCCCTTGCGGGACATTGATAGCCGTTCTTAGCGCAAAGCCCGGACCGCGTCACGGGGTCTTATCAGCCCTTGCGCGCTGCTGTGCCACTTTGGCTTTTCCCGGTAAAGAGAACAAGCCCGATGGCCCCGGCAAAGATGCCGATATCTGCCACGTTGAAGGCATAGGGATTTTCGATGCCGCAACAGGACATGTTCAAAAAGTCGGCCACATAGCCATAGGCCACACGGTCCACCACATTGCCGGCGGCCCCGCCGATCAACAGGCCCGCCGAAATCTGGCCCCAGCGGGTGAACCCATCGCGCCGCGCCCGGTGCAGGACCCAGCCTGAAATGACCACCGCGAGCGCGATGAGAACCCAGCGCATGAATTCGGCGTCATGCGACAAAAGGCCAAAGTTCACGCCCCGGTTTTCGGCCCAGCGAAAGTTTAAAAGCGGGTCGATCACATCGACATAACCGCGGTTGCGCAGATCAAGGCCGTGGATGATGTAAAGCTTGGACGCCTGATCGACGGCAAAGGTGGCAAGGGCAGCAATTGTCAGCGTGCGCATGGGTCAGTGCCGGAAATGACGCTGGCCGGTAAAGACCATGGCAAGACCGGCTTTGTCGGCGGCCTCGATCACGGCGGGATCGTTCATGCTGCCGCCGGGTTGGATCAGCGCGGTCGCCCCCGCTTCGGCGGCGGTCAAAAGACCGTCGGGGAAGGGGAAAAACGCATCCGACGCCACGACCGAGCCGATGGCGGGCGATTGGGCAAGGCCCAAAGCCTCGGCCATATCCTGCGCTTTGCGCGCGGCAATCCGGGTTGAATCCACACGGCTCATTTGTCCTGCCCCCACACCAACGGTCGCGCCATCTTTCACATAAACGATGGCGTTCGACTTCACATGTTTGGCAACTTTCCATGCAAAGAGCAGATCGGCAAGCTCTGCTTGGCTGGGCGCGCGTTTGGTGACCACTTTCAGATCGGCGGCGGTGATGGTGTCGATGTCGGCATCTTGCACCAAAAAGCCGCCCGCGACCTGACGGAAGGAAAGCCCGCCTTTGCTGGCATCGGGCAGGCCTGCGGTGGTGAGAAGGCGCAGGTTCTTTTTGCTGGCAAAGATCGCGCGGGCCTCGTCGCTGGCGCCGGGGGCGATGACGACCTCGGTGAAGATCTTGACGATCTCTTCGGCGGTGGCGGCGTCAAGGGGCTGGTTCAGTGCCACGATCCCGCCAAAGGCGCTGGTCTGGTCGCAGTGATAGGCGCGCAGGTAGGCTTCCAAAAGGCTGCCGCCCATACCCACGCCGCAGGGGTTGGCGTGTTTGATGATGGCGCAGGCCGGGCCTTGGCCCGCAAATTCGGCCACCAGTTCAAAGGCGGCGTCGGTGTCGTTGATGTTGTTGTAGGACAGTTCCTTGCCCTGCCACTGGCGCGCGGTGGCCACCCCTTCGCGGCGGCTGCCATCGGTGTAAAAGGCCGCGCCCTGATGCGGGTTTTCGCCATAGCGCAGCGGCTGGGCAAGCTTGCCTGCGAAAGACCGATAGCGCGGGGCGGTTTCCTTCAGCTCACCGGCCAGCCATGTGGACACGGCGGTGTCATAGGCGGCGGTGCGGGCATAGGCGGTCAGCGCCAGTTTCTGGCGGAAGGCCAGTGTCGTGGCGCCGCTGTTCCCCTTCATCTGGTCGATCAGCTGGGCGTAATCGGCCGGATCGGTCACCACGGTGACAAAGCGGTGGTTCTTGGCCGCCGCCCGGATCATAGCCGGGCCGCCGATGTCGATGTTTTCGATGCAGGTGGCGTGATCGGCGCCCTTGGCGACGGTTTCTTCGAACGGGTAGAGGTTGACGATCAACAGATCGATCGGCTCGATCCCATGGGCGGCCATCGCCAACAGGTGTTCGTCATCATCGCGCAGCGCCAAAAGCCCGCCATGCACATTGGGGTGCAGGGTTTTCACCCGACCATCCATCATTTCGGGAAAGCCCGTTACATCCGACACATCGCGCACGGTCAGCCCCGCTGTGCGCAGCATGCCTGAGGTGCCGCCGGTCGAGATCAGTTCCACCCCCATGGCCGAAAGCGCGCGGGCAAGGTCCAGAAGGCCCGACTTGTCGGACACCGAAATCAGCGCGCGTCCGATGTAGACATGATCAGTGGCGACAGGATGGGTCATGGCGGGCGCACCTCAAAGGGGGACCTAGAGAGGAACCGGCATCTCCTCACGGTCCAGATCACGAATGGCCAGCGCAGTATCCTGTGCCTTGGCCAAGGTCCAGCCCAGAGGGGTGTCAAAGGCGGTGGCGCGGCCCGAAAGGACGATCTGACGCGCCGCACGCGGCCTGAGCCGCCCTTTTTGCAGATAGACCGACGCGTCCAGCGACAGAACCGCCTGCGAATTGTGCCGAAACACCCAGATCTCGCCGCTTTTCAGGGCGATTGAAACGGCGTTGCCGCCCATGTCCAGCGCGGCATCGACATCGGGGTGCAGATGAAACCGCAGGGCAAAGCCGACACCGGCCAGACGACCTTCGGTCATCAGCCGTTCGAATCGGGCTTTTTGTTTGTCGGTGGCCGCCGTAAGGGCATCTTGGCCGGTCAGACGGCGGCCATCGGCGGAGAGGGTCAGCGTGCGCATGTGCGACAGGCCATGGGTGGCGGCCCATCCGTCATGGCTGGCTGAAAAGAACGGTCCACCGTCGCCTGCGCCCAAGCGCAGATGATGCACCCCGGCGCAGTCGGTCAGCACTTCGCTGCCCGGTTTGAAGCGCGACGAGGAAAACCCCTCCAGCGCCAGCGTCGAATGGCTGGCGGTGGCGCGGCCTGCCAGTCGCCAATCGGGGCCAAAGGGGGCGCCTGATCCGCAAGACACGATCAGGGGGCGGCGTCCTGAGGTTAGCTCAAAGGCCAGCGTCGAGGTATGGGCCAGCGCGCTGGCCAACCCGGCGGGAGGGGCGCTGGCGTCGATCACCACCGAGGTGCGCCCGCCTTGCAGCCGGGCAAAGCCCATGGCGAGGCCTTGGGCGCTGGTTGCCGTGGGTTTGACAGCCGCCGCCGCAAGGGCCTGATCCAACCGCCCCTCAAGACCCCGCCCGCCGCTGTGGAACCGCGCGAGGCCACCATCGGCATGGCGCAGCGCGCGCAGCGTGGGGGCGATGCGTTCGATGGCGGCCAAGAGAGGTTCGGGCGGCATCTGTCCCGCCTCGTTCAGGGCCTGCACGGCCCAGGTCAGGAGGGTGAACACCTCAAGCAGTTCCTCGGGGTTGCGGGTGGGAATCCCGCCTTGGGCATCCACCTCGCGGCCACATTCGGCGGACAGGGCGGTGACCGCCGGGCCGACCAGCTTTTCCATCCCGACCAGCGCAATGCTGGCCGAGACAAGCCCGACCAGCGCCTCAAAGCGTGGCAAGCCGGGGGCTGCCTGCTGCCAGCGCCAAGACAGAAACACGGTCTGCGCCGTGACTTGGGCGTAATAGGCATCCGACTGCGCCCGGTCGCGGCCGCTAAGGACAAAAAGCCCATGGTTGATCCAACGGATCAGCCGCCGACCGGTCAGATCGGGCGACCAGCCCGGACCGCGGCCAGTGCCAAAGCGCGCAATCCAATCCCACAGCCAGTCTTGCGCCCGCGCGCGGGCCTGCCCGTCGCCCACGGCCGCCAGATCATCGAGCCAACTGAAGCCATGAATGTCATCGGCCTGTCCCGGATCGGGCTGCACGATGTCCCACAGCGTGCCGGCTTTCACCTCGATCAACTGCCCGCCAAACAGCGCATTGCCGGCGATCAGCTGACGACCTCGGGCATAAAGCCCGATGGTGCGCGGCTCGGGTTGGCCCACAAAGCCGCGTGCGGGCAGTGCTCGCATGGCACGCCGCATCGCCCAGCGAGTGCCGAGGCTGCCCATCAGGGATCCTGTGCTGCGCGATGCCATGCGTGTCTGCTCTTTGGGGCTGCCCGCCTTGCGGGTCATTCTTGCGACAAAGCATAGCTGTGTGACCCCACGATGTCACCTCAAACTGGCGGGGGGATCGCGAAATGTGGCGCCTTTGTGGCGTGATGCGCCGGATGGGCTTTCTGGCCCATCCGGCAGCGCGGCCTGTCAGGCCAGATGATCGACGCGGCTCATGTACTGCGCGAGATGGGTGACCTGACCCAGAAACTTGGCAATCAGCTTGGGGTCATGGGGTGCGGCATGCACACCGGCGGGGAATTCGCGGGCCTGCACCGTCTCGATCGCCAAGGATACCGGCACTGACACCAGCCGCCCCATGGCCGAGCCGCGCGCATCGCCCCAGGCATCCATCGCCCAGGTCTGATCGAACACCGCGCGTCCGTCGCGTTCAGCTTTCAGGCTGACGAAGAGCACCACGCGGTCTGGCTCGCCCGGGGCGTAGGAGTTCTCTTTCAACAGCGCGTCGGCCCGCGCGGTCAGGGCGGCATTGATCTCGGCATCCGACTTGCCTTCCAGCCCCTCGATCTCGCGGAAGATCGGCGTCCAAGCGTCGGCCCAGCCATTCAAGCGGATCGTGCCACGCACGAAATCGCGCACCTTCCAAGCCTTGTCAAAGCGGTAGTCGTCCATGAAGGGATAGCTGTCGCGGTTGGGATAAACCTCAAAGCTTTCCGCCTGCGGCAGGGGCGCGTCATAGCGGGTGATCGCATCCCAAGGGCGGTTCACGCGCAATTCGCTGAAGTTCTTGAGGCTCCGCGAAGGCGAGCGCAGGGCCTTCAATACGCCTGCCGGGGCCCAAGAGAACTTGTAGCGGAAGGGGTTCGGGATTTTCGGCACGCCGCCGCAGTAGGAGACGAAGGACAGCACGTTATCCGCGTGATAGGCGGGCGAGGCGCGGTAGGTGGCCACCAGATCATGCGCCATGAGGTGGTCAATGCCGGGGTCGAGGCCCACCTCGTTGACCGACACCAGACCCTTGGCGCGGAACTCGTCATCCAGCGCGCGCATTTCCGGCGCGATGTAGGAAGAGGAGACGAAATTCGCCCCTTTGGCAAGGCAAGCCTTGGCGATGGAGACATGCTGATCGGCAGGCAGCATCGACACGGCGATGTCGCCGGGTGCCAGGGCCGCCGTCAACGCCTCAAGGCTGTAGGGGCGGATGTCTTGGGTCAGGTCGCCCACCACTTCGCGGGCCTTTTCAACCGTGCGGTTCCAGACCACCACCTGTTGCCCGGCCTCTAGAAGCCGCCGCAGACCCGGACCCGACGACAGCCCCGTGCCGCACCAATGAATCGTCATGTTCTCTCTCCCAGTTTGCGCGACCCGGAGTTTGACACAAACTCCGGACCGATTTCTGTTTCAGAAATCGGCCTAAAGGCCGGAGGTGTGTGTATCGAATTCGGCTTTGGCCCGGCCCCAGACGCCTGCGCCAAGATCGGTCAGGGTCACAAGGCTGGGCAAGAGTTGCGCGGCGTAATCTTCAGACGATTCCACCGGCAGCATCGAGGGTAGGTTGTCGATCGCGGTCACATCCAAGGGCGGATTGTCCGCCACCCGCAGCGCCGGTTCGCCCCATTCGGTGACGCGGTCATAGACCTTGATCGGCGAGAAATCTGACGTCGGATCGCAGGCGATATCGCCGATCACCGTCAGCTTACGGGCATCTGTTTTGGCGCTGGCGGGCACAAAGACCGGGCAGCCCGGGCGGGCGAGGATGCAGTTGAGGAAAATCTCGTGCTGTAGAACCTGCGGAAACGGCCCGCCGCTGGCGGTTTCGGCCATGTCCCAAAGGGTGGTCTCAACCCCCATCGCGGCGCAGAGATCGGCTGCGCCGGTGCCAACCCGGCCTTTGGACCCGATGATGATGGCGCGCGGGCGGGCAGGCCCGCCAAGATCGCGCGCAAGGTCGGCCAAAAGCGCGTCTTTGCCGGGGTATTTCGACACCGGTCCCACAATGCCGCCACGCTGCTGCGCGGCCCAGCATTTCAAGCTGACCGCCGCCCCTGCATAGCCTGCCCAATAACCAAAGGCCGCCACGCGCCGGCCGGTCGTGTCCACCAGATATTCCAGGTCATAGAGCGTGCCGCCCCCGGCCTTGAACCGCTTGAGCAGGATCTGCCCGGCAGGCTGGCCCTTGTAGGCATGGCCGAACATGATGTGGCGATGGGTGAGCGGGGTGCCATCCTCGGGCAGTTCCTTGAGCCCGAAGATGATCGCATCCGCCGGGGCCTTGGGCCACAGGTTTTCATCCGCGATCTCGCAGCCTGCGGCGATAT
>JBMSKG010000043.1:0-14197 GCA_049419625.1 Paracoccaceae bacterium | reverse complement strand
CTACTTGCACCATTCGTCCCTGCGCCGTAAATCCGAAAACATGATCCGTCCTATCCTGATCCATCCCGACCCGCGCCTGAAAAAGCCTTGCGAGGCTGTGGCCGATGTCACGCCCGAAGTTCGGACGTTGGCGTTGGACATGTTGGAAACCATGTATGACGCGCCTGGCGTCGGCCTTGCTGCACCGCAAGTGGGAGTCATGAGGCGGGTTATTGTAATGGATTGCATCAAAGACGGCCCGCCAGAGCCAATGACCCTGATCAACCCGCGTATTGTCTGGGCGTCTGAGGATGTGAGCATCTACGAAGAAGGCTGCCTATCGATCCCCGAGCAATATGCCGATGTGAAGCGTCCTGCCTCGGTGACGGTGGAGTGGATGGACCTTGAGGGTGCCACACAGGAACGCACCTTTTCCGGGCTCTGGGCAACCTGCGTGCAGCATGAGATCGATCACCTCGATGGCAAGCTGTTCATCGATTATCTTGGCCCGCTAAAGCGCCAGATGATCACCCGCAAGATGGAAAAGCTAAAGCGCGAACGCGCGCGGTCCTCCTGATGGCCGTTCGCCGCTGTCTGCCTTGGCCGAATGCCTGCTTGAAAACCCCCGCCGCCGATGTGAACGCCATCACCGATGAGGTGCGCGGCATTTGGGCAGACATGGTGGATACCATGGAAGCCATGCCCGGTTATGGGTTGGCCGCTGTGCAGATTGGCATTCCGCTGCGACTGGCGGTGGTGGATTGTTCCGAGACGCGTGGCCAAGCCATTCTGATGGCCAACCCCGAGGTGCTGCACGCCTCGGTGCAGCCCCGAGAGCATGACGAGGCCAGTCCGAACCTGCCCGGCGTATCGGCTGTGATCGCCCGCCCGCGTGCGGTGACGGTGCGGTTTGTGAACGACAAGGGCGAAGTTGAAGAGCGCGATTTCGTCAACCTCTGGGCCACCTCGGTGCAGCATCAGATCGATCATCTGGCGGGCAAGATGTATTTTGACCACCTCTCGCCGCTTAAACGGAAAATGCTGCTGGCCAAGGCCGAAAAACTGCGGAAACGGGCATGAAAGTTATCTTCATGGGCACACCGGCGTTTTCGGTTCCAGTGCTCAATGCGCTGCATCAAGATCATGAAATTGTTGCCGTTTACTGCCAGCCGCCCCGCCCCGCAGGGCGCGGCAAGGCGGATCGACCAACACCCGTTCACGCCCGTGCGCTGGAGCTGGGTTTGCCGGTCCGTCATCCGGTTTCGCTGCGCAGCGAGGCTGCAGCGAAAGAGATCGCTGATCTTCGTGCAGATGTGGCTGTCGTTGTCGCCTATGGGCTGATCCTGCCACAGCCTATCCTAGATGCGCCGCGCTTTGGCTGCCTGAATATCCACGCTTCGCTTTTGCCACGCTGGCGAGGGGCGGCCCCTATTCATCGCGCAATTCTGGCGGGAGATGCCGAAACTGGAATCTGTATCATGCAGATGGACGCCGGTTTGGATACTGGGCCGGTGCTGCTGCGCGAAAGCACATCCATCGGCACTGAAGAAACCACTTCAGATTTGCATGACCGGTTGTCGTTTATGGGTTGCCGAATGATTATTCATGTTTTGGCGTCGTTGCCAGTTGCGGCGCAGCCTCAGGCCGTCGAAAGCGTGAGCTATGCTGCGAAAATCGACAAATCTGAAGCGCGGATTGACTGGTCTCGGCCAGCGGTCGAGGTGGATCGCCAAATCCGCGGGCTGTCACCCTTCCCTGGCGCTTGGTGCGATATCAACGGCGAGCGGGTGAAGCTGTTGCGCTCTCGTCTAGCTGCTGGGCAGGGCCGGCCGGGGCAGGTTCTGAGCGGTTTGACCATCGCGTGCGGCACGGATGCCGTTGAGATCAAGCTGGCGCAGCGCGAGGGAAAAAGGCCGATGCAGCCCGAAGAGTTGCTGCGCGGCTTTGCCATGCCGGAATTCGTTGGCTAGGCATCTTTCATGTGCCGGCACCCGTCCCCATATGACGTGTAGGCAATCATGAGGCCAATATTACCGTCGTTCTGTTTCTCATCATCGGCATCGCAGCCGGGTTTTTGGCCACCCGGATCATGGGACTGAACACTGACCCGTTGACCACCATCGCGATTGGTGTCGCGGGTGCCCTTCTGGGTGGCTTCATCTTACGTACATTGGTGCTGATTTCGGGTTGGATGGCGGGTTTTGTTGGGGCGATTCTAGGCGCTATCCTACTGATTTGGCTGTGGAAAACCTATATCCGTTAAGGCAGAGCCCTTAACAGTTCGCTCAGCCGGAACCCCTTGCCCCCAGCCGCGTCCCATAGGCAACGGCCCTGCCAAGCGGCAAAGATCATCGCCGCGGCATCGCGCCCGCGCGACCCGCCTCCGCGCCGTGTCGCCAAGGCGGCTTCAACCTGCCCGCGCCAAGCCTCTGCTGCACTTCGCAAGTCAGTATCGCGTAGTGACAATGCCAACACATGCGGGCTGGGCAGGGGAATGTTCTTGAGCAGCGCCTGCGCGCCCTTTGACGAGATATGAGCTTCGGCTTCCAGTTCGCTTACTGCCAAAGACAGCCGATCCCATTCACATAGGACCGCGCGGCGAACCATACCTTCGACCGATCCAAACCGTTGCGCCAGAGTGGCAGGTGCCAGTCCGCACCGTTGGGACAGCATTCCAAACGTCAGACCCTTCTCGCCCTGTTCTGCAAGAATTGACAGCAGATGGGCGGCAACGTCAGGATCAGATTGGGTTTTTGTACGAGCCATCGCACAATTATGAACGTATGTTCGTATAATGCAAGCGTGATCGCTAGGCCGTGCTGGGCTGATCCGTCTTTGAAATTTGATCGATCCGACGAACACCCGCTTGCGCCTCGAGCATGCGCTTGCCCTGCTTGGCAAGCCCAACCTCTTTCAGGATTTCCCACTTTCGGTAATGTACCGTGAAAATCTCGCGCCCCTCGGGCAAGGGTTCTCCTCGAAGGCTGCCTCCAAGAATGAAGTGCTGTTCTTCGGGCAGCAAGTTCCATCCAAGGCCCGACTTCTGAATAGCCAGCGGCAGGCTGATTTGGTCAAGATACGGGCGCTTTCCTGGAATGTTTTCATTGCGGTCAATGGTTTGTGCGACATCCATCCAGACCTCGGCGAAGGAGTGCCCTTGGACATTGCGATGCTGTTCAGGAAAGGAAAACAGTCCTGACGAGAAGTAGGGCAGCCTCTCTCTATCACCCTTCTGGCGCATCAGCTTCACCCGGCCTTCGGGAAGAGGCATGCCGCAGGTCTCGTAAATCATATGCCAAGTTTTGCCGTTGCCCCACACCATCGAAGCGGCTGGGGTCAGGGATACATGCCCATCTTTGACAATGTTCTCGACGGCGTTGGGGCGCAGGCAAAGGATGTCGCTGTCGAAAAAGGCTGAAAACTCGGTATCGCGAGGCTCGAGTGTTGCAAGGATTTTATTGCCGTGAGGATAGTCCGGTGTGAATCGATCGGCCACTTTGAAAGGGCGCACCTCACATTCCAGTTTGGCAAGAACGGCGCGCACGTCCTGTGAGACGGTTGCGATCTTGTCATCCGGGCAATAGCCGATCAGCGCGACTGTTCTGCCGAACTGCTGGCGCAACGAGCCCGCAAGATAGCAGGCCATCAACTCATATCGCGGCGGTTCAACAATGAAATAAATGGTCAGGCGAGGCGACATTCGGAACTCTGTTGATCGGCCACAATCGGCCACATTACGAAGTATGTCGAAGTCAAAGACATCTTTCATCCGCAAGACCAGACGAAATCGGCCCAATTGTAGCCATATTCGCAACAGTCGACCCATGAACTTGCTTTATACAGGCAGTCAACTGGGGGAAGGCTTCTTGCCGATGACACGGCCCATCGCCTATCGTCAGTCTCAGCAAGAGATCGGCGCAAGCGGCGGGGTGGGTGGCCCAGCGGAGAACCGGCAGGAAGGGCAGACGTGGCGGCGGGACGCACAGCCAAACAGGCGACAGCTTCGGCAGATCGGCCGCGGGGGGCATCTGACCTCTGGGGCACTGTGCCGTTTGATCTCAAGCGCCACAAAAGCCCTCATGGCCAAGTGACCGCAGTTTCCATGATGAAGGACGAGGGTCCTTTTGTCATTGAATGGGTTGCGCATCATCTGGCCATCGGGTTTACCGATCTTGTCGTGTATACGAACGACTGTTCTGATGGCACAGATGACATGCTGATCCGGTTGGAAGAGCTTGGGCTATGTCATCACCGGCGCAACGTGATCCCCGAGGGTATTCGGCCGCAACCCTCTGCTTTGAACTATGCCCAAGACGAGCCGGTGGTCGGGCAGTCTGATTGGGTCATGGTATTTGACGCCGATGAGTTCCTGTCGATCAAATATGGCGATGGCACGCTTGATGATCTGATCGCGGCAGCCAAGGCGCAAAATGCCAATGGCATCGTTGTGACATGGCGCATCTTCGGCTCAGGTGGCGTCGTCGACTGGAGCCGCGCGCCGGTGACCGAGCAATACCTGATGGCAGCCCCTCCGACATGGAACAAGGGCTGGGGCGTCAAGACCCTGTTCAGCTTCCATCCCGATTACTGGAAGCTTGGAATTCATCGCCCTAAGATGAAGACGCGTCATATCAAGACCGAGTTTCCTGATCAGGTGAAATGGCTGAATGGGTCTGGCCGCGAGATGGAGGATTACTTCAAGTTTCGCGGCTGGCGGTCCATTACCCGGACAGTTGGCTATGATTGGGTTCAGCTTAACCATTACGCCGTCAATTCAGTCGACAGTTATGCCATCCGCAAGATGCGCGGTAATGTGAATAACAAGGCCGACAAATACAACAGTGATTACTGGTCTTTACAGGATCGTAACGAGGTGCGCGACGAGACGATGCTGCGCTACAGCGAGGTACGAAACCGGATTATCGCGCAGCTTCTGACAGACCCAACGTTGCGCCGCTTGCATGATGCGGCGGTGCAGCGCGCCGAAACCAGATTGGCTGAGTTGAAAGAGACAGAGGCCTATCGCAGTCTGGTGGCCAGCCTCTCTGCAGCCTCGGCGGTGCCGATCTCACAGATCGTGGCCAAGCCACCCCAAGCCCGAGACAAGGAAAAGATTGCCGCCTTGATGTCGGATGTGGAAAAGCAGCGGGGTGCCAAGGCGAAGGCCGATCGGAAGTCGGGGCCCAAAGAACCGCCTGTCGAGGCAGTGCCTATGGGCTCGTATAACGTCGGTCCAATCGACCTGTCCGTGGACATGAAGCTAGAGGTTTTTCCAAACCACAGCATGAAGCTTCCGCTCGATCCACGGGTCTTTGCAACCCATGTTCTGCCGCTCATACAGGCTGGAAAGTTTGAGCGTGGATTGGCCCGCAAGATGCCGCTTGTGCTGGACAAGAAGGCGCGCGTGCTGGAAATCGGCTCTGCGGTAGGGTTTCTGGCAGGGCATTGTGTAAATATACGAACGGACATTCACTTTACATTGCACGAGGATCAACCCGGCCTGCGACAGATGATGCAAGCGGTCTGCGCCATTTCCAACCGGGCCTTCAACGACCGTTTCATTCTATCGGATCAGCGACTGCTAGACCTGGTCCCGGACCTGACTGCGCTGATCCGGCAAACCAGTCCGACGAGTCTTCTATTGGCGGATGCGCGGCTTGGTCCGGACGTCTTGGCTACGGCATTTTCCAAGCTGTCTGCGCTTCGTCCAACACAGGTTTTTCTATATGGACGTCTGCTCGAGGCGTGGCATTCCAAACTGTCCGAGATTGAGCCCCTTCTTCAATCCTTTGGTTATCAGGCTGAACAGAGTTTTGATCCCAACATTTGCCGGGGCTTCCGATTGCAGGCCAATCTCGTGCTGCAGCAGGGCGGCGATTTGGAATGACCAACTAGACTTGCCCTAATCTCTGCGGCAATGTTTCCAAAATTGACACAAAAGAGGCTATTATTTCATGTCCACCCCCATTCGCCGCCCTGTTGCTTCGCTTTGGATCGGGGAAAAGCTGCACTATCTGAACCAGCTTTGCCTGTTGTCACATGTTCGGCAGGGCCATCCGACAACGCTCTACTGCACCGACACGGTATCAAACGTGCCAGAGGGGGTGATCGTAAAGCCGGCCACTGACATCATGGCGATCGACATGGATATCGTGCGCCAGACTTCGGAATCTTTCCTGTCGAATGTGTTTCGCTACAAGATGATTCAGAAAACTGATGCGGTCTGGATCGACTGCGACGCCTACTGCCACAAGCCGTTTCCAGATGACATGACCCACATCTTTGCCGGTCACGGCTTTCGTGGCGCGCTGAATTGTGGGGTGGTCTACATCCCGCAAAAGGGCGCGTTGATGGATCAACTTCTTGATTATTATGAAAATCTACCTGCAGCACCGGCGTGGTTCAACAAACAGCAGAGAAAGCGTATCGAAAAACAGGACACGAGCCTGCCGCAGGCCGTTCGCATCTATAATGCAGAACGCACCGCCTTTGGTCCGCAGGCGTTCACGCACTTTGCCCAGCAAACGGGCGATTATGAACGAGCGCTCAGTTATGACTATCTCTATCCCGTTCCATTCCAGTTGAACGATGTGTTCTACGACCCCCATTGCAACGTTGAGGGGCATTTCACCGAGAATACGCTCTCAGTTCATCTCTATACAAATGGCACAAGGCCTTGGTGGCGCAAGAACCCGCCGATGGCAGGATCTTACGCTGCGCGCATGTGTGAAAAGCTGGGCGTGAACCCGGCCGGAGCGCTTGAAGAATGAGCGACGACGATGAAGATCAGCCCGAGGAAATTCATGGGAAGCGTGGCAAGAAAGGTGAAAAGAACAAGCCCTTGCCTGAAACTCCGGACGAGATTGAAGCGCTGATCAGGCGCCAGAAGCGCAATCTTCGCAAGGCTTGGGCTGAGGGTTATCTGACCGCGATCACCGCTATGCTTAAACCCGGCGATTTGGCCGTGGATTGCGGGGCGAACATGGGGGTGGTGACTGAACGGCTGGCCGCCACCGGTGCAGATGTGGTTGCGTTTGAACCTGACCCCTTTGCATTTAAGACTCTCGAGCAGAAATTCGCACATGTCCCGAACGTGAGGTTGATCAATGCCGCTGTTGGCGTTGGCTCTGGCACTGTGCGATTGATGCGGGCCGACAATTTCGGTGACAATCCTGAGGGCGCCTCGGTCAAGTCCACCATTCTGGATGGGGGCCGGCGGATTGACGCGGAAAATTCGGTGGAGGTGCCCTTGATCGACTTTCCAAACTGGGTGGCGGATCAGGTGAAAGCGCGTGGCGAGGTGGTCTTTATCAAGATGGACATCGAAGGTGCCGAGCTTGACATCTTGGAGAAGATGGATGCCGAACAGTTGTTCCTAAATGTGCGCTGTCTGGTCGCTGAAACCCATGAACGCAAGTTCAAGGAGCTTCGCGACCGCTACAAGGCGCTGCGTGACAAGGTTTCAGAAACCTATGCGCCCGGTAAGGTCAATCTCGACTGGATCTAAGTCCTTGCCCTAGCCTTTGAACGGCGCCATTCCGGCGCGCGCCAATGCGTCGGCGCGTTCGTTCTCGGCATGGCCGGCATGCCCCTTAATCCAGCGCCAGATCACTTTATGACGCGCCTGCGCTGCATCAAGTCTTTGCCAAAGCTCGACATTTTTCACCGGGTCTTTGCCCGCTGTGCGCCAGCCGTTACGCTTCCAGCCATGAATCCACTCAGTCACACCGTTTTTCACATAGGCGCTGTCGGTCACAATGGTGATCTCAACCGGTTTTGACAGCGCTTCCAGCGCCGAAATCGCAGCCATCAGTTCCATGCGATTGTTGGTCGTCAGCTTTTCGCCGCCTTGCAGTTCACGCTCTTTCACAACCGTGCCGCCGTCACGGGCAATCATCAAGACACCCCAGCCACCGGGGCCAGGATTACCCGAGCAGGCTCCGTCGGTATAGGCGAACAGGTCTGGCATCATGTCTCCGCGTTTGGACGCAGGGATAGGGGGCCGATCCGCTCACGTCAACCGCGTGACGCCGCGTTGGGCGTGACAGCCGGGGCGCGGCGGTGCATCGTGGCGTGCAGGAGGACAGCATGATCCAATATCCCCACCTCTTGGCCCCGCTTTCACTGGGGCATGTGACCTTGAAGAACCGGGTTCTGATGGGGTCGATGCACACTGGGCTGGAGGAAACCGGCGACTGGAACCGGGTCGCCGAGTTTTATGCCGAACGGGCCCGTGGCGGCGTGGGCCTGATGGTCACGGGTGGGATGGCACCAAACCGTGAGGGTGGTGTGTTTCCCGGTGCCGCAGGGCTGTTCAGCGATAAAGACATAGAAAATCATCGCCTTGTCACCGACCGGGTGCATCAGGCGGGCGGGCGGATTGCCATGCAGATTTTGCATGCGGGCCGCTATGCCTATGGCAAGGACTGCGTGTCGGCCAGCGCTGTCAAATCTCCGATTTCGCCCTTTGTCCCGCGAGAATTGGACGAAGAAGGCATCGAAAAGCAGATCGCAGATATCGTCACCGCCGCAATCCGTGCGAAAGAGGCGGGGTATGATGGTGTCGAAGTGATGGGGTCTGAGGGCTATTTCCTGAACCAATTTCTGGTCACCCACACCAACCGCCGCGCCGACCGTTGGGGGGGAGCCTATGAAAACCGCATGCGCTTGCCGGTCGAGGTGGTGCGCCGGGTGCGGCAGGCGGTGGGGCCGGATTTCATTCTGATCTATCGGATTTCCCTGATCGATCTGGTTCCCAATGGCTCAACCTGGGACGAGGTGGTGACACTGGCCCGCGCGATTGAGGGGGCGGGGGCCAGTCTTTTGAACACTGGCATCGGTTGGCACGAAGCGCGCGTGCCGACGATTGCCACCAGCGTGCCGCGCGCCGCCTTTGCGCATCTGACAGGGCGGTTGCGGGGGGAGGTGGGAATTCCCGTCATCACCTCAAACCGCATCAATACGCCAGAGGTGGCCGAGAGTTTGCTGGCCTCTGGCATGGCCGATATGGTCTCGATGGCGCGGCCTTTTCTGGCGGATCCTGATTTCGTGGCGAAGGCCGCAAGTGGCCGTTCTGCCGAGATTGCGCCGTGCATCGCTTGCAATCAGGCCTGTCTAGACCACACCTTCAGCGGCAAGTTATCCTCGTGCCTTGTCAATCCACGTGCCTGCCATGAGACGGTTCTGACCTATGAACACGCTCAAACTCCGCAGCGGATTGCGGTTGTGGGCGCTGGCCCTGCGGGGTTGATGGCGGCCAAGGTGGCCGCTTTGCGCGGCCATAAGGTGGTGCTGTTTGACCAGTCCACCGAGTTGGGGGGTCAGCTAAATCTGGCCAAACAGGTGCCGGGGAAGGAAGAGTTTCACGGGCTTGTCGCGTGGTTTGCCCATGAAACCCACCGTCTGGGCGTGGAAACCCGTCTTGGTGCGGCGGTGGATGTCGCCGATTTGGCAGGGTTTGATCATGTCATCGTCGCCAGCGGTGTCAGCCCGCGTGACCCGCAAATTCCGGGGCAAGAGCGGGCGAAAAGCTATTTGCAGGTGCTGCAAGGTGCCCCGATCGGCAAGCGTGTTGCAATTGTGGGCGCGGGGGGCATTGGGTTTGACGTGGCAGAGTATCTGGTCGCGAATGGTCAATCGGCGACTTTGAACCCAGCCGAGTGGCGCAAGGAATGGGGCGTGGGCGACCCAGCTGAAACCCGTGGCGGCCTGTGCGAACCCGCGCCCGAACCGCCCGCCCGTGAGGTCTGGCTTTTGCAGCGCAAGGCCGAAAAGCCCGGACGTGGTCTGGGCAAGACCACCGGCTGGATTCACCGGGCGGCCTTGGCGGCCAAGGGCGTCAAGATGCTGGGCGGCGTCAGCTATGACCGCATCACCGATGAGGGGTTATGGATCACCCGTGACGAGCAGCCGCAGCTTTTGGCGGTGGATGATGTGGTGCTGTGCGCCGGTCAGTTGCCCGAGCGCGGGCTTTATGACCGGCTTGTCGCCGCGGGTGTCACCGCCCATGTGATCGGCGGGGCCGATGTCGCAGCGGAGTTGGACGCGAAACGCGCAATTGATCAAGGCGCGCGGCTGGCAGCCCGGCTCTAGCGCCCTGTTGCCACCTCGAACACCGCGCCGTCCAAGGCTTCGGTCACGATGATCTGGCAGGTCAGGCGGCTGGTCTCACGCGGCTCATGGGCGTTGAATTCGATGGTGTCCGCCTCGTCCGGCTTGGGCGCGGTCAAGGCGCCTGCGGGTGACGAGATCACATAGCAGTGGCAAGTCGCGCACATGGCCGAGCCGCCACATTCGGCGACAATGCCCTTCACCCCGGCATTACGTGCGGGATACATCAGCGGCTCACCCACCTTTGCCGTGATGGCGCGGGGCGTGCCGTCCGCTTCGATAAATGTGACCTGAACCATGCTGTCCCCCGTCAAATGAATTGCCGCCCGCCATCAATGACCAGCGTTTGCCCGGTCATGTAGGCTGACAGAGGCGAGGCCAACATCAGGGCCCCGCCAACGATGTCTTCCGCCTCTGCCGGGCGTTTCAGCGCGGCGCGGTCCACCCCATAGCTGCGGGCGTTTTCGATCAGGCCCAGCGAGGCCTCGGTCATGGTAAAGCCGGGCGCAATCACATTCACCCGCACCCCGTCCACGCCCATTTCCTTGGCCATGGTGCGGCTCATGGCGATGACCGCGCCTTTGGAGGCGACATAGTGCATCCATTGCGGTGAGCCCGAAAACACCGTGGCCGACGCGACATTCACAATCGCCCCTTTGCTGGCACGCAGTGCGGGCGAAAAGGTTCGGCACATCTGCCAGACACCCTTGACGTTGACCGCCATGACCCGGTCCCAGACCGCCTCGTCAATTGCTTCAAAGTCGCGGCGCTCCAGCCCGCCGTATAGGGCGGCATTGTTGACCAGCACATCCACCCCACCCATCTGCGCCCCGGCCAAATCGGCCAGCGCGGCGCAACTGGCGGCATTGGTCACGTCAACCGTCGCAGCGTGACACCGGCCACCGTTTGTGGAGATCAGGCTTGCGGTTTCATCGCAGCCCGCCCGGTTTACATCACAGGCCAGAACCTCAGCGCCCGCGTCTGCAAAGGCCTGTGCAAAAGCCCGTCCTAAGCCCCCGGCGGCACCCGAGACGACCACACGTTTGCCCTGCAATCCAAGGTCTGTCATGTCGCCTCCATGTAGCGTGCAAGTTCCTGTTCTGCCCTTAGGCTGGCGACAAAACCTTCGCCCATCGCTTTACCTGGCGCGGTCAGAAGGCGGGGGTTCGACAGCTCGGTGACCATGTCGATGTAGTCTGCCAATGACCAATCATACCAGCCGCGAATGATCCGCATGCCGTGCGGCGTCGTGCGCCAGCCCTTGTCAGCATCCTTCATCACCGCGTCGTTCAGCGACCGCGCCTCAAGCGTGGTGTCATGCCCGTCGATGATGGCCAGGATCTCCTCGATCCGTCCTAGGCCATGCCGCGTCAGAATATCACGGGCGATGACGACCGAGTGGCGTTCATGGTCAAAGACCAGATCCTTGCGGGTCGGATTGCGGCCAATGGCGGCCAAGAGGAGATCCGGCGGAATTCGTTTCCAGCCCACATCATGCAACAAGATCGCGGGAAGGACGATATCTGCCTCGGCCTGTGGAATTTGGGCAAGCAGCGCCTTGGCCACGCCATAGGCGACCAGCGTGTGTTCGTCATTGTTGCGTACGTCAAGAAAGGGCTTGGCCTCGGCCCAAAGTACCTCATCTTGCGGGCGCAGAAGCGTGGTCATTTTGGAACCTCGTAACTCAGATACATCGTTTTGTATTCCAGATAGCTTTCGACGCCGTAGCGCCCCTTTTCACGCCCCACCCCACTTTCCTTCACCCCGCCAAAGGGTTCGTAATGCGAGGAGCGTTGAATGTCGTTCAGCCAGACCGACCCGGCCTCCATCCCTTCGCAGAGCGTCAATCCACGGGCGAGGTCGCGGGTAAAGACAAAGCCTGCAAGGCCGTAGCGGTTGTCATTGGCAAACTGCAATGCCTGCCAAGGATCATCCACCGGGCAAATTCCCAGCACGGGGCCGAACGTTTCCTCGGTCAGCACCAGCATCTCATGCGTGGCATCGGCGACCAGCGTCGGCTGATAGTAGAACCCGCCGTCAAAGCCGGGACCTCGGTGTCGTTGCCCGCCGCACAGAATGCGCGCACCTTTGGCGCGGGCGTCCTGGACCTGAATTTCGCTGTTCGAATAGATCTTTTCGTTGACCAAGGGGCCAAGGTCTCCATCACCGCCTGCGGGGGCGAGGGTGAAGGTCTGGACGCGGGCAAGGAGCTTATCCAAGAAAGCCGGATAGACCGCGCGGTCGACATAAATGCGATTGACCCGATAGCAAAACTGCCCTGAATTGGCGAAGCCATGCCGTGCAATCGCCTCGGCGGCCTTGTCGATGTCGGCATCGGCACAGACGATCGCCGCCGATTGGCCGCCCAGTTCCAGCGTGACGCGTTTCATGGTTTGCACAGCGGCGGCTGCAATCGCCTTGCCCGCCGTGGTGCCCCCGGTGAAGGCCACTTTGCGCGGGATGGGGTGGTTCACCATCGCGTCGCCAATCGCCCGACCCGCGCCGGTGACCACGTTGAACACCCCGGCAGGTAGGCCTGCCTTATGGAATATCTCGGCCAGCATCAGCGTTGAAATGGGTGTATCCGCCGAAGGTTTCGCGACCACCGTACAGCCCGCCACCAGCGCAGCACCCAGCTTGAACATCAACAGGTTCAAAGGGTAATTGAAGGGCGTGATCGCCACCACTACCCCCACCGGATCACGTGTGACCACGGTCTTTTCCCCCACCCCGCCCGAGGTCATGGTGGCGTGCAGTCGCAACCCCTCTTCGGCGTAGATGTCCAAAAGATCCGCGGCGCGGCCCACCTCTTGCAAGCAGGCGGGCAAGGGCCGGCCCAACTCGCGGTGCAGTGCGCGGCCCACGGTGTCGGCCGCGTCACGCATCGCCTGGGCAAGTTTTTTCTGCAACCGCACGCGGTCGGCCATCGGCACTGCGCGCCAGGTCTGAAACGCGCGATGGGCCGAGCGGATGGCGATATCCGCATCCTCGGCATTGCCCTGTGGCACGGTGTCAAACACCGCGCCCGAGCGTGGGTCTGTTACCCCTTGGGTCGCCCTGCTGACCGAGGACGTCCAGCGCCCGTCAATGAACATTTCCATCGTCAGCCCCTAAAGCACATGAATTTTCAACGCCTTGCGTGTCTCTGCCAAGGCCGCCGATGCCATCGCCCGGCCCGGTTCGGTTTCAAACTTGGCCAGAATCTTTTCGTTGCGTAGACAGTTCTGGGCCGGTGTTTCTCCAAACCAATCGCAGCCCACCGCCGTGCCCGTCACCTCATAGCGCCACAGCTTGTCACTGTCGCGCACGATGCGGTCGTTCAAATGCCGGGGCGTCTCGCGGGTGTCATGCCCGTCGATGATCTCACAGACCTGCGCGATCACGGCCGCATCCCAGCCTGTTGCGCGTAGAACTTCGGATGCCAGCCGCACACCTTCGGCCTCATGGCGATAGCGCACATCCGATTGAAGGATGTTTTCGCTGCGAAACCCCTCGGCGATGATGGTCTCCATATCAATCGCCCACCAGCCGATGTCATGCAGCAAGATCGCGAGCAGGCAGACATCGCGATCCGCCTGCGGAAAATGATCAAGCAGCCGCACGCACCAGTCAAAGGACAGTGGGATATGCACATCGTTCTTGCGCGCACGCATATAGGGTTCGGCGGCGCGCCAGACAGGGTCATAGCGCGAAAGGTCGGGCGTCATGGGCGTGGTCCGTTTGTGGCGGGGTCGGGGGACATGTCTGCCCCCCGGGTGGTTCAATCAAGGATCGTTACGGTCCCGGTATTGCCGTCAACACGCAGCCGCATGCCGGTCTTGATCTTGGCCGAGGCGGTGCCGGTGTCACCGATGCCAGTGACCTCGATCGCTGGCGTTGCGGCATTGACATAGCCGATCTTGAACACGCCAGATTGGCCGCTGTGGGTAATTTGAAACAGCGCCCCCACCTGACCCGACGTGAAGAATCGAACCTCGGAGGCGAGTTCGGTATTGCCGTAGCGCTGCGATGCGTTGAGCTTGGTCGAGGAGGTCTTGCCCGAGTACGGACCAAGGTCAGGGATGTATTCGACCACAGACCACGAGCGGCCAGAACCGCGGCGCTCGAT